>JAFTTT010000054.1 GCA_017466625.1 Clostridia bacterium
GACTCTCACGCAGAACGATGGCGACGCAGTTCGTATATCAGCACGAAGCGCACCGCCGTCAAGCATCTCGCGGATCTTTTCGGGAGAAACGGGTGCGCCTTGCCGAATGAACGATCCGTCGGGTATCTCGCTTCCCGACGGGAGCACAGTCCCCTCGCTGATAACGCAGTTGTCGCCGATCACGCATCCGTGGCCGATCACGCATCCGCGGAGAATATGAGTGCCGTCGCCAATAACGGTGTCGGAGCAAATAACGGAGCTTTCAACGTTACTCCGACGGCCTATCTTTACGTTATCGAGAATGACAGAGCCGTTTACCCCCTCGGGAGGCAAAATACAGTTATTACCGACAGAGGTTTTGCCGTCGGAATAGCGTAGATTTGCTTGCTTGTAGGAAGAAAAATCGCCGATATCGCACCAATAGCTTCGATCTGTAAAGGTCGCGATCCTTCCGCCCGAGGCAAGAATCTTCGGGAAAACGTCGTTTGAAAAATCGCATTTCCCGTCGGGAATATAGTCAAATATTGCGGAAGACATGACGTAGATCCCGGTGTTTATGAGATCGGAATAGGTCGAGGAAAGCGACGGCTTTTCGCAAAAGCCGCTGACGCAGCCGTCAGAGTCGGTAAGAACGACACCGTATTCACCGGGATCGGGGCAGTGCGTAAGGACCATAAGAACCGGCGCGTCCTTTTCCTTTCTTCTCGTAACGGCAGTGCTTATATCACATTCGGAAAGCGCGTCACCGCTGATGACAACGAAGTCGTCGTTACCGACGAAGCTCGCCGCCTGCTTGACACCGCCCGCAGTTCCGAGCGGTGTTTCCTCGTTAATATAGGTAAGCTCAACTCCCTGACAGGACGCACCGAGTGCGCCTATTATCCTGTCGCCGAGGTATCCGACGGTTATTGCCGCCTCGCCTATACCGTGACTGCGGAGAAGCGAAAGAATGCGGACGATGGTCGGGACGCCGCCGATCGGGAGAAGCGGTTTTGGAATACTGTCTGTTATCGGGCGAAGACGTTTGCCCTCGCCGCCTGCCATAATAATTGCTTTCATAAGTTATCCTATTTTATAAAAATTTGAATACCCCGCGCCGAGTGACACGATAATCGTATAAAACGGTAAGCGGAGGAAAATATGATAAAGGGAATAAATAAGAATATGATAGTGGTAAAAAATACGGGCAGTAAATACTTTGAGGAGGCGCACTTTATAATCAAAAACAGCGCGTCCGACCGTTCCGAGCGCGACCTTGTTAAAGAAGCTTCCAAAATAGTCGGTACGGTCTTAAGCGAAAGCGGAAAGGTCTCAAAGCCGAAAAGAAGGATAATAAAAGGACTGATAACCGTTTTGCTGTCCTTCGTTTCGGGCGCCGCGCTCGGAATTACGATCTGCCTGCTCTCTTAAAGATCGTCGGCGTCCTGAACGGGGAGATCCTCAAGCTTCATAAAGATCTTGCCGTCGACAGTCTTTCTTGGCATAACGTGAAGATCCTTCGTCAGCCCCGTGTAGCTGCCGAGAGGGTCGGCGACGCTTTGGTACGCCTCTATTGTGTCGTGAGCTTTCGGAAAATCGCCTTTGTTTATATCTTTCTTTTTCATTTTCGTTACCGCCTTTCAAGGTGTTTTACGATATTATTCCAAAAAGAGGATAATTTATACCGATATTCCGTTCAAAGTTTGTTCACGAATTTGCACTCATAATATTAACATCTTGCGTGTAGAATATATGTAGGTATATTTGTTCGATTTTGACATGGCTCGTTAGGGCAAAGGCATAAGCCGTAGGACGGTATGACGGCGAGTGTTCCTTTCGGGGCTTGTCACACAACTTGATACTTATCTATTAAACGGAAGGAGAGGTCCGCTTTTTTTCGGCGGACAAAACTGCTTAATGGCAAGAAAGAAAAAGAATAATACGCGCGTCAAGGTGATGATGCTCGGAGGACTTAACGAGATAGGAAAGAACCTCGCAGTCATCGAATGTGAAAACGATATCATAATGGTCGACTGCGGTCTCGGCTTCCCCGACGACGATATGCTCGGTGTCGACCTCGTTATACCCGACACGACCTACCTTGAAAAGAACTGCGACAGAATAAGAGGTCTCTTTCTGACGCACGGACACGAGGACCATATCGGTGCTATACCTTATGTTCTCCGCAAGCTCGATATTCCGATATACGGCACGCGCCTGACGCTCGGAATCATAGAGAATAAGCTTATGGAGCATCAGCTTCCCTACGAGCCGGAGCTTAACTGCGTAACGGCAGGCGAGACGGTCAAGGCGGGCTGCTTCTCGGTCGAGTTTATAAGAGTTAACCACTCGATTGCCGACGCTTGCTGTCTGGCAATAAAAACACCCGCAGGAACGATAGTCCATACGGGTGACTTCAAGCTTGACTTGACGCCTATCGAGGGCGAAATAATGAACCTCACGCGCCTCGGTCAGCTCGGCGAAGAGGGCGTGCTTCTACTGATGTGCGAATCGACGAACGCAGAGCGTCCCGGATATACTCCGTCGGAGAAGAAGGTCGGTCAGTCGCTTGATAATATCTTCATGCAGAAGAGCGATAAGAGAATAGTTATAGCTACGTTCTCGTCAAACGTACACCGCGTTCAGCAGATAATAAACACGAGCGCGCAGTACGGAAGAAAGGTCGCGATAACAGGCCGCTCGATGATGAACATAATCGGCGCGGCAACTCGGCTCGGCTATATGTCGGTGCCGGACGGCGTCCTTATCGACATAAGCGAAATAAAGAAATACCCCCCGAATCAGATCACGCTTATCACGACGGGAAGCCAGGGCGAGCCGATGTCGGCGCTTTACCGTATGGCGTTCCGCTCGCACGATAAGGTTCAGCTTGGCTCGGAGGATCTTGTGGTAATTTCCGCGTCGGCTATTCCCGGAAACGAGAAGATGGTCGACAAGATCATAAACGAGCTTCTCAAAAATGGCGCGGACGTCTTCAAAAACGATAACTTTGAGGTACACGTTTCGGGCCACGCCTGCCAGGAGGAGATCAAGCTCATGCTGGCGCTGACGAAGCCGAAATACTTTATGCCGATACACGGTGAATATAAGCATTTGAACGCAAACAAAAAGAATGCCGTCGATATGGGCATTCCCGAAAGTAACGTATTTATTTCCGAGATCGGAAAGGTGCTCGAGGTTTGCGAGGATTATGCACGCTTTAACGGTAACGTCGAAGCGGGCAGGGTGCTGATAGACGGCTACGGTATAGGCGATATCGGAAACATCGTCCTTCGCGACCGACGCCACCTCTCGCAGGACGGACTTATGGTCATCGTCGCATCGGTAGACCTCGCGTACAGAATGCTTATTTCAGGCCCCGAGGTCGTCTCGCGCGGATTCGTTTACGTAAGAGAAGCCGAGGAGCTTATGGATCAGGCGAAGGAGATAGCGAAGAACGCGATCGAAGAATGCTTCGACCGTGGAATCGACGAAAGAAGCGAGATAAAGAACTCCGTCAAGAACGCGCTTTCGCGCTATATTCTCCAAACGACGGGCAGAAAGCCGATGATACTGCCGATAATAATGGACGTATAATAAAAAAGAGCAAACACAGTCGTGTTTGCTCTTTTAATATTCAGAATTGTTCGCCGAATGGAGGAGGCGGAGGGGGAGGCGTCGTACCGAAGGGATCGAAGTAGCCCTGACTCGACTTGAGATCGGAATAGAAGTTTATCATCGTCATCTGCATATACGGCTCGAGCCATATATAGAGAAGACCGAGCGTTGGGATGGCAAGCAGAGCCCAACCGATAAAGGAGAGGTTAAGAACGAAGTATTCGGTCTTTCTGCCCTTCATCATGCGTTCCGACTGACGGAGCGCTTCCATTGCGGGCATATTGGGATTTTCGGCGATAATGTAGGGCGCCTGCGAATAGGCGAGCGCCTTGACGATACCGGGAACGACGAACAGAAGCGACCAAAGAAACGTGAAGAGGGACGAGAGAAGCATTACCTTCAAAAACGGCCAGAAGTTGTTAAAGCCGTTAAAAAGGTCTCCGACTCTCGGACGGTAGCTCGGGTCGGCAGCGACGCGGAAGTGAATGTATATCAGTCCGAGCGATATGGCAGAGGTAAGAATAAAAGATAATATCACGCCGACGATCGGGAAACCGGATCCTGCAGATGCAATTATGTTGCCGACGAACGACACCAAAAATAAAGGTCCGATCTTGCCTTCAATTTGAAGCCGCGCAAGGGCTTTCATTTCTTTTCTTTTCATAATATCCTCCTTGAGGTTTGTAATTTCATTATAGCACTATGATATGAAAAAGTAAATGAATATAGTGAAAACTTTTCACCCAATATAAGGATTTCTTCTAAAAACCTCGCTCGCCGATTCGCAGCGGCAAAGCGCCATAAGCTTATCTGCGCGGAGCGAAAGCTCGAATTGCTTGCGCGCATTTTCGGGCAGATCAAGTCCGCCCGAGGGCTTCGTCACGATTTCAATAGACGAAGTTTTTCTGATCTTGTTCAGATACTCTCTGCCTTTTGTGCTCGCGGCGAGAAGATTCGTGAACAGCGGACGCTCCTTAACTGTTTCAGCTTTTAAGCCGAGAACCGAAGAGAGAATTGCCCGTCTTATTCTTGCCGCGGTATAGCTCTTGTTGACGCACGACGAGATCAGTCCGTCAAGTGACGATTCGTTTTCAGCGTTTGACTTGATAAGTCCCGCAACTCCGCCGTTCATTCCGTAATAAGATGAAAGGACTTCTGCGTCACTCATTCTGATCGTGTGAAGCGCAACAGCTTCATAGGCGGAAATATCGGTCGGAACACATTTTTCAAAAACCGAAATCGCGCTGTCGGGAATCATCTCGGAAGCGTCAGATCCACTGTATATAAGCTCGCGCGAGCGAGAGGCGGAATAACCTTCCTCGCGCTTGTAGGTGTAGGGAAGAATACCGCAATTTTCGTCCTTCAGCGCGGCAATATACTCGACCGCCAGAATGTCGTTCGGCGTCGTCGGGAAGCCGTCGCCCGAGAGGGAACGGAATATTTCCTCGGCGCTTTTTATGTGTCCGTTCTTGCCGTTTTCGCGTATCGCGCTCAGGTACTCATCCGAGCGTATAACGTCGGCGGCACGGGAAAGCTCGGAAAGATTTCCGTTTTCACTTCCGAAAGCGAGAATATCAACTCCGCCGAGATCGGATATGAGACCGACAGCGCCGCGGGCAAAGTGCTCGGCAGACGACGAGCAGTAGGGGTAGGGTAGCTCAAGCACGAGATCGGAGCCGTTCTTTATCGCCGCCTCTGCGCGAAGATGCTTCGGGTAGATAGCGAGGCGGCCGCGCTGAACGGTGCTTCCGCTCATAACGCTTATTATCGTTGTGTCGGCACCGATTTGCTCGCGAACGAGGTCTATTTGTTTTTTGTGGCCCAGATGAAAGGGATCGTATTCGCAAATAATCGCGACGGTCTTCATTTTTCTGCTCCTTAGAAGGTAATATTTTGACAAAAGACTTGTAATTTAAGGAAAAATAGTGTATAATCGTGATGTTATAAATGTAAATTAAAATTCGGAGGAAATAAATAATGAAAGTTCTTGTTGTAAATGCAGGAAGCTCGTCCCTTAAGTATCAGCTTTTCGAGACCGAGAACGGCGCAGTACTTGCTAAGGGTATCTGTGAAAGAATCGGTATCGACGGTATTATTGAGCACCGCCTCGGCGAGGACGGCGAAAAGAATAAGCGCCAGCTCGATATGCCTAACCACGCAGTCGCTATGAAGATCGTAGTTGACACTCTTACCGATAAGACTCTCGGATGCCTTTCCGATATGGGTGAGATCAAGGCAGTCGGACACCGCGTTGTCCACGGCGGTCCTTACTTCTTTGAAAGCTGCCTCGTAACACCCGAGGTAATCGAGAAGCTCAAGCTCTGTAACGACTTCGCACCTCTTCACACTCCCGCGCACCTTATGGGTATCGAGGGCTGTACCGAGGTAATGCCGACGGTTCCCCAGGTTCTCGTATTTGATACCGCGTTCCATCAGACTATGCCCGATTACGCATACACCTATGCGCTCCCCAAGGACATGATCGAGAAGGATCACATCCGCCGCTACGGCGCGCACGGAACCTCTCACCGCTTCGTTTCTATCGAGATGGCAAAGCTTCTTGATAAGCCCGTAGAGGAGACCAAGATCGTAACCTGCCATATCGGTAACGGCTCGTCTATCTCGGCAGTTAAGGGCGGAAAGTGCATCGACACCTCGATGGGATTCACTCCCCTTGAAGGCGTTGAAATGGGTACCCGTTGCGGATCTATCGACCCCGCGATCGTAACCTATATTATGAAGAAGTACGGTTATACTCCCGACGAGATGTCGAACTTCATGAACAAGAAGTGCGGCTTCCTCGGCCTTTCGGGCATTTCCTCCGACTCCCGCGATATCGAAGCGGCTATTCTCGAAGGAAATGAGCAGGCGCTTCTCACCGCTAACGTTCTTGCATACCAGGTCAAGAAGTATATCGGTTCCTACGCAGCAGCAATGAACGGACTCGATGCTATCGTATTCACCGCAGGTATGGGTGAAAACAACCCCGAGCTTCGTGAAAGAGTATGTAAGGAGCTTTCCTACTTCGGCGTTGAGATCGACATGGAGCTTAACGCGAAGACTCTCCGTCAGCCCAACACCGTTGAGCTTTCGACCAAGAATTCCAAGGTCAAGGTCTACGTTCTTCCTACAAACGAAGAGCTCATGATCGCAAAGGATACCGAAGCTATCGTAAGCAAGCTTTAATAGGTCCTATATTAAGTCCCCCGATTTCGGGGGACTTTTTGTTTTGAGCGGGAAAATATATTGTAGGGGCGACCATTGGTCGCCCGTCAGGTACAAGTTATTATTCGGGCGACCAATGGTCGCCCCTACAACGACGGTCGAACGCTGTTTATATTACTCGTTCTCCTCTTTCTTCACAGTGCCGTCTTTTCTATCGTAAGTAACGAGATACTTTACTCTGTTCTCCGGCTCGTGAAGGGAAAGGGTAATAGGATCGGCACTCACAAGTGCTTCAACAAGCGACTTCGGATCCTTTACGGTATCGGGAAGAAGCGCTCCGCAGTAAGGGCGGTAAGCAACGTCATAGTGATAATCAGCGCCCGTCGTAAGGAGTGCGCCGTGCTTGAGTGCAAGCGCAGTTACGTCGTCGTAAGCGGAGGTACCGTAAAGCGGATGGCTGCTTAGCTCGTATCCGTCAAGGAAACGGGGGTCAAGAGGATAGTAGCCCTTTCTGAACGGATGCGCCTGAATAAGAAGTCCGCCGCGCGATTTTACGAGAGTATAAAGCTCCTTTTGCGTCATATCGTATACCTCGGGAAATTCTTCGGTGAACGATTCGGACAGGCCGTAGATGAGCAGATGGCTGTTATCGTGGCGGTGCATGGTGACCTCCATTCCGTAAATAACGGTAACACCGATCTTCTCACCCAAACGCTTCGTCATTCTGTATTCATCGGTATATCTTTTTGCAAGCTCGGCCGGGGTGCCGTTTTTCAGGTAGCTTTTCTGATAGTGGTTGGTAAGAACGATTCCGTCAATACCGTTTTCCTTGGCAACCTTAAGAATAGTTTCAGCATCTCCGAGACAGCATTCACTGATTCCCGAAGTGTGTGCGTGCATATCAATTAACATATTTTTCACCTATAAGCAGAAGAGGAGGGCATTACCGCCCTCCTCCAAATCATTCTTCGTTTTCCCAGTTGTGATAGACGTTCTGAACGTCGTCGTTTTCGTCGAGCTTCTCAAGAAGAAGATTCATGTTCTTGATAGCGTCCTCGTCCTCAAGTATGACGTAGTTGGACGGGATCTTGTCCTTGTCGGCAGAAACGATCTTGTAGCCCTTGTTTTCAAGGTCGGCACGGATAGCAGAAAGGTCCTCCGGCACGGTGTAGATCTCGAACGCCTCCTCGGAAGCAACGAAATCCTCAGCGCCTGCCTCAAGAGAATCCTCCATAAGCTTGTCCTCGTCAACGGTTCCATCGTTTTCAATAACGATAACGCCCTTGTCGGTGAAGAGGTAGCTTACGCATCCGCTCGTACCCATGTTTCCGCCGTACTTATCAAAAAAGTGACGAACCGCGGCAGCGGTACGGTTGCGGTTGTCAGTCGCGGTCTCAACGATGACGGCAACTCCGCTCGGACCGTAGCCCTCGTAGGTTATCTCCTCGTAAACTGCGGCGTCAGCGGCAGATGCCTTTTTGATCGCACGGTCAATGTTGTCGTTCGGGACGTTGTTATCCTTCGCCTTTGCGATAAGATCGCGCAGACGCGAGTTGGAGTTCGGATCGGGACCGCCCTCCTTGACCGCGATCGCGATCTCCTTGCCTATCTTGGTGAACACCGAAGCTCTCTGCGCGTCGGTCTTCTCCTTTTTATGCATTATATTTTTCCATTTACTGTGTCCTGACATATCATTTAACCTCGTATATTAGATCTTTGGTGTTTTCTTCAAGCATATAAGCCCGAAAGCGTTTCCGAGAACGGTCTTCGTTGCCTCGGTTAGACGCACGCGGAAGGCGCGGGCGTTATCCTCGTTTGCCGAAAGGATCGGGCAGTCGTGGTAGAAGCGGTTGAACGCCGCGCAGATGTCGAGAATGTATCTCGTGATTACCATCGGCTCGCTGTCGGTGATAGCGTCGTTCACCTTTTCGGTGAAGAGAGAAAGAACTCTGCAAAGCGCCGCTTCGGCCGCCTGCGGCTCGTAGCCGCTTGTGAGCGACTTTTCAGGTACTCCGCCCGCCTTCTCGATGATCGAGCAGCAACGCGCGTAGGTGTACTGCGCATAAGGGCCGGTGTTGCCCTCAAAGGAAAGCGCATCATCGAGCGAGAAGTCGTTATCCTTGATACGGCTGTTAGTAAGATAATAGAATACGATGGCGCCGACACCTACTGCCTCTGCGACCTCGTCCTTGTTTTCAAGGTCGGGGTTCTTTTCTTCCATTATCGCCTTGACCTTCTCGACCGCCATCTTGAACAGGTCCTTAAGAAGAATTACGTTACCTGTTCTCGTAGCAAGCTTCATGCCGCCGATGGAAACGGTGCCGTAAGGAATGTGAACGAGCTCGCCGTACCATTCGTAGCCCATAAGCTCGAGAACCTTGAACCACTGCTGGAAGTGAAGTATCTGCTGATTCGACGTAACGTAAACGCACTTGTCGAAGTTGTAATGCTCCTTGCGGTAAACAGCTGCGGCAATATCACGCGTAGGATAAAGCGTCGAGCCGTCGCGCTTGAGAATAAGACAGGGGGGCATATTGTATTCCGAAAGGTCAACTATTGACGCGCCGTCGTCTATCTTTAATAGATCCTTGTCGCGCAGACGCTGAACCTGTGCAGGCATAAGATCGGTGTAGAAGCTCTCACCTGCATAAGAATCAAAGGTGATACCGAGCTGCTTGTAGGTTTTTTCGTATTCGCTGAGGGAAATTTCGATAAACCATTTCCAAAGCTCGATATTTTCCTTATCGCCGATTTCCATCTTGTGGAACTCGGCGCGGCTCTGATCGGCAAGGTCGTCACGAGCAGGGATACCGTTTTCGGAATCGCCCTTTATCGTATTGTTGATGCGGACGTAAAGCTCAACGAGCTTGTCGATTCCGCCCTCCTCGATCTGCTCCTTGTTGCCCCAGAGCTTGTACGCAACGATGAGCTTACCGAACTGTGTTCCCCAGTCGCCGAGGTGGTTGATTCCGACCGCGTTCCAGCCGCAGAATTCGTGAAGCTTCTTGAGCGAATGACCGATAACGGTCGTTCCGAGATGACCTATATGGAAGGGCTTTGCGACGTTCGGCGAGGAATAGTCGATAACGAGGGTCTTGCCCTTGCCGCTGTCGCTCTTACCGTAATCGTCACCCTCCGATATCACCTTGTCAAGGATCCCGTCGGTGAAATAAGCGTCGTTAATAAAGAAATTGAGATAACCTCCGACGACTTCCGTCTTCGCAAGATGCTCGACCTTGTCCATCGCCTCGGAGATAAGCGAAGCGATAACGGGCGGTGCCTTGCGGAGCGCCTTACTGAGCTTAAAGCAGGGGAATGCGAGGTCTCCCATATCCTTGTTGGGGGGATACTCAAGCATCGCTGCGAGCTCGGAGGCGTCAAGAATGGTCTCGGGGGATATTTTCTTGATAGCGCAGGACAGCTCCTGCGAAAGCGTGTTCTTAAAATTTAACACTGTCGTTCCTCCGTATTATAAATGCACATACATATTTTATTTTACTACATTATACAGTATTTGTCAATAGAATAAGGGCAGAGAAACACCAATAAAGGGTGCGTTTTTTTGTCGCTTTTGACACAAAAAATCCCCCGCGCCGTTTTGGCGCAGGGGAAGTCGATTTACGAATGAATCACGTAGAGATAAGGCGGATATTTGGTGTTGAGAGGAGAGGTGTATTGAGGCACGTTTCCAAGCTTGCTCTCGTGCTCAATGTGACAGTCGCCGCAGATGATCGCCTTGATGGGGGAATTCTCCTCTTGAACCTTGGCGAAAACGGTCTTCCAGCCGTCACCCTCACAAACTCCCTGATCGCCGATGCTCCAGTCGGGTTTGCCGAGATCGGCGTAGTGCTTGTGGAACTCCTTTGTCGAAAGCGGAACGTGCTGGAAAAGAATGACGTTTTCCTCGCCTTCAAGTGCGCTCATAAGGTCATTCAGCGACTTTTCGGGGTAATAATACGGTCCGTCGTAAACGCCGATGAGAGTAAGCTCGCCGAGCTTTCTTTTCTGAAGGTCGGTGTTTTCTCCTGTGAGCGATTTGAAGATATTACGCACCTTTTCTTCGGGCATTCCGGAGAATATCATATCGTGATTTCCCAAAACGAACATATAGGGCGTCTTGAGCTTGTCAATATTTCTCTTGATGAAATCAAATGCGCTCTGCGTGAAGAAATCAATGATATCACCGGTGAAAACGATAATGTCTGCGCAGTCGGGGTTGGCGGCAAGCTCGTCGCACATTTTTTCAAAAAGCACGTCGGTTTGAACACCGTCAACGAGGAAGCATTTGTTTCGCAGATCCGTGTAGTCGCCGATCTTCGTTCCGTTCCAGTAATTGTCGCCCTCGATTATGTATTCGCCCTCTTTTTCGTTGCACATTACGACGTGTGAGTCGGTAATATGCAGTATGCGGTATTCGTTTTTGAGCCCGGGGACGATGACGTCCTTTCTTACGAATTCGTTTGTTCTCATAAAGCACCTCGCGGTATAAAATCACTATACACATAGTAACATTTTCGGCTTCTGAAATCAACGTTAAAAACTCCAAAAATCGCCCCTGTTTTTCGTGCAAAATCACGTTAAGCACTTGCAATTTGCTTTGATGTATGCTATAATAACTTATTATATATAATAGGCGTATTATTTGCACGCGCGTGCGCGGGCGTGATAACGATTTTAAGGAGTATTGGTTTTGAGATTAAAAGCGCTTGAAATGCAGGGGTTCAAATCCTTCCCCGATAAGACCGTTCTGTCCTTCGACCAGGGAATAACCGCCGTCGTCGGACCTAACGGAAGCGGAAAATCGAATATAACTGACGCAGTCAGATGGGTTCTCGGCGAAATGTCGACCAAGAGCATACGCGGATCCAAAATGGAGGACGTCATCTTCGGCGG
Organism: Clostridia bacterium; assembly: GCA_017466625.1. Lineage (GTDB taxonomy): Bacteria > Bacillota > Clostridia > Oscillospirales > CAG-272 > Colimorpha_A. The sequence continues at coordinate 11,656 of JAFTTT010000054.1, forward strand.
CTCCGATAACCGCCGTCCGATGGGATATGCCGAGGTAACGCTCATAATCGACAATACAGTCGGTATAGGCCGCCTTGACAGCGAATACGACGAGGTGTCGGTAACGAGAAGATACTACCGCGGCGGCGATAGCGAATATCTTATAAACGGCAAGGCGTCGCGCCTTAAGGATATCGCCGAGCTGTTTATGAATACAGGCGTCGGTAAGACGGGTTATTCGAATATCGGTCAGGGTAAAATTGCCGAGATAATCTCGCAGAAGAGTGACGAACGCCGTTCTGTATTTGAAGAAGCGGCGGGAATATCAAAGTACCGCGTAAGAAAGAACGAAGCCGAAAGAAAGCTTAAGGATACCGAGGCAAACCTCGTGCGTCTTTCCGATATAATCGGCGAGCTTTCATCGCGTGTCGGTCCGCTTGAAAAGGAAGCGGCGGCGGCGAGAAAGTATCTCGACCTTTACGAGCAGAAGAAGGAGGTCGACGTTGCGCTTTGGCTCTATGATGCCGAAACGATGCGCGCAAGAGCGAACGAGACCGAGCGCGCGTATATGTCTGCGAAGCTCGCGCTTGAAAGCGCCGAAAGTGAAATATCGGCTCTTGAATCGAGAAGTGAAAACCTCTACACGAAGGCGGCAGAAAGCCAGAGCGGAGCCGAGGAGCTGACGAACCGCGTAAGCGAATATATCGAAAAGCGCCACGGAATCGAGAGCAACAGCCGCGTCCTTGAAAATGATATACTTCATACCGAAAGCCGTATCGAGCAGACGAAGAACGATAGAGAGCTTCGCCGTCTGTCGCTTTCCGACGGAGAAAAACGTGGAGCGGATCTCGAAAACGAGCTTAAGGAAAAGACCGAAAAGCTCGAAGCGCTCCGCGCGGAGCTTGAGGAGCTTGATAAAAAGGCGTCGGAAAAGAGGGAGCTTATATCCTTCCTCGATGAGAAGATACTTGAATGTGAGGACGGCGAGCGCCTGACCGAAAGCAAGCTTATAGACGAAAAGGTGCGTCTGTCTGCCCTGACCGGCTCGCACGAAAGCGAAAGCGAAAGAAGCCGTTCGCTGAAGAGCGAGATCTCCGAGCTTGAAGCCGAGATCGCGGTCATTACCGACGCGATGAACCGCTCCGAAAAGACGGTAGCTGACTATCTTTCCTCGATCGAGTCCGATAAGGCAAAGGCGAGTGAAAAGGAAAACGAAATTTCCGCTCTCCGCGCCGAGCTTGACGATGTCAAGGGAGCGATCGACCGCCTTAACCTTAGCATCGAATCGAAGAATCACCGCGCAGAAACGCTCAAGAGAATGGACGACCTTCTCGAGGGCTATAACCATAGCGTAAAGAACGTGATGCACGCAGTTGAGAACGGCGCGATAAAGGGCATTCACGGTCCCGTGTCGAAGCTTATTTCGGTAAAGGGCGAATACAGTATCGCCATCGAAACGGCGCTCGGCGCGAACATACAGAACATAGTAACCAAGGACGAGGAAGCGGCAAAGGCGGCTATCGCCTATCTTAAAAAGACGAACGGCGGCCGCGCTACCTTCTATCCGCTCACCGCTATGAAGGCGCAGACTCCCGTCGTCTCCGCAAACGAGCTCAAGAATAAAAAGGGCTATATCGGAATGGCAGACGCGCTCTGCGACCACGATAAAAAGTACGCAGGAGTTATCGGAAACCTGCTCGGCAGAACGGCGGTATTCGATAATATAGATAACGCGGCGTACGTTGCAAAATCCTTCGGCTACCGTATAAGAATAGTTACCCTCGACGGACAGATAATAAACGCAGGCGGCTCGTTCACGGGCGGCTCGACCCGTCAGGACAGCGGCATTCTCACAAGAAGCGCCGAAATATCCTCGCTCAAGGGCGAGGTCGCAAAGCTCGGAATCGAGCTCGGAAGCAAAAAGGCACACGAAGGTGAGCTTAATCGTGATATCGAAAAGCTGAATTCGGAGATCGGCGGAATTAACGAGAGAATCGCTCTTCTTACAATGATGCTCAACGCCGAGCAGACGCAGTACGAGGTAAACAAGAGCAGACACGAAAACGAAGGACTGCGCCTCAGTGCTCTCAACACCGCGCTCGAAGGACTCGGTAGAGAGCACGAGCAGTACGATATCGAAAAATCGAATATCGAAGAAACGATAGCATCGCTTGAAAGTGAGCTTGAAAACAAGAAAAAGGAGACCGAGAATACCGTCGCACGCAGAAACGGCGAGGACGACGCGCTCGCGGCTATCCTTTCTTCCTATAACGACGGCAGAATTGCCGAAGCGTCACTCGAAAAGGACGTCGAGTCGCTTAATTCGGGAATTTCTCTTAACGAAAGCACGGTCGAAGCGCTCCGCGAGCAGATAGCACGCTCCGAGGAGCTGGGCGCCGCGCTCGAGCAGAAGCTTGCCGACATCAAGAAGCGCATAAGCGAAAACAAGGTCACCTTTGATACGCTTGCGGACGATATAAGCGCACTTGAAGCCGAAAGAAGTAAGCTTATTTCTCAGAATATCGAGTACGAGAAGATACAGAGCCGCATAAGAGAGGAGCTGCGTGAGAAAACTCACGTAAGAGAGACGCTTTTCCGCGAGTTCACAAAGCTTGAGGGCGTAAGAGAAAATCTGACGACCGAGCACGATCGGCTTGCAGCAAAAATATGGGAGGACTACGAGCTTACCTATACTGCGGCGGCAGAGCTGAATTACGCACCCGTGACCGAGGAAACTCGCCCGACCTACGGCGCGCGCCAGACCGAGCTTCGTAACAAGCTCCGCGCACTCGGACACGTAAACGTCGGCGCGATAGAGGAATACGCAGACGTAAAGGAGCGTTACGATTTCAATACCGCGCAGTTTGAGGACCTTACGAAGGCGCGCGAAGGGCTCGACGGAATTATTTCCCGACTCGAAAAGGAAATGAAGACGATGTTCGTCACCGCCTTCGAGGAGATAAACAAGAACTTCAAGGTAACGTTCAAGGAGCTTTTCGGCGGCGGCACGGCGGAGATTTCCCTTACCGATCCCGAAAACGTCCTCACAAGCGGAATCGAAATAAAGGTCGCACCTCCCGGAAAGATAATAAAGAACCTTATATCTCTGTCGGGCGGAGAGCAGTCCTTCGTTGCTATCGCGCTTATATTCGCGATACTGAACGTAAACCCGACGCCGTTCTGCATATTCGACGAGATCGAAAGTGCGCTTGACGAGGTAAACGTCGTGCGCCTATCCGACTATATGCACAGATATTCCGAAAAGACTCAGTTTATCGTCATCACGCACCGTCGCGGCACAATGGAGGCATCCGATATGCTCTACGGTATCACGATGCCCGACAGAGGTATATCGAAGGTGCTGAGCATGAACGTGAACGAGGTCGAGAAGAAAATGGGAGGAGAGCTTAACTGATGGGCTTTTTCGAAAAACTTAAAGCAGGTCTATCCAAAACTAAAAACGCCGTTTTCGGACGGCTTGACGGGCTCTTCAAGGCATTTTCGAAGGTGGACGAGGAGCTTCTTGAGGAGCTTGAGGAAATACTTATCACCGCCGACGTCGGCGTGAACGTGACCGAAAGCATACTCGATTCGCTCCGTGAAAAGATAAGAAAAGATAAGATAACCGACCCTATGGAGGTAAAGGACGCGCTTCGCGAGCTTCTCCGCGAAAAGGTCGGAGAGGGAGAAGGGCTTGACCTTTCTACAAGCCCCTCAGTCATACTCGTTATCGGCGTAAACGGAGTCGGTAAAACGACCTCGATCGCGAAAATAGCGAATCTTCTCCAAAAGGACGGCAAAAGCGTGCTTCTTGCAGCAGCGGATACCTTCCGCGCCGCGGCAATAGACCAGCTCGGCGTGTGGGCAGACCGCGTAGGCGTTGAGCTTATACGTCACGAAGAGGGCTCGGACCCCGCCGCAGTCGTCTTCGACGCACTTAATGCCGCTAAAAAGAGAGGCACCGACGTGGTCATCGTCGATACCGCAGGACGCCTTCACAATAAGAAAAATCTTATGGATGAGCTTGCGAAGATCAATAGAGTCATCGAGCGTGAAACGCCCGGTGCCTCCCGCGAGACGCTTCTCGTTCTCGACGCAACTACGGGACAGAACGCAGTTCTCCAGGCAAAGGAATTCAAAAACGCCGCACCGCTTACGGGTCTTGTTCTCACAAAGCTCGACGGCACCGCAAAGGGCGGAATCGTATTCTCGATAAAAGAGGAGCTCGGAATCCCCGTGAAGTTCATCTGCGTCGGTGAGCAGATAGACGATCTACAGTATTTCGTTGCCGACGAATTTGTATCGGCACTGTTTGAGTGATATGAAAATTGTACTTGCATCAAGAAACCGTCATAAGATAGCGGAGATCGAAAGAGTATTGGGCGAATGCGGAGTAAATGACGTAACGCTTCTTTCGCTTGACGATATCGGCTTCGACGGCGAAATCGAAGAAACGGGCACGACCTTTGAGGAAAACGCATATATAAAGGCGTGCGTTCCCGCGAAAATGGGGTACTTCGCAATAGCGGACGACAGCGGTCTAACTGTTGAAGCCCTCGGCGGACGCCCGGGAGTTTATTCCGCGCGTTACGCAGGCGAGCCGTGTAACGATAAAAATAATAACGATAAGCTCCTACGCGAGCTTGAAAACGTCCCCGACGGTAAACGCGGCGCGGCGTTCATATCGGTGATCGCGTTCGTTGACCCGAATAAGATCGACGAGCCGCACTATTTCCGCGGCGAATTTAATGGCGAAATGATCCGAGAAGAGCGCGGAAACGGCGGCTTCGGCTACGACCCGATATTCTATATGCCGCAGCTAAGTAAGACATACGCCGAGATAACTATCGACGAAAAGAATGAAGTCAGCCACCGCGGACAGTCGATACGCCTCTTTGCAAAATATCTTACGGAGAATAAGCAAAGATGAAGCGCCTCGGAATCTACGGCGGGTCCTTTAACCCGATACATATCGGGCATATAAAGGCAGCGAACGCGTTCTACGACGAAATGAAGCTCGACGAGCTGATAATCATTCCGACGGCAGTCTCGCCTTTTAAGACGGACGACGTCGATAACGACCCGCAAGAGCGACTTAAAATGGTAAATGCGGCGTTTGAAAACAGCGATAGAAATATTATAGTCAGCGACTACGAGATAGAAAAGGGCGGTAAAAGCTATACTTACCTTACCCTCGAGCATTTTTCGGAGCCCGAAAACGAGCTGTATTTTCTGATGGGAACCGATATGCTCCTGTCGCTCGGAAGCTGGAAAAACCCCGATATCATCTTAAAGCTGGCAACTGTCTGCCACATCAGACGCGAGGACGTTGACTCCGAAACCGAAAAGGTAATAGAGGAAGCGAGATCGCGCTACGAAAAAGAATATAACGCAAAAATAATCGACCTTGTTTCCGAGCCGTTTGAAGTCTCGTCTACCGAGATAAGAAATGCGGTGAAGGAAGGGAAGAGCATCTCTGGTCTTGTTTCCCCCGAGGTTGAGGAAATAATCAAAAAAGACAAGCTGTACCTAACATGTCCGCTATACGCGGCGGTCAGAGCGCTTGTAAAAGAGAAAAGATGGAAGCATATCTTCGGTACCGAAGAGGAGGCAAAGAGTCTTTCGGGGATATTTGACCTGTCCGAGACCGATAGCGAGCGGCTTCGCCGCGCGGCACTGCTTCACGATATAACGAAGTACCTTACGCGCGATGAGCACCTGGCGTTTCTTAAGGGCGTCGGCGTAACACCCGACGAGGGAACGCTTGCAAGCGATAAGACGCTTCATCAAATGTCGGGCGCGTATATGGCGAAAAAGCTTTATCCCGATATGGTAGACGACGCCGTTTTCGACGCAATACGTTACCATACGACGGGTAAGGCAGATATGCCGCTTCTTACTAAGCTGATGTATCTATGTGACTTCATCGAGCCGACGAGGACCTTTCCCGACTGCGTGAAGCTCCGTGCAATATTCTATGAAATGATAGAAAAAGGTAACAAGCTTCGCACACTCGACGAGATAATGCTGATAGCGCTCGATATGACGGTCGCGGATCTAAATGAAAACGGACACCCGATACATTCGGATACCGAAAAAGCAAGAGAATATATTATAGAAAAGCTAAAGGAAAACAATTATGGAAGAAAAGAAAGTATTTGAGCCGAAGGAAATTGCGGAAATGATAATAAAGGTGCTTGACGCACGCAAGGGACGCGACATCAAGCTCCTTCACGTAACCGAAAAAACGGTCCTTGCCGACTATTTCGTTATCTGCGGCGGTAATTCTACCACGCAGGTAAAGGGTCTATCCGACGAGGTCGAATACAAGCTCGGTCTTGAAGGCGTTACCGCTGACCACGTAGAAGGACACGACAGCGCGTCGTGGGTGCTTCTCGACTATTCGAGCGTAATCGTAAATATCTTCACGCCCGACGCAAGACAGTTTTATAATCTTGAAAAGCTTTGGGCAGAGGCAGAAGAGGTGGACATTTCGGAGCTTCTCACAGAAGACTGATAATATTTTTTGAAAAGGAGAATAGATATGAAAAAGCTGATTATTATTTTGGCGGTTCTTGCTATCCTTCTTTTCCCCATTCCGTTTAAGGCAAAGGACGGAGGAACCGTCACATATTTTCCGATAACGTTTGTGTACCGCGTGACCGTTTATAATCGCGTTGAAAGGTTTATGACCCTTAAGGGCACGGTCGTTAAAATATTCGGAATAACCGTTTACGATAACACGGAAAAAACAGTTTATTATTATCCGCTTTAATTAAAATCTCGCAAAGAAGGACAGAAAAATGAAGTACGAACATCGTTTGATCGACAAAAAATGGCAGGACAAATGGGAAGAAGCCAAGCTTTTTGAAGCGAAAGAGGACCATTCCAAAAAGAAGTTCTATTCTCTCGTTGAGTTCCCGTATCCCTCCGGCTCGGGAATGCACGTCGGACATATCAAGGCGTATTCGGGTCTTGAGGTCGTATCGCGTAAAAGAAGAATGGAGGGCTATAACGTCCTCTTCCCGATCGGCTTTGACGCTTACGGTCTGCCGACCGAAAATACCGCCATCAAGACGGGCGTTCATCCCCGTCAGGTAACCGATAATAACATAAAGAAGTTCACCTCGCAGTTAAAGCGCGTCGGCTTCTCCTTCGACTGGAGCAGAGTAGTAGACACGACCGAGGAGGACTACTATAAGTGGACGCAGTGGATATTCCTCAAAATGTATGAGAACGGACTCGTTTTCCGCGATAAGACGCTCGTAAATTACTGCCCGTCGTGTAAGGTCGTTCTTTCGAACGAGGACTCGCAGGGCGGTAAGTGCGATATATGCCATTCCGAGATCGTTCAGAAGACGAAGGAGGTCTGGTATCTCCGCATAACCGAGTACGCAGATAAGCTCCTTGAGGGTCTTAACGGCGTAGATTATCTCCCGAACGTCCGCCTCCAGCAGGAAAACTGGATCGGAAAGAGTACGGGTGCATTCGTAAACTTCAAGCTTAACGTCGACGATTCTCTCCGCATCTACACGACACGTCCCGACACGCTCTACGGCGTAACCTTCATGGTAATCGCCCCCGAGCATCCGATAATCGAAAAATACCGTGATATCATCACGAATACAGAAGCGCTCGACGCATATAAAGCCGAGTGCGCAAAGAAGAGCGAATTCGAAAGAACACAGCTCGTAAAGGAAAAGACGGGCGTTCGCATCGAAGGTCTTTCGGCTATCAACCCGATAACCGAAAAGGAGATTCCGATATACGTAGCGGACTACGTAATGATGGGCTACGGCACGGGCGCTATCATGGCAGTTCCCGCGCACGATACCCGTGACTACGACTTCGCAAAGAAGTTCGGTATCGATATAATCAAGGTAATCAAGGGCGGCGATATTTCTACCGAAGCATACA
>JAFTTT010000055.1 GCA_017466625.1 Clostridia bacterium
AGCTTGAGAAGCCAGTCTGCGTTGTTTATCATCTGCGCCTTTCCTTCGGAGAAGTCGATGAATCTCTCCATCTGACGCTTGAAGCATTCTGCGTTATGGTCAATGTCCTCTTTGGTAAGCATTTTTCTCATATCGGTTCTGCCCGAGGGGTCGCCGATCATAGTCGTACCGCCGCCGATAAGGGCGATCGGCTTGTTGCCCGCCATCTGGAGACGCTTCATAAGAGTGAGTGCCATAAAGTGACCTGCCGTTAAGCTGTCGGCGGTACAGTCAAAGCCGATATAGAAGGTCGCCTTGCCTTCGTTTATCATAGTCTTGATCTCATCCTCGTTAGTTACCTGAGCGATAAGGCCTCTTGCTACCAGTTCGTCGTAAAGTGTCATTTTAGTTTTTCCTTTCTTATGCGTCGCTTCCGGCCGTATCGAGCATTTCTGCCGCCGACTGAAGAAGCTTGTCTGTGATGTTTACGCCGCCCATTATACGGGCAAGCTCGTTTATTCTTCCCTCTCGGTTAAGAGGGGTCACGGAGGTTTCTACCCTACCGTCAATTTCCTGTTTCTTGATCAGGTAATGCTCGTGTGCCTCGGCGGCTATCTGTGCCGAGTGGGTAACGCATATTACCTGGTTTTTAGATGCCAACGCGCGAAGGCGTATTCCGATCTTCTGCGAGGTCTTACCCGAAACGCCCGTATCTATCTCGTCAAATATCAGTGTCTCGCCCTCGCTTCCGTAGGAGTTTATATTCTTGAGCGCGAGCATTATTCTTGAAAGCTCACCGCACGACTCGATCTTCGATAACGGCTTAAGCGGCTCGCCCGGGTTTGCCGACAGAAGAAATTCTACCGTGTCAGCACCCTGCTTTATCAGCTTCGTTTTGCCGTTCTCGTCAAGCGACGGCTTGATCTCTACCTTGAAGCGCACCTTCGGCATTTCAAGATAGGATAGCTCGTCAACAACGCTCTTTTCAAGTGTTGTCGCCGCCCTCTGACGGTTCTCCGTCAGGCGCGAAGCGAGCTCTGTTGCTTTCTTTTTATGCTTTGAATACTCGATCCGAAGCTCGTCAAGAAGTTCGTCAGCACTTTCGATCTCTTTAAGCTCATTTGCCGCCTTATCGCGGAATGAAAGGATCTCCTCGATGCCGATTCCGTACTTCTTTTCAAGCTTTGAGATCAGATCGAGACGCGTTTCTATCTCGTCAAGCTCACTTTCGGGATCGTCATAATCTGCTTCGGCTATATCAGAAACGGTAAGACCGATCTCCTCAAGCTCATACGTCATATTATTGAGCTTTTCAATATACTCTTCCGCGTTCGGAACGTATTCCGAAATGCTTTCAAGGGCAGATACAGATTTCTTAATAAGCTCGTAAGCCGGAAGCGCTTTTTCTCCGCGGTAAAGTGCCTTTGTTATAAGACGCGAATGCTTGAGTATCTTTTCGGCGTTCTTTACCTTTTCGCGTCTCTTTTCAAGCTCCTCTTCCTCGCCGAGCTTTAATTTCGCTTCGTCTATCTCGTTCACCTGGTATCGAAGAAGCTCGCTCATACGCGCCTTTTCTCTTTCATCACGTTTAAGAGAAAGCATCTTCTTACGGCAGCTTTCAAGCTGCTCGTAAACTGCCGAATATTCATTCAGAAGCTCATCATTACCTGCATATCCGTCAAGATACGAAAGCTGTGCGGTAAGGGACATTAGTATTCTGTTGTCATTCTGACCGTGAATATTGATGAGATACGGCATGAGCTCCTTCTGGAGCGAAGCGGGGATCGTTCTTCCGTTAAGCTTCGTTTGCGCCTTACCGTCAAGGTCAAAGGTGCGCGTGAGCATTATACATCCGTCCTCGTCAGCCGTTATATCAAGCTCCGACGGCAGACGCGAAAGCGGCGCTTCAATATCGGTAAAGAGTCCCGATACGGTCGCTCTTGTTTCGCCGTTTCGGATCAAGTCCTTGCTCGGGCGGGCGCCGAGAAGCAGATTTATACAATCGATAAGAATACTCTTGCCTGCTCCTGTTTCACCCGTCAGGACCTGAAAACCGCTTTCAAGATCAATATCGGCGTGCTTTATGACGGCGATATTTTCAATGTGAAGTGATGATAACATCAGTTTCCTCTCGTTATCTGTTTAAGTTTTTCTGAAAATTCAATCGCGCCCGTGTTGTCGCGCATCATGACGAAAATCGTATCGTCGCCCGCGATGCTTCCGACAAGCTCCGACCAACCCATTCCGTCTATCGCTGCAGCCGCCGCCTGCGCCATACCTGCGTAGGTGCGGAGAACAACGAAGTTGTTAGCGAAATCGACCTTGATTATCGTCTCTCTTATGATGTTTCTGTATTTTGCCGAGATATGGATATCGTCACGGGGCGAGAGCGCGTACTTATATCGGTGGTCGGGAGTCGACACCTTAACGAGCTTGAGCGAGCGAATGTCGCGCGACACGGTTGCCTGCGTTACGTCGAAGCCCGACTCGCGAAGCTTGCTTATAAGCTCGTCCTGCGTTTCGATATCGTATTCAGTTATGATCTCAATTATTTTATTATGTCTTTTGTACTTCATTTCGTTATCCTCAATCAGACATTTTCTCTCTTAAAATATCGTAAAAGCTGACGTCTCGCTTTTTATTCAAACGAACGAAATCAGCACTTACGCTTGAGCGGCGAACCGTGACAGAATCACCGCAGTAAAGCATGTCGGCTTCGTTACCGTCAACTGTAAGATGCGACGGTGACGGTAATGGCGACATATATTTGATCTCGATATAAGAATCCTCGGGAACTATTATCGGCCTTGCCGTAAGCGAATGCGGACATATCGGTGTTAAGCAGATACCCTTAAGCTTAGGGGAAAGCACGGGGCCTCCTGCCGAGAGCGAATACGCCGTCGAGCCGGTCGGTGTAGCAACGATGAATCCGTCGGAGCGATAGCGTCCGAGGGAGCTTCCGTCGCAATAGACCTCGGTCTCAAGCAGACGCGAGACCGTTCCGTGTGAAAGAACAACGTCGTTTATCGCGACCATCGTTTCATCACTTTCGATCCCGTTTTTGACGGTCGATACCTCAAGAAGCGCACGCTTCTCGGTATAGTATTCACCGTTCAGAACTGCGTTCAGGCCCTCTTTATCGTCGGGCGAAAGCTCGGCAAGATATCCGACGCGCCCAAGGTCGATGCCGAGTATCGGTACACCGATCACAGCTCCTCGTCTTGCCGCCCTCATAATCGTGCCGTCTCCTCCGAGAACGATTATCATATCGGGTCGAGCGGAAGCATCGGTGTTTACGCCCTCAAATTCTGCGTCTCCGTCGCAGTCGAGCCAGATCTCGTCGCCGCGGCTTTTAAGAAGCTCGATGAGCTCGGTTGTATATTTAAGCTCGGGATCCTTTAAGACCGTCGATGTAACTTCAATCTTCAAGTCCTCGGCTCCTTTCGTTATCTAAAATAAAATGTGCCAAAAATTCAGTATTTCCGTCCCCGCCCTTGATGGGTGAGACCACGGTCTTTACATTCTTAAGTCCAAAGTCAAATGCGCACGCGATGACAGCGTCTACTGCTTCCTTGCGCTTCTTCTCGTCGCGGACGATACCGCCCTTGCCGACACCGCTGCGTCCGACCTCGAACTGCGGCTTTATAAGAGAAATCAGTATTCCCTTTTCTTTCATTAGCGGAACTACCGCGGAATAGAGCTTCGTTTGTGAAATGAACGAAACGTCCATTACCGTTATATCCGCCTTTTCGGGTATTTCCTTTTCACTTAAGTAACGCGCGTTTACGTTCTCAAGCGATATCACGCGGTCATCGCAGAGAAGCGACTTATGCAGCTGACCGCTACCCGAGTCGACTGCGTATACCTTGCTTGCGCCGTGCTTAAGAAGACAGTCAGTAAAACCGCCGGACGACGCGCCGATATCGAGGCAGACGGCGCCGCTCGGATCGATGCCGAATTCTTTCAAGGCACCCTCAAGCTTAAGACCGCCGCGGCTGACATAGGGACAAACGAGATCTGTTCGGCATGATATTTCATCATCCTCGCAAACATCAAACGATGACTTTAATATGAGCTTTCCGTTTACCGTGACCGAACCGCTTTCGATAAGATTCTTTGCTTTCGTACGCGTTTCGGCGTAACCCTTTTCGGTCAAAAACAGGTCGAGGCGCATTATACTTCTCTGCTTGAGAGATAGCGTGCGAACTGTGTCAGCGTTTC
>JAFTTT010000056.1 GCA_017466625.1 Clostridia bacterium
ATAACCTGAACGCCGGCGGTATCTACGCAAACAAGGCAGAGGTAGCGGACGGACTTCTGAACCACGGAAAGCTCGTCCTCTCGAATAAGGGCTACTGTGAAAAGGGAGACGATATCTTCGTCGTGCTCTCGGAGGAAAACACACATGCCGTCACCGTCGCGAAAAACTGGTCGTACAGTACAAATCCCGTTTCGGTCTCCTGCGGAGTCTATGAAAACGGAAAATATTCTTATTCACATTCGTCGGGCGACAAGATACTCGACCTAAAGGATGAAATTAACGTAAGTGAACGCTTTTTGCTTCACGTTCCAAAAACAGGACTTATTATATCAGATAACGGAGCTCTGGCAAAAGCACCGGCTGCCGTTTCCAAAACGCTCGTTACCGTTATCTCGATAATTTTGGCATATCCTCTCGTGACTGCGGCGATGGTATACGTTATTCGCCTGTTTGATAAAAAGAAGCACCAAGCGGAGTTAAAATGAAAAAGGAATATTCAAGATTTGCAGAAAGCAATGTTTTCGAAGGAATAGTATCGCTGCGCACCATAATTTCTGCTTCGGAAAGTGAGAATAACGACCGACGCATAAAAACGGTCTACTATTCTGCCGAACGCGCAAAAAAGGAGAAAAAAGAGCTATCGTGGCTTGAGCACCGCGCAGAGGAATGCGGCTTCGAAATTAAGCTCACTGATCCCGACACGATCGACGAGATGGCTACAGGCAATACGCACGGCGGAATAATCGCCGAATGCGGAGGCAGAACGCTCTTGCCGACCGATCCGGCTAAGATCAAAGAAAACGGCTTTTACGTTATGATAGAGGGCATCGAGGACCCGTATAATTTCGGTTACGCTCTGCGTTCGCTTTACGCTGCGGGGGCAGACGGCGTTATCCTCGGCAAGCGTAACTGGATGAGCGCAGCGGGCGTTGTCTGCCGCGCTTCAGCCGGTGCATCGGAGCTTATCGACGTATTCTCGGACGACTCATTTGAAAACGCAGTCGACGTCTTCAAGAGCAAGGGATATAAGGTAGTCTGCGCAGACATCGAAAATTCGGTGCCTATATATGAGGCGGACCTTACCCGACCGATACTTCTCGTTATCGGCGGAGAGAAGCGCGGAGTATCGCGCTCGATACTTGAGAAGGCAGACAGTATCGTCCGCATCGATTACGGGCGGGATTTTGACGCATCACTTTCGGCGGCATCTGCGGCGACAGTCGTAGGTTTTGAGGTCCTGCGTCAGAAAAACTATTGATTTTTTACTCCAAATGGAGTATTATATATGTATTAAAAACTCGGAGGACACTATGAAAGCAGTAATTTCGGTAACAGGACGCGACAGTATGGGCATTATCGCAAAGGTAAGTGCCGCTTGCGCAGAGTATAAGGCAAACATCGTAGACATCTCGCAGTCGGTTTTGAGCGAGTATTTTGCGATGATAATGATAGTTGACATCAGTACGCTTACGATCCCGTTCTCGTCGTTTATCGACACGATGACGGCACTCGGACAGGAAAACGGACTCGTAATACATACGATGCACGAGGACATCTTCAACTCAATGCACAGTATCTGAGGTGGGCTCAATGATAGATATGAAAAATATCCTCGAAACGATCAATATGATTCGCGAGGAAAACCTTGATATAAGAACAGTAACGATGGGAATCTCGCTTTACGACTGCGTAAGCGAGGACGAAGACAAGCTCTGCGCAAAGGTCTACGATAAGATAACAAAGACCGCAGAAAAGCTCGTTCCGACCGCCTGCGACATCGAAAAGCAGTACGGCATCCCGATCATAAACAAGCGTATTTCAATTACGCCGATCTCCCTCGTTGGCGGAGACATCTCGGAGGACGGCTACCTCAAGCTCGCAAAAACGCTTGACCGCGCCGCATCTGATCTCGGCGTAAACTTCATAGGCGGCTATTCCGCGCTCGTACAAAAGGGAATGACGAAGGGCGCAGATAAGCTCTTAAACGTTATCCCGTACGCACTTAACGAAACCGAGCGCGTCTGCTCGTCGGTCAACGTAGCGTCAACCAAGGCGGGCATAAATATGGACGCCGTCGCACGAATGGGACATATAATCAAAAAGACAGCAGCTCTTACTGCTGACAGAGAGTCTATCGGATGCGCGAAATTCGTCGTATTCGCAAACGCCCCCGAGGATAACCCCTTCATGGCGGGCGCGTTCCACGGCGTGGGCGAGCCGGAGACCGTTATTAACGTCGGCGTATCGGGCCCGGGTGTCGTATCGAGCGCCATCAAGCGCGCAGGCGACTGCTCCTTCTCCGAGCTTGCGGATCTCATTAAAAAGACCGCGTTCAAGATCACAAGAATGGGTCAGCTCGTCGCTTGTGAGGCGTCAAACCGCCTCGGCGTACCTTTTGGAATTGTTGACCTGTCACTTGCACCGACTCCCGCTATCGGAGACTCGGTCGCACACATTCTTGAGGGAATGGGACTCGAAAGCGTCGGCGCACCCGGTACGACCGCAGCGCTCGCACTCCTCAACGACGCAGTCAAAAAGGGCGGCGTAATGGCGTCGAGCTTCGTAGGCGGACTTTCGGGCGCGTTTATCCCCGTTTCAGAGGACGCAGGAATGATCGAAGCCGTCGCAAAGGGCGCGCTCACGATCGAAAAGCTTGAAGCAATGACGGCAGTCTGCTCGGTCGGACTCGATATGATCGCAGTATCGGGTGATACGACCGCAGATACGATCAGCGGTATAATCGCAGACGAGATCTCAATAGGCGTCGCAAATACCAAGACGACTGCAGTCCGTATAATCCCCGTCGAGGGCAAGGGAATCGGCGAAACTGTCAACTTCGGCGGGCTCCTCGGCTACGCACCGATCATCAACGTCAACCCATATTCCTGCGAAAAATTCATCGCACGCGGCGGCAGGATCCCCGCTCCGATACATAGCTTGAAGAACTGACAAATTATTCCTAAAACAGGTAAACTGCATAACGAAAACTCCTTCGCGTCAATACTTAAAACAGTATTTCGCGGAGGAGTTTTATGTATTACAGTAAGGTAGAAATTTGCGGTGTAAATACGGCTAAGCTGCCGACATTGAGCGACGATGAGAAAAGGGAACTGCTCTTAAAAAGTAAGGCGGGCGACAACGGCGCGCGTCAAAAGCTGATAGACGGAAACCTCCGTCTCGTTTTAAGCATAGTACAAAGATTTACAAACAGAAAGGAGAGCGTCGACGACCTGTTCCAGGTCGGATGCGTCGGACTCATCAAGGCGGTCGATAACTTCAATACCGATCTCGACGTCAAATTGTCCACCTATGCCGTGCCGATGAATATACCAAAGTGAAAAGGCATCTCCCGCGTTCTCACTATCAGTAATTATATAAATCTTCGTCACGTCATTGGTAGGGGCTGGCGACCTCGGAACCCCCAAAACTCGCTTCGCTCATTTCGGGGACCCCCTCACCTTCGACAGCCCGTCGTCTCTCAATTTTACTCTATCCGCCACACACGAAATCTCCGCCACGTCATTGGTAGGGGTCGGCGCCTCGACGACCCGTGCCTCGCCCTTTGGGAGAGGTGGTCCGAAGGACCGGAGAGGGTACAAGGTTCCGCATTTGCCCTCTCAGGTCACAAGTAGTTTGTACTTCGTACAACCTACCGGTGACAGCTCCCCCAAGGGGGAGCCAAGAACACCTTATCCACCGCAGACGTAACGTCTGCGGTACCCCTTCCCCCGCTGGGGACGGTAAAAGAACGTGGCGAAACTTCGCCACCTTACATTACACACAACGAAAAAAGCTCCACCCGAAGGTGGAGCTTTCTTGCTTGTTATTACTCTCCGAAAGGATTAAGCGCGGGAAGCGCGTTTCTTCCGAAACTAAAGAGATAGTTAAGTACACCGGAGGCAGTAATAACGTCTTCGTTTTCAAATACTACTACGTTCATAGTAGGCATTTCAAAAATCTTTTCCATTATTATTACTCCTTTATTACTGGTAATTGGTGTTACAAACAAGGAGCTTGTAGAAGCGTCCCTGGTTGGAATGGATCTGGGTGATCTCACCGGTTTCAACGTCGAGCTTGTTGATCCAAGTGGAGTTCCACAGTTCCTCAAGTCCATCGGGGTAGATGTAGAGGATGTCGCCGTTTTCAAGCACGGATACGCCCTTAATGTGGCCTTCCTTAACCAATTCAGTGTAGGTCTTGGTGACCTTGTTGTATACGAAGATGTAATTGGAAGTAGAAACGAGGATGAGATCCTTGTTGCCAAAGTAGGGCTGGAGATCATGAGTAGAGGGCTCGGGAGTGTTAGGAGCGGTGATCTCTTCATTGATCTCTACGGTAACGGTTCCGCCTGCATTGAGCGTTACGTTAAGTGCCTGAAGGTAGATATGACCGGTTGCCCAAAGAACGTTGTTATCGGGATCCCAAAGGAGACCGTGAGCGTTGTTGAGCGGGTGCTCATAAAGTATCTCGGTAGGATCGTCACCGTTGAGGTTGTAGAAGTGAACGTCATGTCCGACAGTACCGCCGACAGCGATTATACCGTTAGGAAGGATCTCGATGCAGTGAGAGTTGTCGGGAGTGTTGGTGGTGTACCAAACACGCTGACCGGTCGTGATATTGTACATCTCTGCCTTTTTGCCTACAGTAACAAGAAGTACGGTGTCACCGTTGTACTCACGAAGTCTGAAGCCGGATACGCCGCCTACAGTGATGTCGTAAGACCAAACGGGAGTATTCAGATTTCCTGCGTTGAGGTCGAAGATCTGGATCTGATTCTTGGACTGGTTAGCCATTGCAACGTAAACGGGCTCAACCTTCTTTGCTTCCTCGTTAGCGTCGTAGAGCGCCTTAAGGAGATCCTTGTGAGCAGCGGTAATGGCTACGGTTTCCTCGCCCTTATCGTCATAGCTGAGACCGTCCTCGTCATAGAGAACGCTCTTGATGTAAGAATAGAGCGATACAGAGTAGGTCGCGGTATTCGTGCCGTCGGTGATCACGATAGTGTCAGCTACGTCATACTTGCCAAGAACAGGAACAGAGTCGTAGTAGTAAACGTTATCGCCGGACTTTTCGGTTACGGGGTTGCCGTTTACAGTGATCTGTACGTTAGCATCGGTAACAACGAAGTGATGACGGAGGTATACGTCCTTAGTAGTAAGGTTAGCGTAGAGGTTGAAGAGAACGTACTGAGCGCCGGCTACGGGAGTTGCGCTTTCAACTACCTTGTAGTCGTCAAGAGCACCTGCGGAAGGGCCGGTAGCGGTAACGTTGTTGTTTCCGTCGTTGAACGCATTGTCGAATGCGTTATCGATGTTGTTCTCGATCTTGATGAGAGTAGAACCGTCGAATCCGCACTCTACGCAGATGCCGTTTTCGTCATAAGCGCAGTCCTCGGTAACGACAGAGGAAGCGTCGCAGCATACGCGAACGTGTCTGTGAGTTCCGTCTCCGTTAGCGTGAACGGAATTCGGGAGAGCGTGGTTGCTGGGGTTGATAGGAGCAAGCTCTACAGAGCATACGGGACATACGGAAGCAGATACGCAGTTTGCTACGTTCGCATTCTCGTGGTTGCACTCGTATTCACATACGGAGCAAACGCCGTTTTCCCAAGTGTGGTTGGTCTTTTCAACTCTAAGTTCTCCACAGCCGTTAGCACAGTACATCCAGTGCTGAGTAGCGCTCTGTCCCCATTCGTTGGAGTCAGCGTGGCCGGTACCGGGAAGAACTACGGAGCCGATAACCTCGGTAGTTGCGTCAGCGTCAGCGTAGTTGATTCCGCAAGGACATGCCCAGTACTCAATGTTACCGTCCTCACAGCCGGAAGCTACGGCGGTAACGTGCTTGAGGGTGTCAGTGCTACAAGCGTGATCCATTGCGGTGATCTTGATGATAGCGCTGCCGCTGCAGGATACGTTAACGCTTCCTTCGCCGGTGGGCTTTCTGATGATGTAGATCTTTTCACCCTTGGTAAGAGTAACAGTAGCGGTTACAGTAGTAGCGTTGGTAGAGTAATTGCCCTTATCTTTGTTAGTAGTGGTGGAAAGTATCGTTCCGTCTTCCTTCTGGATAAGGTAGTCAGACCAAGCGCCGCCGTTAGAAGCCGGCCAAGCGCTCTCCATTGTGGACTCGAACTTAAATGCGCCGGTGTAAGGTGCAGTAAATATGAGAGTTGAACCTACATTAGCAAGCTTGCAGTCACCGCCGACGTTGGTTATCAAGCCAGTTGTAAGACTTCCGCCCCAAAGGTAGTTGTCCTTTCCTACGTTACCGTAGTAGGTAGACTTACCGTCGGGCTCGTAGATGTACCACTTGCCCTCGAAAGTTGTGATTTCGATGCCGTCCTTGTAGGGAGCGCCGGTAGTGGTGTCATATCCCATAAGCTCAACCATACCGAACTTGTCGGTGAAGGAAGTGCCGTCGAAGATAATGGGAAGCTGAACGTTACCCTTGTAGTTTTCGGGGAGATTCTCATCAACGTAGTCAAGCTGAGCGATCGAAAGAGAAGTTACCTGACCGTTACAAGAGATGTTAACTTTTTCAGCATTTCTGTCGTTAGGCGTCTTAAGAATAAGTATCTGTTCGTACTTGTTAAGCTTAACAGTAGCCGTAAGGGTTGCACCGCCCCACTGAGCTGAGGTGTAAAGGTTGGTGCCGTAATCAAGTATGGTTCCGTCAGCAGTCATGATAACGAAGTCATGCTTACTTGCAGAGCCGGGATACTTGCCGTTAAGTCCTGCTTCGAATACGTAAATACCGTCTCTGGGAGCCGTGAATACGAGTGCAGCACCCGTGTCCTTGGTGTTCTGAGAGCCGCCTACTTCGGTGAGAAGTCCGGTCTCGGTCGAGCCGCCCCACATAAGATTGTAGTAACCCGAAACGCCATCGCGGTCTGAGTTGTTATTTCCCTTGGGGTCAAATACGTACCAGCTTGTGCCGGCAGTATTGGTCTTTACGGTAGAAGTAAGAGTGTAAAGATTTGAAGTGCCATTAGTGCCTTCTTTTATGTTGTTGGCATCAGAAGGGAACTGATAACCCATGAGAGTAACGTTTCCGTTATCATCGGTAAGGGTTTCGGGGTTGCTGAATACAGGGGTAAGATCCTTGTAAAAACCTTCGGTATCTTCGGGAGTGTAATCAGCAATTTTGGTTACAACTGTTTCGCCGAGCTCAATTACGTTTTTGTGGTCGGGAATAGTTGCAGAGGACAGAAGCTCAAAACCGAATACAAGAAGCTGTCCTTCTTTGAGGGAAACGGTTCCCTCCAGTGTTTTAGTTGCATTGGTAGCGGTGGGGGTAAATGCATCGATAATTGCACCGTCTACTCTGACAGTAGCAGATGCGACGATTTCTACCTCGTTTGCATCTACGAACGCTCCTCCTGTGAGAAGCTCACTGTAGGAATATACGCCGTTCGAAGGAGCGGTAAATACTACTGCGGGATTCTTTGCTCCGCCCATCGGCGAGACGTCAATGCGGTCAGAAGCGGTATTACCGGTACGGTTAAACGAGGTTCCTGTCCAGCGTTCGTTGTAGTTGGTATACCAAGTAGTACCTGCAGAGCCTTCTATGACCTGCTTGTTATATCCGCCGTTAACGTGCGGTTTTGGACCCTTCTTGTGGTTATCTTTTGTCAGGGGAGCTGATGAAGCGGTCCATATCATAGTAGAGGTATCATCAAGATCTGTAAAAGACGTGAGTCTCCACGGACCCTGCTTGGCGAGACGCCAGCTTTCGCTTTCAGCTCTGCCTTCTACCACTTCAACTTCAAGAGCATCTGAGCCCCAGTTCATGGGAAGGGTCCACTGGTTTACACCTTCAGTATACTCAACCGCGTGTACGTCTACAACGGGTCTCGAGATTATGAAAGTGGACACGACCATGAAACACGCTAAGAGAAGTGAGAGTACGCGTTTTTTCATAAAATGTTTTTCCTCCTTTTAGATTTTTTAATTTTTCATGAAAAATTCTATATTCATCCTCGCATAAAAACAGGGTACCCCAATCCCTTTTTTACGTTCGGAAGATTATAGCAACGCCAAATAGACGGGCATTTGCCCGTCTTTTTTGATAATTTGTTAATTATCTAAGCTATTATCTCATATTTTGTGCAACCTGTCAATAGATTTTTTAATTTTTTCTACTATTATTATAGGGATTTGCGAAAATTTAGAATGAAAAATTGACAAGACGAAAAAAGCAACCGCCGAAGCGGTTGCTTGAGGGCTGATATTGATTATTCTTCGGACTCGGAAGCTTCGTTTTCGTCAGACGCCGCCTCAACAGCTTCTGTCTTCTTATCCGCATTTTTCGCCTTAATTGCGCCGACGATCATATCAGCAAGATCGATAGCCGCCTCAACTACGAGCGAGATTCCGATGAAGAGCCAGATCGCCTTATCGGGGATAACGAAGATGATAAGGACCGCAAAGATCACGGTAACGAGTGCGCTGATAAGAGAAACGAGGAAATACTGCTTGTTTCTCATCTTGTCAACTGCCTTCTCAAGCTTCTGATAACCCGTATAAAGGATAGCAGCGCCGAAAACGATGGTGATGATCGTGATCCATTCGGTCGCGATACCGTTCTTTATGATAAGAAACGCACCGATTGTCAGGGAAACGAGAGCGCTCGTAAGACCGCCCTTTTCGCTTTCCTCGGGCTTGGATGCGAAGTATTTGATAAGCGAGATAACGCCCGATATCGCAATAAACGCACCTGCGATTATAAGGATATACGAAATGAATGCATGTGGATCGAGGAGCAGAAGAATACCGACGATTATTTCGATAAGACAAATGATGCCGCTGTTTGCGTTTTTAAGAAACTTTTTCATTTTGTTTCATCCTAACTATTTTGTGATCTTAATATACTACAAGCCGATTCATTTTTCAACGCTTTTTCGCTTATTTTCGATAATTTTATAGCCAAAAAGGAAAATGATATAGGAAATCGACAGATAAACAACGCTGTTTCCGATATACGAATAAACTGTTCTGTGCGAATAGGTGTTGACCTTTGCAGTCACGTATCCGGTCTTAAGCGGTCCGAGAAGGGAAACGATCTTACCCTTGTCGGTAATGACGGAAGAAACGCCCGTATTTGCCGAACGCACGACGTAGCGTCCGCTCTCGATCGCACGAAGAACAGCGTGACCGTTATGCTGATAGACTGCGGCAGAGTCCTTGTACCAGGAGTCGTTCGTGCCAATAATCATAAGCTCCGCGCCGTCGCGCACGGCGGAAAGCGTAAGTTGCTCGTATATCGAATCAAAGCAGATCAGCGTTCCGATATTTCCAAGCTCGGTCTTAAAGATCTGCGGACCGTCACCTGCGGTAAGCGGATCATCAAACATATTCATTTCGGTAAGATGCGGCAGTAATGCGTTCATCACCGACGGCATCGGTAAATACTCGCCGAAGGGAACGAGGTGGCATTTTGAATACACCTTGTCGAGCATTTCTCCGTCTGGAGTAAAGAGATACATAGAGTTGAACGTCTTACCTCCATCGGAATAAAACGCACCTACGGCAATATACGCATCAAGCTTTTTTGAAAGCAGCTTCAAACGCGAGATCAGCGTATTTTCATACGTCAGATCGCAAATAAGCACCGTTTCCGGGAAAACGACAAGCTTCGCTCCGCTTTCCTTTACGGCTTCCTCAGTCAGCTTTTCGTAAACGGAAAGGGAATTGTAAACGGAATCGTCAGCCCACTTGTCACTTGAACCGATGTTCCCTTGAATTGCCGCAACCGGAAAGGTGTTTTTTGGCTCGTTTTTGATGTTCAGGAGCAGAGCTCCGATAATGAAATTTGAAACGAAAACGGCCGCGCCGACAAGCGCGTAAACGCGCGCCTTTTTAATATCGTCCTTGTACATCACCGAAAGCGCGATATAGCCCGCGATAAGTACGATAATGAAGCTGACGCCGAGCGCTCCGATAAGCGACGCGCTCTGTACTATCGGCAGGATCTTGTGCTGACCGACTGCAAGCCGCGCCCACGGAACCCCGAACCAGAAAAAGTTCTGTCCCCATTCAGCCACGACCCAAAGCGAAGCCGCCGCAAACGGCGCAAACAAAGGGTGGCGCTCCTTGACCAAAAAGCGGAATATCATAGGCACGAATGCCGTTCCGATGCCTTGCAGAAGCGCTAGACCAATGATCGCGGTAAGTAGGACCGCAACGCTTCCAAGCCCGTTGATCCCCGCAAAATCGAG
>JAFTTT010000057.1 GCA_017466625.1 Clostridia bacterium
TAAATTTTTAAAAAAATTTTCTCCTTGCCGATTTTGTCGGCAAGGAGAGGGGATCATTCGCAAATTACGGTCGTCTTTTCGCGTGCTGCAAGAGCGTTTTTAACTGCATATACAGCGTCGGAGGAGGGCAGAGTATTCTGCTCACCGGTCTTCATGTTCTTAACGGTAGCATTTCCGCAGGCGATCTCGTCTTCACCGAGGAATACTGCGTAGGGAATACCAAGCTTGTCTGCATAACCGATCTTTGCCTTGAACTTCTTCTTCTCGGTATAGATCTGTGCGCGAACTCCGTTTTCGCGGAATTCGGTAGCGAGCTTTACGGCGGGTGCCATATCCTCGGTCATCGGAATGATGAGGACGTCACTGACCGAAGCCGGATATTCGGGATTAAGAAGCTCTCTGTCACCAAGGACGAAGAACAGACGTGTAAGTCCAATAGATATGCCGACACCGGGGAGCTTTCTGTCGGTATAGTATTCGGCAAGGTTGTCGTAACGGCCGCCGGAGCAAACTGAACCGATCTCTGGATGGTCGAGCATCACGGTTTCGTAAACCGTACCCGTGTAATAGTCAAGGCCGCGTGCGATGGTAAGGTCGACTGTAAAGAACTCGTCGGGAACTCCGAAGCCGCGCATGTTGCTGACAACGGTCTCAAGCTCCGATGCGCCGAGGTCGAAAAGCTCGTTCTGACCCTTATATTTGTTAAGAGACTCAATAACCGCCGCGCAGTCGCCGGTGGTTCCGATAAACTCTATGATCTTAGCAGCGTTTTCTGCGCTTACGCCCATTTCAAGAAGTATGGCGGTGACCTTTTCGGCACCGATCTTTTCGAGCTTGTCGATAGTGCGCATAATTTCGGGCGCGATCTCTGAAAGACCGAGAATCGCAAAGAAGCCGTTAAGAACCTTGCGGTTGTTAATACGGATCCTGAAACGCTTAAGTCCGAGCTTCGTGAAAGCGCGGTATATGATCGAGGGTATCTCCGCCTCGTTCATTATGTCGAGCTTTTCGTCGCCGATTATGTCGATATCCGCCTGATAGAACTCACGGAAGCGTCCTCGCTGTGCTCTTTCGCCGCGGTAGACCTTTCCGATCTGATAACGGCGGAAGGGGAAGGTGAGCTCCGCCGCGTGCTGTGCTACATATCTTGCGAGCGGTACCGTGAGGTCGAAGCGCAGTGATAGGTCGCTGTCGCCCTTCGTGAAGCGGTAGATCTGCTTTTCGGTCTCTCCGCCGCCCTTTGCGAGAAGGACGTCCGATGCCTCAATAAGAGGTGTATCAAGCGGTGAAAAGCCGTAAAGCGAATACGTTTCTTTTAATACTTTTACCATCTCTTCAAACAGCATCTGCTCTTTCGGCAGAAGCTCCATGAAGCCGGATAACGTGCGTGGCTTTATCTTTTCCATAGCTAACTCCTGTTTGTAATGTATGAATTATAACACACCTAAACGGTAATGTCAATAAATAGGAATATAATTAAAATAAATTGGCGATTAGACTTGAAATATTATCTTATATGTGTTATAATATATCAAATGTTCGACAAAATTACCCGATCGGAGATTATGATGATAAATATAGCAGTTGACGGTCCTGCAGGCGCAGGAAAAAGCTATCTTGCAAAGGAAATAGCGCGCAGACTCGGATATATTTACGTCGATACCGGCGCTCTCTACCGTACCGTTGCGTACTGTGTTACCGTAAACGGTGTTGATCCGTCTGACAGCGAAGGCGTTATCAAGCTTTTGCCGTCCGTTTCGGTCACTCTTAGTTACGCAGAGGACGGAACGCAGCACGTTTACCTTTCCGGAAAAGACGTGAGCGCTGAGATACGTCTGCCGCATATCTCTATGGCAGCATCGGTCGTCTCCGCGATTCCTGAGGTAAGAGCGTTCCTTCTTGATCTTCAGAGAAATATGGCAAAGACGAATAACGTAGTGATGGACGGACGCGATATCGGTACTGTTATTCTCCCGAACGCAGACGTCAAGATCTTCCTTTGTGCAAACGAAAAGGCGCGCGCAAAGCGCCGTTATCTTGAACTCACCGCAAAGGGCATTGAAACCACGCTTGAGGCGGTCGAAGCTGAAATGTATACACGAGATAAGAATGACTCCACTCGTAAGGTCGCTCCGGCAGTTGCGGCGCCCGACGCCGTAATTCTCGATAACTCGGAGCTCGATAGAGAAAGCACCGTTGAAGCGGCAATTGCGATAATCAGGAGCAAAATATCATGAGCTTTTATTCAAAGGCGAAGTTTCTGCTTGCAGGTCTTATCCGCAAGCTTTGGAGAATAAAGGTCGTCGGAAAAGAGAATGAGCTTCAGAACAAGCCGTATCTTATCTGTTCAAACCACATGTCAATGCTCGACCCGGTCGTTATCGGTGCGGCTATAAAGCATAACCCGAAATATATGGCAAAGGCAGAGCTTATGCGTGTTCCGGTGCTTAAGGGACTACTGAAGGCGCTTGGCGCGTTTTCGGTGGATCGAGGCGGCTCCGACGTTGCGGCGATAAAGAAGACAATAAATCTCCTTAAGGACGGAGAGTCGGTCGTTATGTTCCCGCAGGGAACCCGCCATAAGGGAGTTGATCCCAAGACGACGAGTATCAAATTCGGCTGCTCTATGATAGCTCACAGAGCGGAGGTCGGCGTTTTGCCCGTTTATATCAAGGTGAAGGACCACCGAGTCAGGATATTCCGTAAGACTGAAATTATAATCGGCAAAGAAATCACCTGCGACGAGCTTAATGCTGTATCGAAGAACGGTGAGGACCACAAGAGCGCGGCTGAATACATCTTCTCTAAAATAACCGAGCTTGAGGAAACTGTATGAAGATAACCGTAGCAGAAAGCGCCGGCTTTTGCTTCGGCGTTTCGAGAGCCGTAGAGAAGGTCTACGAGCTGACCGAGGACGAAGCAAACGGCAAGATATATACCGTTGGCGCACTTATACATAATAAGCATATCGTAAGCGAGCTTGAAGCGCGCGGCGTTACCGTTATCGAGGAGGAAGACTTCGGTAGGATCTTCGATGATACTACTGAGAACGATCCATGTACGGTCGTAATAAGAACTCACGGCGCGACGAAGGCAGTAACCGATAAGCTTTTGTCGCTTGAAAAGCAGAATCCGTTTTTCAGGGTCTGCGATATGACGTGCCCGTACGTCAAAAAGATACATAAGATAGTTTCGGAGAATAAGTACGACAAGCTCGTTGTCTTCGGAGACGAGACGCATCCGGAAGTGAAGGGAATCGTCAGCTACGCTAACAGCGAAGCGATCGTAATTTCCTCTCCCGAGGAAGCGGAAGAGCTGGATTTGGGGGCTTTTTCCACAATAGCGGTGGCTCAAACGACACAAAATACCGACAAATGGAAGAAAACTCAAAAAATTCTCAAAAAGGTATGTACAAATCCGATAATATTTGATACAATATGCAGTGTTACCGAAAAAAGACAGACGGAGGCGGGTGAGCTTGCAAAGGCGTCCGATCTGATGCTGATAGTCGGTGGCAGAAACAGCTCCAATACGAATAAGCTTTACGAAACGGCGAAGAAAGAGCTTCCTAATACTTTCTTCATCGAAAGCCCGTCGGAGCTTGACTTAAGTCAGTTTTCACCCTTCTCAAAGGTGGGAATAACCGCAGGGGCATCAACACCCGGTGGGATAATACAGGAGGTTATAAAACACATGAGCGAACTTGAGACCAAAAACACAGTGGCGGAGGAATCCGCAAGCGAGAGCTTTGCAGAAATGCTTGAAAACTCGCTGAAAACTTTAAATACAGGAGAAACGGTAACGGGTGTTATTACATCTGTTTCATCCGGAGAGCTTCACGTCGACCTCGGCGCAAAGTTTACCGGCATAATCGCATACGACGAAGTAACAGACGATCCTACCCTTAAGCTTGCCGACGCATTCAAGCCCGGCGACGAGATCAAGGCAGTCGTTATCAAGGTCAGCGACCGCGACGGCGTTGCTACTCTCTCGAAGAAGAGAATAGATAACAAGCTCCGTTTTGCAAAGATCGTTGACGCATACAACGAAGGCACCGTTATCGAAGGCACCGTATGTGAAGTTATCAAGGGCGGCGTTCTTCTTAACTACGACGGAAACCGTATCTTCGTTCCCGCATCGCAGACCGGAACCCCCAAGGACTTCGACCTTAACCAGCTCGTAGGAACCGTACAGCAGGCAA
>JAFTTT010000058.1 GCA_017466625.1 Clostridia bacterium
TCTATATAAAGCTCACCGCCTGCGAAAAGGATCCCCGTGCGCGCTTTGCATACGGCCCCGACGCTCACGTTTATTGGGACAGCTGTCTCGAATGCTTCCTTTCCTTTAACGGAAGTAAGTACTATATGAACCTTGAGGCAAACTCGATAGGCGGATATTATTCCGCCTACCGTACGGGCATGGATAACTGCCGCATAGTTGACGTTTTCGCCGAGGGAGGCAAGCCCAAGCCGACCGTGACGGGCGATATGTGGTACGTCGAGATGACGCTCGATATGGCAAAGGTCAAGGAGCTTTTCGGAATCGAAAAGATCGAAAGCTTGCGCGGAAATTTCTATAAGTGCGGCGATGAAACTGCGCTTCCTCACTTCGGTATGTGGAGCGTTATTGAGTCCGACGTGCCGGCATTCCATAAGCCCGAATTTTTCGGTGATATTGATATTGCGGAGATAAGCTGATATGGAACAATGTAAGATCGACAGAATAAACGAGCTCGCAAGAAAGTCCAAGACCGAAGAGCTTACCCCCGAGGAAAAAGCCGAGCAGAAAAATCTCCGAGAGGAGTACATTCTCGAATTTCGCGCCGGTATGCGCGGTATTCTCGATAATACCTATATACAGTATCCCGACGGAACGAAGGTCAAGGTCGAGAAAAAGAAATAACAAAAAACCGTCCGAGCAATTTGCTCGGACGGTTTTTTTGTTTACGGCTCGAATCCTTCGAAAATAAAGGTTTTATAATGCTTTTTCGCCTTATTTACGTCGTCTGCACTTTTTGGAGTCCAGCAGACCATGTGGGCGCCGAGAAGTGCGCAGAGACGCGCAGAAACCGATGGGTATTTATGTTCATACGCGATAAAGTGAGGGCGCGAAAGGAAGTTGAGGAGCAGGTGGCGGAGTAGCTGATAACGAAATGTCTTTTTATTGTCACGCTTTCCGAACGCAGTAGAAAGCTGACCGCGGATCACCTGCGGTCGGTTCTTCTTGAACCAACGGACATACATCGGGTTAAAGGACTCGATGCAGTAGATTCCTTCGTAATTATCAAGAAGCTCTGCCGCCTTCTCGCAGACCTCGGTGTCAGAGCTTTCGCCCTTTATCTCGGCAACGAGCGGAACCTTTCCGCCGATGATCTCAAGCACCTCTTTTAAGGTCGGAACACCGATATCGCGAAGCTCTCTTTCTGTGAGCGACGAGATGTTTTTGTCAACTCCGAACACCCTTTTCAAGGTGTAGTCGTGATGTATGACGGCGACCTTATCGCTTGAAAGATGAATGTCAAGCTCAATACCGTAGCCGAGCTCGACTGCCTTTTCAAACGCTTCGCGTGTATTTTCCTTGATGTCACCGCCGTGAAAACCGCGGTGAGCGATATATTTTCCGTCGAAAGCCGACGCCTTGCGTCCGTTTGCCGGGCAAATTGCGAACAAATATAAGAAGATAAGTACGCCGATAACGGCGAGAGTTATATATAGTGCTATCACGGTCAGTCCTCCACATCAAGGTGTTCAAGAAGCGATTTTTTAGCAGGCAGCTTACTGTCGCCGTGCTTTACGAAGAGCATCGTTACAAACGAAACGCCTGCAAAGATCGTCGCGTACGGGAACAGCGTTTTATAGCTGACGTTAAGAAGATATCCCGAAAGGATAGGAGTGATGACCTGTGCTGCCATCGAGAAGGTGTAGTATAGACCGGTATATTTACCGATGTTGCTTCCCTTACTCATTTCGACTACCATGGGATAAGAGTTAACGTTTATCGCCGCCCAGGCGATACCGACGAGGGCGAACACGACGTTTACTGCCGCGTGCGGCTCGGTAAAGAGGAAGGCAACGCCAAACATTGCGGTAAGAAGCGCGCATCCGATAAGGATCATCTTCTTACGTCCGATCTTACTCGAAATAATACCGATCGGGATATACGAAACTGCTGCCGCCGCCATCGCGATCATAAGACAGTTCGCAAAGCCGCCGTCCTTAAGACCCCAGATGGTGATAACGTACTTCGCAAAGCTCGTCGTTACTGCGTTGTATGCCATATACCAGAACGCGACCGAAAGAAGCAGGAAGATGAGACTGCGCTTTACCTCGGGACGGAGCTTTTCGCTGCCGCCGAGGTTTTCTTCGCCGTCATCGTCACTTATGCCATACTCACGCTCGATCTTCTCGCGCTCATGAACGAAACGGTTTTCGCGCAAAAACGCAAGGAGCGCCGCAAGACAGATAAGCATGATTCCCGCAGTAATTGCAAAGAGCGGCAGATAACTGTCATGGATGAGTCCGAGATTTTTTTCGCCGACCGAGATCGTTTCATTGCAGCTATCACAGACCGCGCTTTCAACCGTGGCTTTATCAATAAGCACCTTGTGTCCGTCGGGGCAAACTGCATAGTACTGCGTCTTCATAAGAAGCGACACCGCGATGAGGACAACGAGTCCTCCTATTGTACCCATAAGATTAATTATCGCGTTCGCCTTTGAACGGAGCGGCTTCGGAGTTATATCGGGCATAAGCGATACCGCCGGCGAGCGGTAGGTTCCCATACCGATAAGCGCGCAAAGAAGCAGAGCCATAAAGAGCGGCAGATTCTTCATATCGGCAGATATCGGAAGAAGCGTGAACGCCGTTCCCGCAAAGAGCGTTCCGAAGATTATATAAGGCATTCTCTTGCCTATCTTAGTACTCGTCTTATCCGAGAGGGCGCCGAATATCGGAAGCAGGAACAGAGCAAAGATATTGTCGAGAGACATTATCCAGCCCGAAAGCGCATCGCTTACGCCGAAGTCGAACTTCAGCATAAGGGATATTAGGTTATCGTATAGCTGCCAGAACGCAGTGATCCCGAAGAATGCAAATCCGCACAAAAGGGTGCGCTTGTAGTTCAGTTTCATACTTTATCCGCCTTTTCTTTTTTAGAAAAAATAAGTTTTCCTAGGAAATAGTTTGTTATCACGACGATGACCGCCGCGGCGATCCTTGTAAGCTTCTTATCGAACGACAGTATATCTACTGCGATCAAGACGATTCCTTCCTGTATGAGAAACGAGGAAACGCGACTTCCGACAAATGCGCCGAATTCCATAGCTAACGCCTTGATCCCGCTTCGCTTGCTTTCAAAAACGAATATCTTGTTAGCCACGTAAGCGAATATTACCGCGGCGAGCCAGCCGACGGTGTCCGCTATATGAACGTTTGTGACCTTGAACAGTGAAAACGATATCACGAAGTCGACGGCTGTCGTCAGTACGCCGAATATCAGGTATTTGATTTGAGTTTTATACTTTTTTAAGATGCTTATCATTTACTTATCTCGTTTATTATTTCCTTATAACGGTCGTAGCTATACAGCAGGTTGATCGCCTCAAGGAGCGCTTTTGATGAAATGTTATCGGGAAGCGAGCATTTTGCACAGAGCTTTTTGCGTTTATCTCCGCTTCCCTCGTTTCCGAGTAAACCGTCGCAAAACAGGTCCGTTTTGGTCACTTTACGCGCGTTAATTTGCGTTTTTTGTACCAAAAACGGCTCGAAAAGCGCGCGTAAAAGCGCAATATCCATTCCCTCTACGCCGAGCAGTCCTTCTTTGGATGCCTCCTCCTTGCGCTTCTCCTTACCCTCAATTCGGGGAATATAAAGATGCGTAAGCTGTTCTGACGGGATAAGCGAACGAAGGTGATTTCGCAACACGAGTCCGCCGCCGTCGCTGTCGGTAAGGACGATCAGTCCGTGCTTTTTTGCGATGTCCTTGAGCATTTCGCGCTTCTTTTCGTCCTTAAAGATACCGAAGCCGTTTAAGCATATTATTTCGCTTTCGATAAAGGACGAAAGCTTTATTTTATCGTACTTTCCCTCGACTATTATTGGACTTACGAGCTTCAGCTTTTCTGACACGGTCTGTTTCCGCCTTCTTGAGTTTTTTTGCGATATAGACGGTCGCGCCGATCGACACGCCCGTTATAAGAATCGATATTACAAGCGGTAATATCTGCGACTTGCCGTCCTCAACTCCCGTTACCGAAATAAAGGATATTATCGGCAAGACGAACACCGACATGAGCATATCGAAGAACCCGTCCTCGAGCACGTCAGTCGTTCCACTGATTATTACTATTCCGTAGCTGATCGACGCGAGTCCGAATAGCAGCGACGTCGCGAGCGTGACGAAGGTCTTATTATACATCACTGCGAGAATAATGGCGGCCGCTACCGTCAATAGCGTCAGCCATCCGAGCACGACACCGGGTGTGCTGTCCAGAGCTATTTTCGTTGAGCTGAAGGACTGGTAGATCACCGACAGTATCATGACCGAAAGAGCCGGCGCAAGCATAAGCGCCGTTGCGAATTTATCCTTGAAGGCGCGGTCGAAGCGTTCTATGCGCTCTCGCTCCTTATCCCTTTGCTTTTTGTTCATTCGCCTTTCCCTTTCATCTTCTCGTTGCCTCGATCACGAGACGCTCGAGAATAACGTAATTATCGAGCTTTGTGGATTTGATGAGCAGATCTGCCTCGTAGCATTTTTCGGTAAGCTCACGAAGGCGCTCAAACGTCGTTTTCGACGCGCTTTTTGCGTAGAGCCCCGCCTTGTATTCGTGGTACTTCAGCTTTTTCGACACATCGGAGAGCGGTATGCCGTTTTCGGTCGAATACTTTATTATTTCAAGGTCGCATATCACCCTCGATATGCTTCCGAGAATTATCTCGGGCTTTTCCTTTTGCTTCTTCATTTCGTTAAGGACTGAAAACGCCTTCTGCGCATCGCGGTCGAGTATCGCGTTCGCAAAATCGAACGCGGCGATCTCTTTTCTTTCGCCGCAGACGGTCATCACGTCGTCGACAGTCAGCTTCTCCCTTCCCTGCGCCTTGAGGTAGCAGGAGAGCTTATCGATCTCATTTGACAGCGCGTACATATCGCATCCGCATCTGTCGATAAGCAGCGACACCGTGTCGGGCGGCGCGATTATAAGCTCCGACGCAAAATGCTTTGCCGTCCACGATGCAAGGCGCGCGGGCGTTTCCTTTTCGAAAACGACGGGCGTCAGGCACTCGCTTAAAAGCTTGAATTCCTTTGACGGCGCTTTTTTATTTCCGATATCAAATTCGTCCGGCTCGGTATAGAGCACGAGAATATTGTATTCGTATTCGGGCAGACGGCGAAGCACCGATGCGAGCGCTTCAAGCTCGGAGTCGGACATTGATGAAACATAAAGCGAATTCACCTCGATAAGCTTTCTTTCCGCCATCATCGGAAGCGCCTCTATCGCGGCGAAAAGCCGTTCGGGCGAATAGTTGTCGCCTGACAGCACGATATGGTTAAATACGTCGCCCTCATCGACTGCCGTTTTGCGCAGTGATGAAAGATAGT
Organism: Clostridia bacterium; assembly: GCA_017466625.1. Taxonomy (GTDB): domain Bacteria; phylum Bacillota; class Clostridia; order Oscillospirales; family CAG-272; genus Colimorpha_A. Next base: position 5,359 of record JAFTTT010000058.1, read on the forward strand.
GCCTTTTAAGGTAGTCCTCTTCTCCGCAGAAGAGGTAGCCGCCCTTTAGCTTTTTAAGCTCTGTACGAAATTCATTCGGCGTCATATCGGTATCACCTTAATAAAAAGTCGGTTTCTTTCTGTATTAACGCCTCTTATCTCGATGCAATAATCGAGCAGGATCGCCCCGCCTCTCTCCGTCACGGTATTTCCGACCTTTTTGGTGTTTACCGTAAACTCCACCGGCATATAGGGCGTTTCGTAGCTGCATCTCTGGCGCTTATTCACGGGATCAAAGCAGAAAGCGGCGCTGAGCTCACCGCTTCTCGTCATAGTTACCGTATCCTTATTTTCCTTATCGAAAATGAGCGTCGTAACGCAATCAAGCCCGATGTCCTCGGGCTCCTTATACGATATATATACTTTTCCCATTTTCTCGCGGTATTCACCGCGAACGGTGTACTCGATCACCTCGTCGCACTCTTCCTTCATCATCTCGTAAGGAAGCCGCTCGCCGTTGTCTAAGCGGAAATATCCGTCCTTCAGAGTTGAGGTGTATTTTTCGGCGAGAGCAAGATCTGTCACCGTTGATTTTATCTTGATTCTGACGTCCACTGTTTGATCCGTTTCTTTATATAATTATACATTGTAAAGTATAACATATTCTTCTCTTATTGTCAACAACGGCAAAAATATCGAAAGCTTTTATATCACATAATATACAAAGAATCTTCTCTTTTTGTGAAATTTTATGTTGACAAAGTCAACTATGGGTGGTACAATATGTTAAGGACAGGTATGCTCGGACCGTTATCGGGCAGCCGCGCAAAAACATTCGCTCAGCGAATAAAACAGGAGGACGTTATGTCTGACAAAATCAGAGACGAGCAGACAGATTTTCTGTTCAAAGCAATTCTCTCCCTTGGCGACCTTGATGAATGCTATGCTTTTTTTAAGGATCTTTGCACCGTTTCAGAGATCCGTGAAATGGCGAAGCGCCTTACCGCAGCAAGGATGCTCAACAAGAACTATATTTACTCCGACATTGCCGAACAGACCGGTCTCAGTACTGCAACCATAAGCCGTGTAAACCGTTGTCTCAAATACGGCAGCGACGGCTACGCCGCAGTAATTCCTCGTGTTGAAAAGCGCAGATGAGTTATTCGGCGATCGCTGAGTGCTATGATGCGCTCAATTCCCATATTGACTACAAGCAATTTGCTTCTTTTCTGAATAGAGAGATAAGAGCCGGCGGTATTTCCGACGGCTCTCTTGTTCTTGACCTCGCCTGCGGCACAGGTAACATTACTCTTCCCCTCTCTAAGCTCGGGTACGATATGATCGGCGTTGACCTTTCGGGTGAGATGCTCAACGTTGCGAGAAACAAGAAGGACGGCGACAAGGTTCTATGGCTTTGCCAGGATATGCGCTCCTTTGAGCTTTACGGAACGGTCGGTGCCGTCGTTTGCTGTCTTGACAGCATAAACTATCTTACCTCAAGAGACGGCTTAAACAAGTGCTTCTCGCTCGTTCACAACTATCTTGATCCGAACGGCATTTTTATTTTCGACGTCAACACGCCCTACAAGTTTGAAACGGTCTACGGGAATAATCACTACATTCTTGAGGACGACGGAATATACTGCGGCTGGCAGAATTATTTTGACAAAAAGTCGGGGCTTTGCGATTTTGAACTATCGTTCTTCTACGAAAACGCCGACGGAAGCTACACGCGTCTTGACGAAACGCAGACCGAGCGGTGCTATTCCCTTAAAACGCTAAATAATCTGCTTATAAAAAACGGATTTGAAGTTATCAAAGTCATCTCCGACTTTGACGGCTCTCCCGTTAACGACACCGACGAGCGTGCTTATTTCGTTTGCCGTGCGATAAAATAAGATATTATTCTTGATTTGTTCATTTATCGGTGGTATCATATAGTCAGTTTCTTTTAGGAGTTCACAGATGAAAAGAATTATATCGCTTATTATTGCGCTTTTTACCCTATCGGCGCTCTTTACGCTTGCCATTCCCGTTTCGGCAAAGGGGGTCCACAAAAGCACCGTAAACCTGATCGGAATCAACAAAAGCCAGTCGGGCTCCGGTTACGAATGGGACAACTACGAGGGCACTCTCACGCTGAACGGTCTTAACATAAAGACGGGCGACGATTACGGTCTTAAAATAGAAGACGGTTCGACCGTCATTCTCAAGGGCAACAACTACATTGAAGCAAAAAAGGCGGCTATCTTCCTTGAAGCGAAGGTCGTTTTCAAGGGAAACGGCACTCTTACGCTCGTGTCCGAAAACGGGATCTTCTGCAGCTCCGCTGACAAGACCGATTCCCTTTCGATCCTCGGCGGTACTTACAAGATAACCAGCACGGGTATCGGAATCGTTTCCGATTTCCACCGCGTGTCCTTTTCGAACTGCAAGGTAACTCTTAAGTCATCTTCCGATATTGCGATAAAGGCGCAGACAGTCACGACCGGGGCAAACACCGTGATAAAGGCAAACGCTTCGATATCGGGTAAGGACAAGATCCTTATCGAATCCTCTTCCATTACCGTTAACGCAAGCGGTGCCGCGCTCCTTTCGGACAATCTCGTTTTCTCAAACGTTACCGTCAAGGCGGGCGAAAGCTCAAAGGAGCTTTCCGTCTTAGACCTCAGTAAGTCCTCCTACGAAGGACAGAAGTCGGTTAAGATCATATCGAAATACGACGGACAGAAGAAGAGTCTTTTCTTCGGTGACGGTGTTCCGAGATACGTTGACGTTATCGTTATGATACTCGGTGTCGGCGGCGTCGTATGTGCAGTCGTTCTTCCCGTTCTTTACAAGAAGAAAAAGGCGAAGGAAGCGATAGCCAAGCGTGATGCCGAGGCAAATGAAGTCAAATCCAAAAAGAAATAACCGTTTTCCCCGCTTCGGCGGGGATTTGTGTTTTATTATAACAATTTTTTTGCTTACTTTATCAGCTTTTTCCACACTTTGTTTATTGACTTTTACCGCCGTATAATATATTATAATATTAGATAACGCTTTTTTTGAGAGAATTATTATGAAATTTTTGAGTAAAATTTCAATATTCCTGCTTACCGCCGCCATTTTTATGTCGGCGCTTGTAGTCTTTGCGGACAACGAAAGCGTTCAGCCCCTCGAATGGCCTTACCTCGAATTCACCGTGGAAATCTCTGAAAAAAACAGACTCAAGGATACGGATCTTTCGAGCTTGGATGCAAAGATCCCCGCAGTTGTCAGTACGCCGTATTTTGCTCTGTTAAGGGATCATCCCGACGTTACGATGTGGACGTCCGGAAGCAAAACAAGTGCTATTCGTAAGTCTATTAGCGGTAAATACACGCTGACGAGCGTTGACTATACCCTGCTTGGATACGAGGACTACGGCGATCCCAAGGGAATGTATGATCAGCTTCGCCGTGTGGTCGATAATTTCGAGCCGGAGGGTGAGACTCTTTACGAAAAGCTCGTTTCAATTCACGACTACATCTGCAAAATGGATACCTATATTATGGGCGCGCCTTACTGTTATTCCGCTTACGGGGCGCTTGTGGGCAGAAAGTCCGTTTGTGAAGGATATGCGGAGGCGTTCAAGCTTCTGTGCGACAACGCAAAGATAGACTGTATTCTCGTTACCGGTCTGTCGCGTATTGACCCTAATAAGCCGAGAGAAACTCACATGTGGAACATCGTCCGCATGGATGACGGCAAATGGTACGCGGTCGACGCTACCTGGAACGACGCGGGAGACATTCCCAAAAACTACGAGTACTTTCTCGTCGGCTCCGATACCGTAACAAGAAATCTGAAATTCAGCGAAAGCCATAAGGTAAGCTACAATTTCGAGAATATTGAAGACGATTCGGTCAAGACCATCTCAAGCTTTGAATATCCCGAGCTTTCAAAGGAGCGCTACGATATAAGCACCGCCGGCAGCCAAAGCTCTCAATACGTTTACGGCGGCAGTAAGACCTATCACTATAATTTCCTTGACGATCTGCAGAAGGAGATCTACGACAAGATGCTGGCGGCAATCAAAGGCAATATGCCGTCAAATTCATCGAAAACTCCGACTCCCGCAGCGACTGACGATATGGTAACGACCGCTCCCGATGAAACCACGACGCTCAAAGAAACAACGACTGCCGAAACCACGACCGAGGCGCTGACTACCGAAGCGGAAACTACTGATCCCATAGTTACGACGACCTCTCCGATAGACACGACCGTGACTCCGCCCGATACGACGGTTAAGACTACGACGAGCCCTATATCAACGACTCCCGAAGCGACCGACCCTCCCGTTTCGAGTACGAATGAAGTTACCGACGCGCCCGAATCGAGTACAACGGTAATTACCGATACGACGGTTACGGAAACGGTAACGGAAAGTGACACTACAAGCATCCCCGATACGACGGATCCGATAACGGAGAGCGTAACTACAGCACCTCAAACCACGAAGCCGCAAGGCAATGATTCGAAGAAGCTTTACGACACGGTAACGACCGTCGTTATCGTCGCCGCTATCGTCGGATTATCGTCTGTTGTCGCTGTTTTCGTAATAAGATACGCGAAGAAGCATAAGAACTGATAAAAACACCGCAGGTCGACCTGCGGTGTTTCCTTTTATTCTCTGTTCACTATAGCTGAGAGCATTTCGGCGGCGTCGGAGCGAGTAAGCAAATCGGTCGGTGATACCATTCCGTTTTCTGCTCTTACGACTCCGATCTCAATAAGTGCGCAGACTGAATCGAGAGCGTAGGACGGCACGCTTTCGATATCGTCGAACACCGGAACTGCCTCGGCGTCCTCTGCCCCTATAAGCGTGTCAAGTATAACGCACGCCTCGGCTTTCGTTAAGCTTCTTTGACAGTCAAGCTCGGATATGCCCTCGCTGTTTATGATCGAAAGCTCGTAGGCGGCAACGAGGTAGGGCTGATACTCCTTCGGGTGCGACGCAATTACTTCCGCTATCTCGGTCGGGACAACCGTTTTGATCGGCGTTTTTGCAACTGTCATCGCCGCTTTGAGAAAATCACCGTATGAAAGCTCCTTATCGGGCATAAAAACGTTCTCTCCGTCGTCCTTTCTGCCCTTCATCACGCCCATTGAATCAAGCAAAAGCGCACCGTAATGACCCGAATCGAATATCATGTCCTTGAACACAGTGACGCCAACGCTTCTCGTTACTCTGATATCTACGGTTATTGTGTCGGAGCGGTTGCCGTACTTATCGCAAGCGACAAAGGAAAAGCTGTCGCGTCCGATATAATTCTTCATCGGTGTGTAGGTGTATTCTCCGCTTGTGCGGTCCTTGACGGTAAGCAGTCCCTTTTCGGGGTAGGAAACGACCTCGTAGCTCATTCCGTCGCCCTCGGGGTCGATGCATTTCATATTGCCGCTGACTGCTATGTTCTTATATGTTTTTAACGTGAAGAAGCTGTCGTCTATGCCGAGAGAGGTTGGTGAATAGTTCCTTTCATCGGGAAAATACATGACTGCGGTGTGTGTATATTCTCCCCCCGCTGTAAAGGTGAATTCGGCTTTTTCTGTTCCTTTATTCGGGGTAAAGGTAAGCGACGAGATGCTTGATAATGTGATCGTCTGGCCCTTTGTAACCGACAGCGAGCCGAGTGTAAGCTTGCCTGCGCTTATGCTCGGAAGCGAGGTTATTACGATACTGTCGAGCTTATTTACGCCGAGAGCTTCTTTGATCATCGACGGCGAAAAGGTTATTTTTTCACCGTTTTGTGCCGATAATACCATGGGGTTTGACGCGGCGATAACGTTGAACGCCGGCGAAAGCGGTTTTTTCTGCCTTGCAGATGCGCTCGGTGCGAGCGTTAGTGCGAACATTACGCAAATAATTATGGCGACGAGCCGTTTTAGCTTCTTATTCATTTCTGCCTCCCGAAAGAAAAATTCAAGTGTTTACAAAATACACTTGTATGTTTGCGGTTTTTAACTTATAATATCAATATGCGTAAGATGCAAACGATATGACGGAGGAGCGTATGAGAACTGTTATTTCAAGTGAATACGACGGCGTAGTTTTGCGCGAGTATTTGCGCAACGTTCTCCGTTTGTCACGCGCCGAGCTTACAGAGCTTAAAAAGCGCGACGACGGCATTATGCTCAACGGCGAGCGCGTTACCGTGCGCGCGGTGCTGAAAAGCGGTGATAAGCTTACTCTTTCACGAGACGATCTCGTATCGAGCGAGGGAGTTATTCCCGTTGATCTGCCACTTGATATTCTGTATGAGGATGACGACGTCATCGCTCTCAACAAACCGCCGTTTATGCCGACGCATCCGTCGCACGAGCATCAGTCTGACACGCTCGCAAACGCTCTTGCGTACTATTTTGAAAACAAGGGCATACCGTTCGTTTTTCGCGCGGTAAACCGTCTTGACCGCGATACGAGCGGTGTCGTTCTCGTTGCGAAAAACAAGAATGCCGCCTTCGTTCTTGCGAAGCAAATTGCCGAATTCAAGGTTGAAAAGAAGTATATTGCGATAGTCAACGGAGAGCTTTCGGAAAACGGCGTGATCGAGGGGAACATAAGACGCGTAACAGAGGGCAAAATGGAGCGCGGTGTTTTTCCCGATGGGCAGTATGCTTTGACGGAATATGAGGTCTTAAGCGTTAAAAACGGGCTTTCTGCGCTAACCGTCACGCCCAAAACGGGACGGACGCATCAGATCCGCGTGCATCTTTCTCACATCGGACACCCTATCCTCGGTGACACTCTTTACGGAGATGAAAGCGGAAGCGAGCTTATCCGCCGTCAGGCGCTTCACGCCTATTCGCTTACCTTTTCGCTTCCGTCAAATAATGAAACTATTACTGTAACTGCGCCGTTACCCGATGATATGACGGCAATAGGTGTTTATGGACAGAATTAAGAAGTACTTTAGAAAAGCAATAGAAATAACCCCGCTTTGGGCGAAGATATCGCTCTGTCTCGGGGTCTTTTCTGCCCTCATGTATCTCATATTCATTTTATCGCCGACGTTTTCCGATTTCTTCAACAGATACCCTGCGGCGTTCTTACGCGCTCTTCTTGCGAAGATCACGGGAGTATTCCCGTTCTCGGTTGCCGAAACTGCGATATTCATGATCCCGATAATTCTGACGGCGGTCATTATCAAGATAGTGAAAGCGGCAAAGGGGCCGCTTCGCGAAACCTTTAAGATGTTCGTTTCAATGCTCGCGGTGCTTGCGTTGTTTTTCTCGAGCTTTTCCCTGCTCTTTGCTTCGGGATACCGCGGAACGACGCTCGACAAAAAGCTTGGACTTGAAAGAACGGCGGTCAGCTCTTCCGATCTTGACTCGACTGCGCGTATACTCTGGGGCGAGCTCAAGGCGCTGATTCCCGAGCTTAAATACGCGCCGAGCGGAAGCTCTCTTATGCCGCATTCCTTCTTCGAAATGAACGACGAGCTTCAGTCCGCTTACGGTAAGGCATCGAAAAAGTATGACTTTCTGCCGAGCTTCAAAAGCAAGGTCAAGCCGATTATTTTGAGCGAGCCGATGACCTACACGCATATTTCGGGAATATACACCTTCTTCACAGGCGAAAGCAACGTTAACACGAATTTCCCCGATTACACTCTCCCCTACACCGCCGCGCACGAGCTTGCGCATCAGCGCGGAATCGCGCGCGAGGACGAGGCGAATTTCGTTGCGTTTCTCGTTTGTATCGAGAGCGACGACGCGTATATCAGATACAGCGGATATATGAATCTGTTTGAGTACGTTCTGTCTGCTCTTTACAGCGCCGACAGCAAGGCGTATTACGCGCTTATCAACGAGGTTGACAATGCTCTGATCGGCGAGATCGCTGCGTACAACGCGTTTTTTGAGAAGTACCGCGACAACGTCGTCGCGGCCGTCCGCGGCTCTATGAACGACAATTATCTCCAGTCTCAGGGTCAGTCGGCAGGATCGCGAAGCTACGGAATGGTAGTTGATCTGGCTGTGGCGTATTATAAGACGCGTTGATTTAAGGAAAAACTATGATCCTTCTGCCCTTCTTTAGGGCATAATCGAGCGCGATCTTCGTGCCGCTTTTACGAGTGGTCGGCAAATTTTCTTCGTTGTAATAGACGATACAAAGATAGCTGTTATCTATCATCTCGCGGTTGCGCTCAACGTAAGCGGCTTTTCCTGCTCCTGTTATCTTTTCCGGATAATACGTTTCGTCATAGAATTTGAGCAAATAGGTCGTGTAATGATCGTCGATATACGGAAACTCTGCCCGCACGTAGATTCGTTTTACGTGTGGGTATTTTTCTTTTGCTTCTGTCACAAGTTCCAGACACAGAGAGTTAAATCTACTTCCGCTGCCAAATAAAAATGTATCGACTTTTTCTTTCACAATCAGTCTTTCTATAGTTTCTTTCAATTTGCTTTTCAGTTCTTCGGTTTCGTTTATTTCCCTGTGACCGATAATACAACAGACATTAGTTTTCACAATTTCACTCCAAGTAAATGATTTATTATTTATTATACATTATCTTTGACTTAAAGTAAATAATCATTTACACACAGAAAGTTATATTTTGTTTCGTTTCCTTGTAAACTATTATTGTAAGGAGGCGAAATGATGAACACGGAATTTGCTGATAAATATATAACTTTAGGTTTGAAAATTGCTTATTACAGAAAAAAGGCGGGTTACACACAAGAATATTTCGCGGAGCTTATTGATAAAAGTGTAAACTTCGTTGGTCAGGTGGAAGGACCCGGTACCGTGCGCGGAGTTTCGCTTGAAACATTATTCAAAATTGCCCAGGTATTAAAAATATCCCCTTCCAAGCTGTTGGAAGAAGATTAATTCAAATATTAAACCTCTCTGTCTTAATTGACA
>JAFTTT010000059.1 GCA_017466625.1 Clostridia bacterium
ATACGGCAACGACACACATATAGAAACATCATACGAATACAACAGCTCGGGAGATACTACTAAAATAACCACGAAATATCTCAACATCCCAAGAGATAAGGTTTTTATTCAAGAATACCTATACAATGAAAAGGGCGAATACGCCAAGATCGTCGAGTCCTCCTATTATAAGCCGGGCAGATTTGAAGATGAAGTGTACGAAAACTATACGACGGACGTTAAAACTGTCATCTACGAATATGATTCAAACGGAAATCTCATAAAAGAAACCAAAGCATATAGAGAGTACATTACGGATTCCGAATGGAATATAAAGAAAGAAACTTTTGCTTCAGACGATCTGAGCACATACAAATATGACGAAAACAACAACCTCATTGAAAAATATGTCTCAGCCTTTGACACAACCTACTCATACGAGTATGACAGCGCCGGAAGAATGATATACTCAAAATCAGTCAACGCCGGCGGAACCTACGAAACTAAATACAGCTACAACGATGCCGGCTTACTCCTGACCGATCATCACATAAGAGACGGCAAGGACGTTCAAACCCTCGAATATTTCTACGATTGCTACGGTAATCTGCTGAAAGCAACCAACACATTATACCGTAACAATACGACAGAAACGATTTCTCAGACAACCTACTCGTATTTCTACTCTGAATAATATAGCGACAACTTCCTCCGCACAGCGCGGAAAACACATTATCAATAATTTGCTATCTGTATTAATCTTTTGCGCACTGATTGACATGCAATAAACAAAGTGATATAATGGAATTGTGATATTTTATCATATTGCAATTGATATCAAAAAAATGTCAAAAAGGACGGAATTTAACATGAAAAGAATGAAGTATTGCGTCGGCGGCGAATGGAAGGATTCAAAGACCGACAAATGGATGGAAGTTACCGACTCATCAACGGGAGAAGTAATTGCCGAGGTTCCCTGCTGTACTGCTGAAGAGGTTGACGAAGCTATCGCGGCGGCTCACGCGGCATTCCCCGCATGGTCTGCTATGTCGATCAGCAAGCGCACGCAGATGATGTTCAAGTGGCGCAACGTTCTCGTTGAGCATCTTGACGAGCTTACTGTTCTCTGCTCCAAGGAGCTTGGTAAGAACCTTGCAGAGGCAAGAGGCGACGTGCTTAAGGCGATCGAGCCGACCGAGTTTGCATGCTCCGTTCCTTTCGCATCTCAGGGCAACGCTTCCCTTCAGGTAACTACGGGCTTCGATACCGCGACCTACCGCGTTCCGCTCGGAGTAGTTGCAGGCATCGTTCCCTTCAACTTCCCTGCAATGATCCCGTGGGGCTGGATGGTTCCGCTTGCTATTGCAACCGGTAACACCGTCGTTCTCAAGGCGGCGTCGATGACTCCTCTTACCTCTATGCGTATCCTCGAGCTCTTCTATGAGGAAGCAGGCTTCCCGAAGGGCGTAGTTAACCTCGTTACCTGCTCAAGACAGGAATCCGAAATGTTCCTTACCGATCCCCGTATCCAGGCAGTTACCTTCGTCGGAACGACTAACGTCGGTAAGCACATCTATTCCGTTGCAGCAGCGCACGGCAAGCGCGTTCAGGCACAGTGCGAGGCAAAGAACCACGCGCTCGTTCTCGAGGACTGCGACCTTGAAAGCTCAGTTAACGCTATAATCAACTCTACCTACGGCTGTGCAGGTATGCGTTGCATGGCACTTCCCGCAATCGTTGTTCAGGAATCCATCGCTGACCGCTTCGTTGCTCTTCTCAAGAAGAAGGCAGAGGCGCTCAAGGTCGGCTGCTCCTACGATCCCGAAACACAGCTCGGCCCCGTCGTTTCCGCAAAGCATAAGGAATCGGTCTGCAACTGGATACAGAAGGGTATCGACGAGGGCGCAACTCTCGTTCTCGACGGACGCGATATCGTTGTTCCCGGTTACGAAAACGGCTACTTCGTCGGTCCTACCATTCTTGACAACGTCAAGCCCGGAATGTCGGTCGGCGACTGCGAGATCTTCGGACCTGTAACCGTCATCAAGCGTGTAAAGAACTTCGAAGAGGGTCTTGCCATCATGAACGCAAACCGCTTCGCTAACGGCTCCGTTATCTTCACCTCGTCGGGCTACTACGCTCGCGAGTTCGAGATGCGCACCGACGGCGGCATGGTCGGCATCAACGTAGGTATTCCCGTTCCCTCCGCTTACTTCCCGTTCTCGGGCAACAAGGACTCCTTCTACGGCGACCAGCACGTTCTCGGTCTCGACGGAATCCGCTTCTACACCCGTGCGAAGACCGTCACCAAGCACTGGTACGACGAGGAATCGAGAAAGAAAGCGATGGACACCTGGGAAGGTACTGTCGAAAGAATCTGATAACGTAAAAGATCGGGTTGCCGTGCTTAAGCGCGGCAACCCTGAAAACCTTATACAAGGAGATAAGAAATGATTCAGTTTGAACAAGACAGACCGCTTGACGTAATTCTTTTCGGACGCATAGCGATCGACATAAACCCCGCCGACTTCGGCAAATCCTTTATAGAAAACGTAAACTTCAATAAGTACGTAGGCGGATCGTCGGCAAATACCGGCGTAGGTCTCTCGAAGATGGGCTGTAAGGTCGGATTCTTAAGCTGCGTATCAAACGACAGCTTGGGCGACTTCGTGCTTCACTACCTAAGTAGCCAAGGCATCGACGTTTCCCACGTTGCAAGAGCAAAGCACGGCGAAATGCTCGGACTCGCCTTCTCGGAGATCCTTCCGAACGGCAAAACTAACCTTATGATGTACCGCGACGAAAACGTAGCAGACCTTCAGATAACCTGCGACGACGTCGACGAGGATTACATAGCATCGGCAAAGGCGATCATCATATCCGGCACCGCTCTTTCCGCGTCTCCCTCTCGCGAGGCGGCGCTCAAGGCAATAATGCTCGCGAAAAAGCATAATACGAAGGTCATATTCGACATCGACTACCGCGCGCAGGTATGGAAGAGCAAAAACGAAATTTCGCTCTACTACACCCTCGCCGCAAAGGATTCCGAAATGATAATGGGCTCGCGCGAGGAGTTTGACCTCACAGACGCTATAATCTCCGAGGGCGATACCGACGAGGTAACCGCTGAGCGTTGGTTTAACGAGGGCGCAAAGCTTCTCATAATCAAGCACGGCGCCGAGGGCTCCTGCGTTTATGTGAGCGATGGCAAGAAGTACAAGGTGCTTCCCTTCAAGATAAACTTCCTTAAGGCCACGGGCGGCGGAGACGCTTACGCAAGCGCGTTCGTCTCGGCACTTATAAAGGGCATTTCGATCCCCGAATGCGCCGAAAGAGGAACTGCAAGCGCATCCCTCGCAGTTGCGGCTACGAACTGCTCCGAGGCACTTCCGACGGAAGCCGCGCTTCTCGAATTTATCGACAAAAAGCACGCCGAGGGCGAGCAGGTCATCTTTGAAATGTGAGGCAGATATGCTTATTACACTTAAAGAAATTCTCAAAACGCAGCGCACCGTCGCCGCGTTCAACGTCTTCGGATATGAGGACGCAATATCGGTAGTCCGTACCGCAGAAGAGATGGGATGCCCCGTCATTCTTATGACGAATAAGGACTGCGTTGACTTCATTCCGCAGGAGATCATCGGTCCGATGCTCGTGACTATGGCGAAGAACGCGTCGGTTCCCGTCTGCGTTCATCTCGACCACAGCCGTTCAAAAGCGGATATCGAGAGAGCTATCGCATCGGGCTACACGTCGGTAATGTACGACGGCTCGCAGCTTCCGATCGAGGAAAACCTCGCTAATACAAAGGAGATCGTAGAGCTTGCGCACGCGGCGGGCGTATCCGTTGAAGCCGAGATCGGCTCGGTCGGATATTCCGACCCGAACGTAGTCGCAAAGGCAGAGTACACCGATCCCGATCAGGCAGTATGGTTCGCACGCGAGACAGGCGTTGACGCGCTCGCAGTCGCTATCGGTACCGTTCACAGAATGAAGATACAGGAAGCAAAGATCGACTTTGATCTTCTTAAGCGCATTAAGGAAAAGGTCGATACGCCCCTCGTCATTCACGGATCGTCGGGCGTCAAGGACGAGGACCTATCGAAGATGTGCGAAATGGGTGTCAGCAAGATAAACCTCGGAACGTCGCTCCGCATGGCGTTCGGTAACACCCTGCGCAGGACCGTAAACGAGATGACCGAGGAATTCGACCGTCTCAAGTTCTTCCCCGCATCAATGAAAGCAGTATCTAACAAAGCAAAAGAAAAAATGACCATCGTCCATTAAGGAGCAAAAAAATGGAAAAGCTATCATATAAACTTCTAAAAGAGCAGGGCTATAACGGCTATCTTCTCAAGGACGCGCCCGTAAAGGTGCTCCAGTTCGGCGAAGGAAACTTCCTCCGCGCGTTCGTTGACTATTTCTTCGACATCGCAAACGAAAAAGTCGGCTATAACGGCAAGGTCGCAGTCGTAACTCCGATCGCCGCAGGCAGAGCAAAGGAGATCAACGAGCAGGATGGTCTCTATACCGTTCTTCTCCGAGGCCTCGAAAACGGCGAAAAGGTCGTAAACAGGCGCATCGTAAGCTCAATTTCTAAGGTCATAAACCCCTATGAAGAGTACGACGCACTTATGGAGTACGCGGTAAACCCCGAGATCCGTTTCGTAGTCAGCAACACGACAGAGGCAGGAATCGCGTACGATCCGTCAAGCCGTTTTGAGGATAAGCCCTCGTCGTCCTTCCCCGCAAAGGTAACCCAGGTGCTCTTCGAGCGCTATAATAAGCTCGGAAACGAAAACGCACCCGGACTCGTTTTCCTCTCCTGCGAGCTTATTGACCACAACGGCGACGAGCTGAAGCGTTGCGTCAACTGTTATATCGACCAGTGGAACCTCGGTGACGGCTTCAAGAGCTGGGTAAACGAGAAAAACATATTCTGCTCGACTATGGTTGACAGAATAGTGACAGGTTATCCTCGCGCAGAGGCAGATGCAATCAACGCAGAAAACGGATACATCGACGATAACCTCGACACGGGCGAGATCTTCGCAGTTTGGTACATAGAAGGGCCTCAGTTCCTTGAAGACGAGCTTCCCTTCAAGGCGGCAGGACTTCCCGTCATCGTAACTCCCGACTGCCGTCCCTTCAAGCAGGAAAAGGTGCGCATACTTAACGGCGTTCAGACGACTATCACTCTCGCCGCTTACCTCGCCGGAAACGACATTATGCGTTTCGCACTTCAGGATAAGGCAGTGGCAGACTTCGCGTCGAACGTAGTTTATAAGGAGATCATACCCACCCTTCCCTATTCCGAGGAGTTCCCCTTCACGAACGACGATCTGCTCGAATATGCGCGCGTAATTTTCGACCGTCTCAACAACCCCTTCATCGACCATCAGCTTATGGCGATCTCGCTCAATACCACTTCAAAGTGGAGAGCAAGAGTTCTCCCGTCGCTTCTCGGATATGCTGAGAAGTTCGGATGCGTGCCGGTCGGTCTTACTCTCGGATTCTGCGCGTATATGTGCTTCTTCCACGGCTACGAGCTCCGCGAAAACGGACTTGTCAATTCCCGTAACGGCGTAGAGTACATGATAAACGACGACAGAGCCGTTCTCGAGTTCTACTACGAGCACCGTAACGACTCGCTCCACGAGCTCGCAGAGGCAGTTATGAAGCGCGAGGACTGGTGGGGTCTCGACCTCACTACCGTTCCTACGTTCCTCGACGAGGCAAAGCGCATCCTTACCAAGATCGAAAAGGAAGGCATGCAGGCAGCGATCGAAGAAGCCGCAGCGGAATAATATTATAATGATAAAAGGCAACGCGATGCGTTGCCTTTTTTTCATATTCTCTCTTTCCAATTTTCTTCCTTAAATCCAACAAGCACGAAATCATTTCCAACAAGTATCGGGCGCTTAACAAGCATTCCGTCAGTAGACAGAAGCGAAAGCATTTCGCCCTCGGTCATATTCGGAAGCTTGTTTTTGAGGTCAAGCGACTTATAAAGAAGTCCGCTTGTATTGAAAAACTTTTTAAGCGGCAGGCCGCTTATCTTGTGCCACTCGGTCAGCTCGTCAAGCGTCAGCTTATCAAGCTTTATGTCGCGAAGATCGTATTCAATGCCATTATCATCAAGCCACTTCTTCGCTCTCTGACAGGTCGTGCATTTAGGATAACAGATAAATTTAAGCATATTGCGTACTCCTTTAATAATTGCATCACACTTATTATAGCATATTTCTTCGGAAAATCAATAAGATGTATTTATTAAGTAAAAAGCCGCTACTTTTTTATCAAAAAGACTTGACTTTCTGTGCGGTAGTATGTTATAATACTCAAGTCTTGGGGGTATAGCTCAGCTGGTCAGAGTGTATGCTTGACATGCATAAGGTCGTTGGTTCGATCCCAATTGCCCCCACCAAATCCGATGCGAAAGCATCGGATTTTTTATTCTGCTCGCATAAACACGTAGATATATGTGAATAGAACGAAAATATTTCCTTAAATGCTTCTAATTTCGTCATATTTTTTTGAAAAAGCTATTGCAAAGTACACTAAAATGGTATACAATATAGACGCAAAGGAAAAACGCTCCTTTCGCATAAAGAAACACCCCCTTTTGAAAGGATAAAATAAATATATGTCACGTTTTGTTTACGCGGATAACGCCGCGACCACAAGCGTTTCGCCAGAGGTGCTCAGCGCCATGCTTCCCTATTTCGGAAGCGAGTACGGAAACCCGTCGAGCTTGTACGGGCTCGGCAGAAAAAGTGCCGAAGCGATAGCCGAAGCACGTGCAAAGATAGCGTCGCTTCTCGGTGCGAAGCCGAATGAGATATTCTTCACGTCCTGCGGCTCCGAGTCCGATAACTGGGCGATCAAGGGCGCCGCACACGCAAATATGTCGAAGGGCAAACACATAATTTCGACAGTCTACGAGCACCACGCAGTGCTTCACACGCTCGACGCGCTCAAAAAGGACGGCTTCGAGGTTACTCTTCTTGAAGTCGACAGCGAGGGACTTATAACCCCCGAGCAGCTCGAAAAGGCGATCCGTCCCGATACGATCCTCGTCGCTATGATGTACGCGAACAACGAGATCGGAACGATCCTCCCGATAAAGGAGCTTGCAGTGGTCGCACACGCGCATAAGGTTCCCTTCTTCACCGACGCAGTACAGGCGGTAGGAAACGTTCCGATAAACGTCGCCGAGCTCGGTGTCGATATGCTCTCCCTTTCGGGACACAAGATCCACGCTCCGAAGGGCGTCGGCGCGCTTTACGTAAAGACGGGAACGCGTCTTCACAACCTCATCGACGGCGGAGGTCAGGAAAGACGCCGCCGCGGC
>JAFTTT010000060.1 GCA_017466625.1 Clostridia bacterium
AACATGTTCCTCTTCGGTCTTAAGGCACACGAGGTCGAGGAGCTTTGGAGACGCGGATACAATCCTATGGATTACGTTGCGTCGAATCCCGATCTTAAGGCGGTGCTTGACCTCCTTATGAACGGAATAAACGGCGAGCGCTTCGACGACATCGTTTACGCGCTTCTCCGCGGTAACTACGGCCCTGCCGACGCTTATATGTCGTTTGCAGACTTCGGTGACTACGTAAGAGCGCAGAACGACATCTCCGTCGCTTACGGCGACCGCCGCGAGTTCGCGAAGAAATCGCTTGTCAATATCGCAAAGGCAGGAATCTTCTCTGCCGACAGAGCAGTAAAGGAATACGCGGATAATATCTGGTATCTTAAATGAAAAATATCCCCCTGCGCATTTTGTACGACAGCGCAAAATTAGAGCACAAATCACCGTTCGGGTGTATAAAGCAGGATGAAAATTGCCGCGTTTCGATCTCGGTGCCGAAAAGCACGGGAGCGATAGAGGTGAAGCTCGCTATTGAAAAGGAGGGCGGTCAAACTCTGACCGTCCCCCTTGGATTTGCCTGCGATGAAAACGAATACAGACGCTTTTCGGGCGAGTTTTCGCTGAATGAAGAGGGTCTGTATTTCTACTATTTCGCGATCCGTAAGGAATGCGGATCGTTCCGCCTTTTCCGATACGGTGACCACGATACGAATATCGAGGACGGCGAAAAATGGCAGCTCACCGTCTTGCCGAGAAATTATAAGGTCCCCGACGGCTTCGGCGGTAAGGTCATGTACCAGATCTTCCCCGACCGCTTCCATAAGAGCGGTGAATGTGACCTGACCGATAAGCTGACGCCCTTCACGATACACGAGGATATTACCGAGCCGCCACGCAAGGGCCCCGACGAGCACGGCTTCTGGAACACCGATTTTTACGGCGGAAACCTCCGCGGAATCGAAGAAAAGCTACCGTATCTATCTTCGCTCGGCGTCGGCGTCATTTATCTGAATCCGATATTTATGGCGTTCTCGAACCACCGCTATGATACCGCAGACTATATGCGTATCGACCCCATGCTCGGTACGGAGAACGACTTCGTTTCGCTTTGCCGCTCGGCAAAGGAGCAGGGAATCAAGATAATTCTCGACGGCGTTTTCTCACACGTCGGCAGTAACAGCCGTTACTTCGACCGCGAGGGCGTATTCGGCGGCGGCGCAGTAAGCGACGCAAGCTCCGAGTACGTTTCGTGGTTCGATTTCAAAAAATACCCGAGCAAATACACTTCATGGTGGGATATCGACACGCTTCCGTGCGTGAACGAAATGTGCGACGGCTTCCTCGACCTGATAATAAGAGGCGGCGACAGCGTGATCGCGCCTTGGTTGAAGCTCGGCGCGAGCGGTTTCCGTCTCGACGTCGCGGACGAGCTCCCCGACGGATTCATCGCGCTTCTGCGTAAGCGCGTAAAGGAGATAGATCCGAACGCGATCGTCATCGGCGAGGTCTGGGAGGACGCGTCGAATAAGATCTCCTACGACGTAAGACGTAAGTATTTCAGCGGCGGCGAGCTCGACGGTGTTATGAATTACCCGTTCAGAGACGCGATAATCAACCTCCTCTGCGGACGCATTTGCCCGATCGAATTCAGATCAATCATCGAGCGCTTGTACGAAAACTATCCCTTCGACGCGCTTAACTGTTCAATGACGTTTCTGTCAAGCCACGATACGACGAGGATCCTTACCGAGCTCGGTCGTGAGATCAAGGACACGGTCAAGGCACTCAAGCTCGCGTCAGCAATACAGTTTTTCCTGCCCGGAATGCCGAGCATATACTATGGCGACGAGGTCGGTATGACGGGCGGAAGCGACCCGTATAACCGCGGCTATTTCTGCCCGACCAAAAATGCTGACGAGCTGACGGCACACTATAAATACCTCGCTTCGCTCCGCAATACCACCCCCGCGCTTCAGAAGGGTGATCTCTCTATCACTCTCGACGATGATACCATCACCGTTACGCGCTCGTATGCCGGCGAATGTATTTCTCTCACATTCGATCCGCACGAGCTGACCTATAAAATAAATTAAAAATCCTGCCGAAAGGCAGGATTTTTGTTTTTTTATTTTGCCTCAAACTCGGTCAAAAACCTTGACAGCCGCTTATAGAGCAATACGGTTATAATGCTTATCGAGACGGTCTTCAGAATATTGAAACCGACGACGTACCAGACGAGCGAGCTGAAAACTGCAGGCGCGGCAGGTCCCATGTATAGTGGGAAAGTAATGAATCTGTTGACAAGCGCCGCAGTCACAGTACCTATAACGCACGCACCGCAAAGCGAAAGGGCGACGCTCTTCAATCCCTTGCGGTACTTATAAAGGATCGACGGAAGAATCACAAACGAGCTTGTCATAAGGAAATTCGCGATCTCACCAACACCGCCGCTCGTACTGTTCGTAAGTGCTAAAAGCTCTTTGACGAGCGTGACCGCGATCGCCTCAATGGGCCCGAAAAGAAATCCTGCAAGCATTATAAATACGTTTCCGAAGTCGAGCTTCAAAAAAGGCGCAGCAGGGAATAATGAAAACGACAAAAAGCTGAAAATGAAGGCAAGCGCAGTAAAAAGCGCGAGCGTTACGAGCTTTTTGGTCGGAATTTTCTTGTTTGATCTCTTGTTGTTTTTCATAATATGTTATCCTTTCTTGCGAAAAGAAAAAGCTTCGCGTCGACAAAGGGGACGCAAAGCACAGCTCTCTTTTCTCATCCGGACTATACCGTCGGTATGGGAATTTCACCCATTCGGCACATAAGTGTTCGCGGACTGTCACCGCCGGTGTGGAATCTCACCACGCCCCAAAGATTATTTTATTTGCAGGGCGTTGCCCTGCACCCACCAAACTTTTTGAAAAAAGTTTGGATCAAAAACTTTTGTAATGTGTAAATTGTATCTTAGCCGTGCCAAGCATCAATTTGTTTCTTTGACACACGGTTGCTTAGCAACCTACACCTCATCCGTCATTTGCAATGCAAATGACACCTTCCCCTGAGGGGAAGGCAAGACAACATATCGAATCTTCCCTTAAAGAAAGGGGATTCCAAAGGGGAAAACGTGTGCAGAATTTTGCGTAGGCAAAATTCAAACCCGTTTGCCTCTTGGCGTGTTTCTTTTGTAACTTTTCTTACACGAGTAAGAAAAGTTAGTAAAAACAATACACAAGCCCCAAACACCCTTAAGGGCGTTTGGGGCTTTTAAGGGTCTTAATTAAAATTAACTAAGATTAAGCGTTGATCTCGGTAACGACACCGGAACCAACAGTTCTACCACCCTCACGGATAGCGAAACGAAGTCCCTTTTCGATAGCGATAGGAGTGATGAGCTCAACGTTCATAACAACGTTATC
>JAFTTT010000061.1 GCA_017466625.1 Clostridia bacterium
GATAACTCCAATTCCAGCCGAAAACAAAAAAGTAACAATTTTGGATATTATATAAAGATTTTGTCAGATTTTCCTCTTTACGAAATGAAAAAGCAGTGATATACTGTAAAAAATAAATTAAAGAAGAGGTGAGCATTAATGGACGCAGGCAGTAATCCCGACGGGTGTAATCAGTGTAAAATAATAAGCGACATTTTTGCTCACGGAACAGTTATTTAGACGTAACGGTATCATTGTGCGCAGATTTGTCTGCGCACTTTTTATTTCTGTCGGTACTACCTTAAGCAAATCCCCATACATAAAAGAAAGGAACGTACCGAAATGGAAAACAACATTCTTGATCTCGAGCTTGCTCTGGGTCTTTATGAAGACAAGAAAATAGGCGAGCTCGGACGGCTTCTCAAAACCGCTGAACCGGCGGATATCGCGTCACTGTTTGACATGATAGACGACGAACAGCACCGTCTTATCTTCCGTCTGCTCCCGAAGGAGCTTGCGGCGGAGGTTTTCGTCGAGATGGACCCCGACACACAAAAGGCACTCATTAACTCGTTTACCGATAAGGAGCTTAAAACCGTCCTTGACGAGCTCTACCTTGACGATACGGTCGATATCGTCGAGGAGATGCCGGCAAACGTAGTAACAAGGATCTTAAAAAACTCTAAACCGGACGACAGGAAGGCAATAAATCAGCTACTCTCTTATTCGGGCGATACTGCAGGAAGTATAATGACGATAGAATTCGTCAGCTTGCGCCCGAATATGACTGTTGAAGAAGCATTTACGCATCTCCGTGAGACCGGAACCGAAAGTGAGACCATCTACACCTGCTACGTAACGGAAAACAAAAAGCTTCTCGGCTTCGTATCCGTTTATACGCTTATTCTTTCCGACAAAAGCGCAAGGATCAGCGATATAATGAATCCGAACGTTATATCGGTAAGCACGTCGGAGGACAGAGAGGAAGCTGCGGCGCTTCTCATGAAATACGACTTCCTTGCTCTTCCCGTCGTTGACAACGAAAACCGTCTCGTCGGAATTATTACGATCGACGACGCAGTTGACGTCATCAGCGAAGAGGACGAGGAGGACATCGCAAAAATGTCGGCTATCATACCGACCGACCGTCCTTATATCAAGACTTCTCCCTTCAAAATATTCCTGACCCGTATTCCGTGGCTGATGATCCTTATGCTCTCAGCGACGTTCACGGGAATAATAATCTCGTCGTTTGAAAACGCTCTTGCCGCGCAGGTCGCGCTTACCGCTTTTATCCCAATGA
This sequence comes from Clostridia bacterium, assembly GCA_017466625.1. Classification (GTDB taxonomy): domain Bacteria; phylum Bacillota; class Clostridia; order Oscillospirales; family CAG-272; genus Colimorpha_A. The sequence continues at coordinate 1,283 of JAFTTT010000061.1, forward strand.
TAATGGGTACCGGAGGTAACGCAGGAAGCCAGGCATCCGTTACCGTTATCCGCGGTCTGTCTCTTGACGAGCTCGGATATTCCGACGTTTTCAGAATACTCTTCAAGGAATTCAGGGTGTCGCTTCTATGCGGCGGCGCCGTTGCGATCGCGACCTTTATCAAAATTCTCCTTATAGATAATCTGCTTTTAGGAAGCGGAATTTCCGTAACCGTCGCACTCGTCGTAGCTCTGACTATGGCGTTCACGATTTTTATTGCAAAGCTTATCGGCTGTTCTCTGCCGCTTCTTGCCGGCAAGCTCGGTCTTGACCCTGCAGTTATGGCGAGCCCCTTTATAACGACTATCGTCGACGCTCTTTCCCTGCTCGTATATTTCGGCGTAGCGAGCGCGATTCTTACTATCTAAAGGAGACATAAAATGAACGAATCAACTCTCCCACTTAAGCTGAATAATGACCACTGGACGGTAACGGCAATAACGCTCACTGCGTTCACCGACGATATAGATACTCCCGTCCGCAAAACCGAGCTTAATCTTCATCGCGGACAGCTTGGTGAGAAGCTTGAGGGAAACATTTTCTTTCTTGAAAATGAACACGACGGCAACGCTTACGTTATCATAACCGACTGTCCTGATAACGAAAGAGCTGTTTTGACGGTAAACGATTTCACCGTCGAGGTTAACTGCGGAACTAACCCCGTAGCCATCGTTCCCTGCAAAAAGGGTGAGTGTTACGAGGCATGTCGAACAGAATACAAGATAAGAATGCCGATCCGCCCGCTTATTTCGATGTCGAATACTTGGGGCGACAGAAACGGATTTTCACGCGTTTGCGAAGCTTTTGTTATACGCGAGATCGACAAGGCGGCGGTCCTTGGTCTTGACGTTGTGCAGATAGATGACGGCTGGCAGGTCGGTAACACCGCTGATCCTTCTATTCTCGATTCTAAAAACCGACGAACCTTCGAAGACTATTTCTGGCAGCTTAATACCGAGCGTTTTCCGAACGGTATACGTTTCCTTTCGGATTATGCCGCTAAAAAGGGTGTAAAGCTCGGTCTTTGGTTTGCACCCGACAGCAGAGACCATTTTGCCCGCGCCGAGCGAGATATTGCAATACTAAAAAATGCTTATGATAATTGGGGCGCGAGTTTTTTCAAGCTCGATATGTACTGGATAGAATGCGACGAGGACAGAGACGCTTTCCTATCGCTTCTGAAGGCAGTTTACGACTTCGGAGACGACGTCTTCGTGCAGATCGACGTAACGACTCCTGCGCGTATAAACTATCTGTGCGGTCGTGAGTACGGTACGATTTTTGTTGAAAACCGCTACACAAAATGGAGAACGTACTATCCGAACAGAACCCTAAAAAACCTTTGGCTTCTTTCAAGCTGTATTCCCGCATCAAAGCTTCAGTTCGAACTTGTAAACTCGGGGCTTAACGCCGACTGCTATGAGGAAAACGATGATTTCGCACCGTCTAAATACGATATCGACTATCTGTTTGCTTCCGTTATGCTCTCGAATCCACTGTTTTGGATGGAGCTTCAGTTTCTTTCCGACGACAATACTGAGAAGCTGAAAAATATAATAGCTTTCTGGCATTCTTACCGAGATATCTTCCGTAACTCAGACGTTTCTCCTATTGGCGAAAAACCGTCGGGCAGAAGCTTCACGGGCTTCCGTATCAAAAACGGAAACGATCAATACGCGCTCTTATTCAGAGAAGCAACATTCAGCGATAGCGGCGTTTACGTAATGCCGGGCAATATTAATAGAGCTGAAGTTTTACTGAGTAATGCTGACGTTTCGATAGAAACCATTGGCAACGCATTAAAAGCAACCTTTTCAAAGCCGCGCTCTTACGCATTTATCAAGTTGAATTAAACGAAAATGTCCCCCGATATTCGGGGGACATTTTTTACTTTAGTATCGTTTCTGCAATTTCTGCGGACGTAATTCCATGAATCTTACAGCTTGTATTATCAATAACAGTAATCAAGTCATTAAGTGACAGCCGACATCCGATAAGAGCTTCTTCAAGAAGAGCGATTTCACCGTCGGCAAAGAAATCGCCGCTGATGCTGATATCCTTAACTACACCGCCGTCGGAGTCAAACGAAAGCTCGATACTTCCGCCGTCAAAGCGCTCGCTGACCGTTTTGGAAAGCGACTTCGACTTACCGAATACATAGTCCCACGACGAATATTTTTCCTTCGCCAAAAGCGATATCTCTTCCTTATCGCGCTCGGTAAGCTCTATCTTTCCGCAGGAGAACATCTGTATCAGGGCGTTCATTATTACGTTCACCGAAGCGTCGGGATAAACGTCCTTTATGTTCGTCACGCGGCTTCTGACGCTGCTTATCCCCTTACTTACGAGCTTTTCACTTCTTACCTTAAGCACCGATGAAAGGATATTCACGTCCGTGTTAACAAGAAGCGTTCCGTGGTGAAGCACTTTACCGTATTTACGGCATTGCGCGCTTCCCGAGATCTTTTTACCGTTCATTAGGAGATCGTTTCTGCCCGAGATCTCGGTCTCGATTCCGAGAGTGGCGAGCGCTTCTTTGATCGGTGTGAGGAATCGGACGAAATCAATGCCGTCACCCTTGTCCTTTACGATAAAGGTAAAGTTCAGATTTCCGAGATCGTGATATACCGCGCCTCCTCCGCTCATTCTTCGTACGACCGATATTCCGTTCTTTTCGGCATAAGGAATGTTTACTTCTGCGTACGCGTTCTGATAACGGCCGATAACGACGGTCGGACGGTTCTGCCAAAGAATAAAGACGTCATCGTCGCAGGTCTTCATAAGCCATTCTTCAAGCGCGAGATTATAATACGGGTCGGTGGAAGCGTTATAAATAAAGCTGTGAGGCATTAAGTCAACTTCCTTTTCGCGCTTTGCCATCCTTACGAACTCCGACGGATGTGCGCCGAAAAAGCCCTTAAAGGTCTTCGAGAAATGCGCAGGGGTCATAAATCCGCTCATATCGCTTATCTCTGCAATCGTGTACTTCTTCGATTCAAGAAGCTCTTTTGCAAATTCGCACCGTGTGCGGTTTATAAACTCTACCGGAGTAAGTCCCGTTGCCTTTTTGAATTCCCGGCAGAAGTGATAACGGGAAAGCCCGGCCGCCTCCGAGACCTCGTCAAGAGACAGATCCCGTTTGAAATTCTGCTTTATATAATTTATTGAATACTTTATTTTTTTGAGAGTCTTGCTTTCTTTTTCATTTGTCGTATCCTTGACGAGATGATCTCGGCACATGTGAACGAAAAGCTCAGTAATCAGCGATTTTATGATAACGCTTCTATACTTATCCTCACGGTGCCATTCCGAGCATATCTTATCGAAGAGTTCGTCAAAATAGGGAGAAACGATCTTGTCCTCAAAGCAGACCTCATCAGTATCTATCCCTATCGAATACAAAAACTCGTTATCGACTATAAGACAATGATAACGAAACTCGCTGTCAGTCGTCGTATAATGAATTCTGTTGGTATTGACGACCGCCATTTCGCCTGCTTTAAGAGGAATCGGCTTCATATCGGAATAAACTACGCCCGAGCCGGAAAAGCACATAAGTATTTCAACCTCTTTATGCTTGTTAGCGTGATGCTGCGGACAGCTGATCACACAGTCGGTATGAAAAACAAACGGAAGCGCTCGATGCGATAGCATGTGTGTTTCGAACGTCGTTTCAATGTTCGCCGATTTTTTCATCTTCATTTCGTCCATTTAGGCACGCTCCTTGCAAAATAGCAATATCCACCGCAAATATACCATATCCAATTTAATTTGTCAACGCATTTCGGCAATTTTGAGCATATTTTTTGATCCCGATCAATAGCGAAAGAGCACGCTTGTTTGCGTGTTCTTTTTTTGTTCTGCTTTTAGTCGAACGATGGCGAAAATTTGTTCTTTTGCGCAAAAAATATTGTAAAAAGTCGTGCAAATAGTGGTATTATCTATTGCAAAAGCGTATTCTGAGGTATATAATTATAGCATAAGTGGTGAAAAGTGGGTCAAAGTGGTTGAAAAGACCACGATATAACAGCAAGTTCCCACAAATTTGCGAAGCAAGGAGGAAACGCGTATGTTCTGCGGAGAATACAGTCACAATTTAGATAGCAAAAAGCGCGTCAGTCTTCCCGCGCGTCTTCGCGAAGAGCTTGGCGAAACGGTCGTTATGACGAAGAACGTTGATAAGTGTATTTCCCTTTACCCTATGGACCGTTGGGAAGACTTCACCGCAAAGCTTGAGACACTTCCGCAGACCGAAACGAGAATGATAAAGAGATTCCTCTTCTCTGCAGCATTCGAAACGAACGTCGACGGCCAGGGACGCGTCCTCATCTCCCCTACCCTTTGCGAATACGCGGGTCTTACCCGTGCAGTAAAGATCATCGGCGTCGGCGACCATATCGAGATATGGGACGAGGAAAGCTGGATAAGCGAGAGCAATTCCGAAAACACCGCCGACATAACAGACCTGCTCATAAAGCTCGGTTTCTGATATGGCAGTTAACTTTGAACACTACTCCGTGATGCTGAACGAATGCATCGACGGACTAAACATAAAGCCCGACGGTCTCTACGTAGACTGTACGGCGGGCGGCGGCGGTCACAGCTACGCTATCGCAAGTCGTCTTAACGAAAACGGAAAGCTTATAGCAATAGACCGCGACATAGATGCTATAGAAACGGTAACGGAGCGGCTTGCTCCCTTCTCCGACAGAGTCGAAATAGTAAAAAACAACTTCTCGAATCTCAAGGAGATACTGAACGGAAGAAAGCCGGACGGAGTGCTTATCGACCTCGGGATCTCCTCGCATCAGATAGACGTAGCCGAGCGCGGCTTCTCCTACAATGCAGACGCGCCCCTCGATATGAGAATGAACAGAGACGATCCGATATCCGCATACGATATCGTGAACACGTATTCTGAAGAAAAGCTTGCAAACGTCATCTTCCAATACGGCGAAGAAAAGTTTTCAAGAAGAATCGCATCGAGAATAGTTGAATCGAGAAAAGCAAAACCTATTGAGACGACTCTCGAGCTCGTTTCAATAATTACCGACTCAATTCCGCCGAAGTTCCGCGAAAAGGGATCGAACCCCGCGAAAAGAACCTTCCAGGCGATAAGAATCGAAGTAAACGGCGAGCTTGAAATAATTCCGCCTACCGTGAAGGACATAGCGGAATGCTTGAACGAGGGCGGCAGAATGGCGATAATTACCTTCCATTCGCTCGAAGACCGTCTCGTTAAACAAACGATAAGCGACCTATCAAAGGGTTGCACCTGCCCGCCGAGCTTCCCCGTCTGCATATGCGGAAAGAAGCCGACATTAAAGCAGATATCAAGAAAACCGATCCTACCGAGCGAAAAAGAGCTCGAGGAAAACAAGAGAAGCCACAGCGCAAAGCTTCGAGTGGCAGAAAAGCTTTAAGAAAGTAAGAAAGAAGGAAAAGCCATGACTAACGACGTCAGAAGCGCAAAGTCCTCCAAAGAACGTTCAAACGGTTACAGCAGAATAAAGAGCGGCGAACACAAGAGAAGAAGCGTTACGCGCTCGCCCAATATGTCGAACCCCAACGGAAGAGCCGCAAAGCCCGAGGTTGCTCTTGGCTCTCTTCCCGTAAAGGCGCCCGCAAAGAAGATGGCGGTTCCCGTTGCTTCGGTCAGAACCGAGCCGACAGTCAGAACGGTAACCGATACTACGAAGGTAGCATTCCCTTATTCCGTGGTATTCCTCTCGCTTCTCTGCTCTCTTCTTTTCTTCTACATGATCTTCAACTACGTGCAGATTAACGAGCACACCTCCACAGTCTCCGATCTCAAGAGCGAGATCGCGACCCTCTCCTTTGAGGCAGAGGACCTTACTGCAAAGCTCGATATGAAAAACGATCTCACGGTCATCGAAAAGATCGCCAAGGAAAAGCTCGGTATGGTAACAGTCGACGAGATCGCGAAGAAGTACATTACGATGGATCCCGATGACACGATAGATCCGAGTGGAAAATAACGAGGGATCGCATAAACACGGCATTCGAGGAACAACGGCAAAAAAATTTCCCGTTGTTCCTCTTTTTCTTTCTATTTCTTCTTGTAAATTCATATAATTAGTAGTATAATATATATAACTATATCCATCTACCGCAAAAATCGCAAAAGGAGCCGTATTAAGGTGCCGAATAACAACCCTACATCAACAGTACGTAAAAGAATGATACCGGGCAGATCCATGATAATACTTATGTGTTTCATGGCTTTTTGGTGCGTTCTTATATTCAGACTTTTTCAGCTTCAGATAATAGACTACGACAAATATCAAAATAAGGTAATAAATAACATCCAGCGCTACACGACTCTCAAGGCGGAGCGAGGCGAGATATACGACAAGAACATGAATAAGCTCGCGTCAAACTACACCGTCTACCGCATCTTCATATCGCCGCGCGATATCGATAAGAACGGAAATGCTGAGCTTGTGTCGAAGGGTCTATCCGAGATACTCGGAGTCGATTACGATAAGAGATACGCCCTGCCTCAAAAGACGCACCGTGCTGATGAAACCGTCCTAAAAAAAGCGACGGAGGAGAAGGCGGACGCAGTACGCGCTTTCATTCTCGCAAACGACCTGAAGCTCCAGGTGCATCTTGAAGCGGGATCATCAAGATTTTACCCCTTCTCTTCCCTTGCCGCAAACGTCATAGGAGTTGTCGGTACCGACCAGGGTCTCAGCGGACTTGAGCTTGAATATAATTCATTCCTCAGAGGCGAGTCGGGTAAGTACATAACCTCAAAGGACGCGCAGGGCGGACAGATGCCCGGAAAATATGATACATATATCGACGCGTCGAACGGAGCAAACCTCGTTACGACCATCGACGTGACGATCCAGCGAGCTCTCGAAAAACAGGTCAAGCAGGCGTATCTCGATTCAAATCCGCTTAACAGAGTTACGGGAATCGTTATGGACTGCGATACGGGCGCTATTTTGGGAATGGCAACATATCCCTCCTTCGACCTTAATTCTCCCTATCAGCTTGACGAAGCTTCGCAGGCAAAGCTCGACAGCAGCGGCTTCGATCCGGAGTCGACGGAGTATTCCAAATACAAGACCGATCTTCTCTATACGCTTTGGAGAAACAAGCCGGTCTCCGAGCTTTACGAGCCGGGATCGACCTTTAAGATAATTACGAGTGCCATGTCGCTCGAGGAGGGCGTCGTCTCTCCGAACGAGGGCTTCTATTGCAGCGGCTCGTACAGAGTCGCGGGATATGAAAATCCCATTCACTGCCACAGAACGAGAGGTCACGGCTCGGTAACCTTTACAACGGGTCTTCAGATGTCGTGCAACCCCGTCATGATGACCCTCTCGCTCCGACTCGGTCAAAGCACGTTCTATAAGTATTTCGAGTCATTCGGAATAACATCGATAACAGGAATCGACCTCCCCGGTGAAGCAAGCTATATCTATTCTACTGAATCTGCCTTTAACGAATTCTCACTCGCGGTCTACTCCTTCGGACAGACGTTCAAGTTTACTCCGATACCCCATATAAACGCTATCAACACAGTAGCAATCGGATGTAATCTTATCACGCCTTACGTCGTTTACAAGATAATATACGACGACGTAAATATCCTAATGCAGCAC
>JAFTTT010000062.1 GCA_017466625.1 Clostridia bacterium
CTCTCTGTCTTAATTGACAGAGAGGTTTTTCGTAGGGCGGGGGCTTGCTCCCGCCGTTTGGCTGTAAATGATCATCAATATTATACGTGAGGAGCAAGCCCCTCCCCTACCAAGGATAGATTGGACGTTGTCTTACCTTCCTCTCAGGGTAAGGTGTCCGAGCGTTGCAAGGTCGGACGAGGTGTTCGGGTGTAAAGTAACATCGTTTTTAAGCGGCGGGAGTAAACCCCCGCCCTACGACGTGGCAAATAGTCGCAATATACCGAATAGATAGAACGTGTTAGGGTTGACTTTAAGCTTTTATTATGTTACAATGTTCGGGTGTGTAAAAATCGAAATGAGGAATTATAATGATTACAGTTACTGATCTCAGCTTTCAGTTTGGCGGACAGCTTCTTTTTAAGGACGTTGACCTCAAGTTTACTCCCGGCAACTGTTACGGTATAATCGGTGCTAACGGTGCGGGCAAGTCGACCTTTCTTAAGATCCTTTGCGGTGAGCTTGATCCGACGAAGGGCTCCGTTACTATCCCCGACACGGTCAGAATGTCGGTGCTTCGTCAGGATCACTTCGCGTTCGACGAGTTTACCGTTCTTGACACCGTAATTCAAGGTAACAAGCGTCTTTACGACATTATGAAGGAAAAGGACGCCATATACGCTAAAGAGGATTTCACCGACGAGGACGGCATTCGTGCCTCCGAGCTTGAGGGTGAATTTGCCGAGCTTAACGGTTGGGAAGCGGAGTCTGACGCATCGAAGCTTCTTCAGGGTCTTGGCCTATCCGACTCCATTCTTTACGATCTGATGTCGACTCTCAAGGAGAGCGAAAAGGTCAAGGTGCTTCTTGCGCAGGCGCTTTTCGGTAATCCCGACATCATTCTTCTCGACGAGCCAACGAACGGTCTTGATATTGACGCCGTCAGATGGCTTGAGGACTTCCTTGCCGATTATTTCGGTACTGTGCTTGTCGTTTCCCACGACCGTCACTTCCTTAACAACGTTTGTACCAACATCGTTGACATCGACTACGGCTCGATAAAGATGTACGTCGGTAACTACGAGTTCTGGTACGAATCCAGCCAGCTTATGCAGCGTCTTATCAAGCAGCAGAACAAGAAGAACGAGGACAAGATCCGCGAGCTTCAGGCCTTCATTTCGCGCTTCTCCGCGAACAAGAGTAAGTCGCGTCAGGCGACGGCGAGAAGAAAGCTTCTTGACAAGATCGCGCTTGAGGAAATTCCCGCATCGAGCAGACGTTATCCGTTCATCGGATTTGACATGGACCGCGAGGCAGGCAAGGATATTCTTTTCGTTAACGATCTTACCAAGACCGAAAACGGCGAGGTTATGTTCAAGGATCTGACCTTCACCGTGAACAAGGGCGACAAGATCGCTTTCGTCGGCAACGAGCAGGCGATCACCGCGCTTTTCCGCGTTCTTATGGAAGAGACCGAGCCCGACAGCGGCTCGTTCAAGTGGGGAATCAGCATCACGAAGTCCTACTTCCCTCACGACAACAGCGAGTATTTCAACGGCTGTCACGATTCTATCCTTGACTGGATGCGCCGTTATTCGATGGATCAGACAGAGACGTACTTACGCGGATTCCTCGGCAGAATGCTCTTCTCCAACGAGAGCGTTTTCAAGGAGGTTAACGTTCTTTCGGGCGGCGAGAAGGTCAGATGTATGTTCTCCCGCATGATGCTTTTCGGCTCGAACGTGCTTCTGCTTGACCAGCCGACCGACCATCTCGACCTTGAGTCTATCACAGCGGTAAACCACGGTCTTGACAACTTCAAGGGTAACGTTCTCTTTACCTCGCACGACTACGAGATCGTTAACACCGTTGCTAACAGAATCATTGAGATCCGCGACGACGGCACTTACGTTGACCGCCAGGGCAACTACGACGACTTCGTTGAATACAAGAAGTCACAAGGCATTCTCAACATTAAGCTTTGATAAAAAATTAAGTTTTGATACAAAAAAACAGCCACTTTCGTGGCTGTTTTTTATTGGCTTTTATATGTGATATCTCCAGTCGAATATACGGCACTTATAATAGTTACCGGTGGGAGAAACGTACGATTCCTGGATATACGTACCGTCTACGTAAAGAACGTAGTTGAGCGTCGTAGTGTTCCATGCAGCGCCCGTTGTAGCATTTCCGTCGGGATAGAGATAGTAGATGCTTCCGTCGGGAAGTGTACCGGCACCCTTTACATCCTTCGTAACTGCTCCGCCAACGTTATCGAGAAGATCCGTGAAGGTTCGCGATACCTTATTGTAAACAAGAACTCTGTTGGCTGTCGTGATAATAAGGCAGTCCTTATCTCTGAAGTCAGCCGCAAGGTCGTGTGCGTGGTCTTCGGGGAGAGTTGCGCTGAGCTTTGTGTCAACGGTGACGGTGATCTGACCGTTCTTATAGTCGATCTTATACGCAGTGAGGTTCATTCTTCCGATTCCCCAGAGAACCTGGTTATCCTCGTCCCAAAGAGCGCCGTGAGCGTCTTTAAGAACAATAGTATAGTCGGGTTCGTTAGGATCGCTGTCCTCGGGATCGAAGAGACAGATCGCATTGCCTGCGCTCGATGCGACGGCTATAAGTCCGTTAGGAAGATATTCAATACTGTGAGGGTTGTTTGCCGGCTTTGTCGAGCTCCAGATAAGGGTTCCGGAAGGATATGCGTACATTGCCGCGTAGCCGTTTACGGATGCACCGTATACTGCCAAGACAACGTCGCCGTACTTATCGGTTCTGCGGTACTTAACGTCTGCGATGCCCTTAAAGCCACTGTTTCCGGGTGCGATAGAGGATACAAGCGCAAGAGAGTCAAATCTTCCGAGAGATACATCATAAATCTCAACGCAACCGTTCTTCTGGTTTGCAAATGCAACGAGGTTTGCGTTTTTGGTATCCTTCTTAACGTTGATCTCTGCGTTTACAACGCCTTCTTCATAACGTACGTTATTAAGGAACGTTGCGATCGCACGGACGAGAGCATCGCTGCTTCCGCCTGCGACGACTATCTTGTTGCCGTTTCCGGTTACTGTATATTCTGTTTCAGAGAGATTAGCAATTGCGCTGTCGGATTCGGTTCTGCCGGTATCACCGACGAGTATTTCGTATGCGTTCGGGTCGGTAGCTCCGCCTGTGAAGGTCGAGGTCGTGAAGGTCTTGCCGAGCTTTTCGTTAAGCTCCTTCGTCATTACCTCTATTGCGTTCTTGACTGCGTTATCCGTCGTTGCGGGAACAACGATAGTAACGGTCTCATTCTTAAGGTCGATCGGCTTATTGAACGGAAGGGGACTGCCGTCAATAAAGTATTTTCCGCCGAGGTCTCCGCATACGCAGGAATAGTAGTATGTAGCCGGTGTTGTCAGCGTTGCTGCGGTTCTGATATATTTCGGGGCTGCGACCTGCTGGTCGTAGGTGTGCGTCGGGTTAGGAGCTCCGTCCGTAAAGGTAGTCGTTCCCACTTCTCCGCATGCGCAAGACCAGTAGTAGGTTACAGGCGTTATGCAATTAGCAGGTGCTGCAAAGTACTTGCTGTCGTAACGCTTATGATCGAAAATGTGATCCGTTACAGTGCCGACCGTGAAAGTCGAAGGTCCGGGATGTCCGCAGGTGCATGAGAAGTAGTATGTTGCGGGAGCAGTACACGATGCCGGCGCCTTAAGATACTTCTCGGAGGTATCCTTTACCGAATAGTTATGCTCAAGAATATCGCCGTTATCGAAAAGCGCGTTTCCTCTCATTCCGCAAATGCAGGAATAGTAGTAAAGCGTTCCGTGAGTACAGTCGGCCATTGCTCTTAAGTACTTGATATCGGTATTCTTCTGAACGAATTCGTGCTTTCCTAAACCGCCGGAAATAAAGGTCTTGGTTCCTCTCGTTCCGCAAGTACAGGAATAATAATATACGGCACGGGACTGGCAGGTCGCCTTTTTAACGAGGAATTCTGCCGCTGCCTTTTTCTGATCAAAGGTATGCACGTGATCGGGTTCTGTCGTTACAGGAACCTCGGTCGTGTCCTCGGGCGTTGTAGTATCGTCCGCCGTGTCCTCGGGTTCGGTGGTAGTATCGTCAGGATCTCCCGTTGTGTCCTCGGGAGTCGTATCACCTACCGTCGTGCTTTCCTTATGATCCTTCGGATCATCATTTGCGCACGCGGTCACCGCAAACACGAGAAACAGTATCAGCATGAAGCTGATAAGTGAACGCATAAGTTTTTTCATTTGCTGATCTCCTCTTAAATTTAGAGTAAAGAATAATGTCTCGTTCTAATTATACCATATATTTAGTATTTGTCAACAAAAAACAGACTTTTTTAATAATATTTTCATATTTATTTTCTGGTAATTTCCATACCGGCGCGTTTAATTACCGAGCTTCCCTTTTACGGCAAAAACCGCCCTTGATCGGGCGGTTTTCTTTCAGAATGAGTCGGGATAGTATTTCTTTCTGCCGAGATAAAACTGATGTGCGTCATTATAGAGGGCGTAGAGCATTCTGTCGGTCGTTGCCTCCCACGACGCCGTCATAATTCCCTTCAGGTACGACGGGTCGAGGTTTTCCTTACAATATGCAATAGTACCGATAGAATTATGATTCGTGTCCCAAGTCGAGCAGGTCGGGATCTGGTCGAAACCGTGCTTATCGAGCACGTCGTAAGCACGCAACATCTTATAATTATGAGAATCGGTCGGGTAGTCGCGGAGATGTCCGTAGAACCAATTTGACTGAAGGATCGACTTCGGCATTTTATTTAAGAACTTTTCCTCGTGGTTCCACATATAGTCCGACCACACCCACGGGCGGGCGCCGTGCTTTTCGCATTCGCCGGCGAGATAGTAGAGATCGTGCCACCAGAGGTCACCGTTACGCACTATCGTCATTTCGTAGCTTTTCTGCATGTGCACTTCCTCCTCGTCGAAGCCGAGGTGGAACAGCTCGGGATTACCGAAAAGCTCGCAGATCTCGGAAATAACGTCGGAGGCGACTCTGTAATAGGTCGGTGTCGAGACCATTCTTCGATAGTCCTTAAGCCAGGTGTCGTGGCAGGTCGAGAAATTGAGCTTCGGTATCGGGGTGAGTCCGAGCGCGCGCATTTCATCGAGCTTTTTCTTTGCGTGATCCTTATCCCACGCGTTCGGCGCCGAGATCTCGGGATGGCTTTCGTATTTTATTCCGTCGCCGACGTCGACAAGCACTGCGTTAAAGCCCTTTTCCGCGATAAACGGCACTATCTTATCCCATGCATTTTCGCTGAATTCGATATCGTCCGTATACTGCGGAGCGAGGTTCCAGCCGCGCAACGGTGAGCTTTCGTCCTCCCACTGATGGTCGGAGAGCATCAGCATATATGCCCAGATCATTTCCTTACTCATAACGTTTCTCCTTGAGTTTATTTTGTGTCCGTCGGTAATGCCGAGCGGTGTTTTCTATCAAAATAACAGAAGATCGGCTCTTTCAAGCCGATCTTCATTCATCATTTAAGTCCGATCGCCTCGGCTACCGTGCTGTTTACAGACACGCCCTCGGTCTCGTAATTATAGTAACGGACGGGAGTTTCGTTTACGTACAGTCCGAAATGGAGCGTCGTTCCCGTGCAGAAGCCGGTATCTCCGACAGTTCCGAGCGCGGTACCCTTGCCTATTTCCTGACCGACGGTCACGTTCGTGAAGCTCATGTGCGCATAAAGAGACTTGAGTCCGCCGCCGTGCTCGACTATCACGGTCTTTCCGGAGAGCGTCGTCTCACCGACGTATACGACCTTACCGGGCAGGCACGCCTTGACGGTATCTCCGTCCTTGACGTAATAGTTTACGCCCTCGTGCACGTATCTCGTGTCGGCATTTTCAAGAATTATATCAATGCCGAAGCCGCTGCGTATCTTTCTCGTCGTCGGATCGGCTATCTTATTATCGGTCATCCAGTAGAGCGTTTCCTCACGTGCGGTAAGATACGGTGCTACCGTTTCATTAAACGCAGTGAGAGTCGTCTCGTTTCTGAGTGCATCAACCGTTTCCTTCGGGATATCCTGGTTATCCTTACCCGTTGCTCTCTTCTCAAGTCCTACCGAAAGGTCGCGCGACGCATCGCCGTAGGTGAAGGTCAGAGTGTAGTTGAGCGCGCCGTTATTCTGTGCCTCGTCCTTAAGGGAGAACGGGATCAGAGCATGGTAATATCCGCCGTACTCATAGAACACCGGCTGAACGGAAAGCGCCGGCTTGGAAGTAAATCCTATAAGCGAGGGATCGACGATATTCTTTGCGGAAACAATAACGAAGTCGCCGTAGCGCACGACGCTATGCTCGCTCAAATAGAACACGGGAGGAGACTGAACGTTTGCGGTAAAGGTATACTCGCCCTCTCCGTAATTCTTTTTATCCTCTGCCTGGTACCACTTTGCGGTCACCTTTACTTCATAGACAATATTGTCTGCAAAAATTGTAGGATCAACGTTTTCGTACACGTCGTCAAATACGGTCTCACCCGCCTGATTCTTTATCACGGCGTAGAGATAATCGGGAGCAATATTGAAATTAAGCTGAAGTCCACCCGAAACGACGCAGTTCGGCTTACCGTTCGAAGCAATTACGTCGCCGTC
>JAFTTT010000063.1 GCA_017466625.1 Clostridia bacterium
CGAAGAAAGAGAAACTTCATATAACTAAACAGGACAGAGATTGATCTCTGTCCTGTAATTTTTATATTTCGTCAAGCTCCTTCATAAAGAAGGCAAACGATGCGTCGGACGGCATCGAGAACGATCCGCGCGGCGAAAGGGAAACGTTAGTTACACGCGGTCCGTCGGGAACGCAGGAGCGCTTGAACTGCGAAACGAAGAAACGGCGTATGAATGTCTTGAGCCATTTAAGCACCGTTTCGGAGCTGTACTCATCCTTGAACACCTCGCAAGCAAGCGCGTATATCTCTTTAGGCGAGCGATGCTCCTTTATGAAATGATAAAGGAAGAAGTCGTGAAGCTCGTACGGACCGACGAGGTCCTCGGTCTTCTGCGCGATCTTGCCGTCATTATCGGCCGGCAGAAGCTCGGGGGAGACAGGCGTTCCGATAACGTCGATCAGAATCTCCGAAATTGAACCGCCGAGGCGTCTTGCTTCGTAATCAACGAGCGCGCGGACGAGCGTCTTCGTTATAGACGCATTAAGACCGTACATCGACATGTGGTCGCCGTTGTAGGTCGCCCAGCCGAGAGCCAATTCGGACATATCGCCCGTACCGATAACGAGACCGTTATATCGGTTCGAAAGATCCATCAGGATCTGTGTGCGCTCTCTTGCTTGTGAATTTTCGTAGGTCACGTCTGTGACTGACGGATCGTGTCCGATGTCCTCAAAATGCTGAAGAACGGCTTTTCCGATGTTGATTTCGCGAATGTCTACACCAAGCTCCTCGCACATTTTTATTGCGTTGCTTTTCGTGCGCTTCGTAGTACCGAAGCAGGGCAAGGTGACGCAGATTATGTCTTTTCTGTCTCTGCCCATAAGATCAAAGGCGCGAACTGTCGCAAGAAGCGCGAGCGTACTGTCAAGGCCGCCGGAAATACCGAGAACTGCGGTCTTTGCGTGAGCGGCAGTCATACGCTTGATTAAGCCGTACGACTGTATTTTAAGACAGCTTTCGAAATAATCATCGGTAATACCCTCGGGTATGAAGGGATTTTTCTCGACCTTTTCCGATTCCGACGGCTTTTCGACGTTTTTGCCCTTTGAAACGGTCGGCTCAAACTCCGCGTAGCAGATACCGCCGTTATTGAGCGGCTTTTGCTCTGCAATTATTTCTCCGTTTTTTATCGCAACCGAATAATCGGCAAAAACCGTATCGGTCGTCGATTCGGTAGGTGACGCGCCGACTGAAAGAACGGTAACACCGAGCATCTCGGACAGATACTTGACCTGCGCCCTTTTCTCTTTTTCAAAGGTTGCGCTCATCGGCGAAGCGTACGGGTTAACTATAACAGTCGCGCCTGCTTTTTTCAGTGCCTTGCAGTAGTCGGTATCAAGTATATCGTCGCCGACAGCGACGCCGTAAACGGCGTCATTTGTGCTGAATACGATAGCGGGATCGTCATCGGAGACGAAGATGCGGCTTTCGGCATAGGAAAGATCTCTTTTCGGAACGAATCCGAGTGTCTCGCCTTTGTCTATGACCGCGACACAGTCGTAAAGGGAGTTTTCGATCTTGAGCGGAATTCCGACGAACGCAGTAACCGACGCGTCACAGGTCGCCTCTGAGACTTCGTTTAACGCGTCTGCCCATGCGTCGGTCAGCTTGCTGTTGAGAAACAGATCTCCGCAGGAATATCCCGTTATCGAAAGCTCGGGGAACACTACTGCGTTCGCGCCGTTTTGCGCGCTTTCTTTGATTATATCGGTTATCGCTTTAAGGTTAGCGCTTATGTCGGCAACCGAGATCTCATTTGACGCAAGCGCTGCTTTAATTGTAGTTTTCATTTCGTTTCCTCATCAGCGCACGCTGAAAAGAATATCTCCGTAGGTCGGGAAGGGCCAATAGCTTTCCGCAGTTAAGGTCTCCGCCTCATCGCAGATACGGCGAAGCTCTGCCATCTTCGGAATTACTGAATTCAGATAGAAGTCGGCACAGTCTGCGTTATCGGCTACGGTGTTTGCCGTCGCGGTAAGCGAGTCAAGCTCCTTTACCGCCGTGTTTGCCTTTGACGCAAGTGCCGAAAGGGAAGATACTATTTCCTCTTCCGTATCGGTAAGTGCGTTCGGTACGGCATTCTTTACGTTGATTATCGTTTTTGAAACGTCCTTGATATAGGAAATGACTGCGGGAATGATTTCCTTTCTTGCCATTTCTATCATCGTCAGAGCTTCAATGTTGATAAGCTTGCAGTAGCTTTCGAGCATTATCTCCTTGCGCGAACGAAGCTCTGTTTCGGAGAAGATCTTGTTCTCTGAGAAGAGCTTGACGTTCTTTTCGTCAAGAAAATGCGAAAGCGCCTCGGGGGTGTTACGGAGATTAGACAGGCCTCTCTTTTCAGCTTCCTTTACCCACGATTCGTCGTAGCCGTTGCCGTTAAAGAGTATCCTCTTATGTGCGCGAACGGTGTCACGAATAAGGTCGTGGAGCGCTTCTTCAAAGCATTCGGCGTTTTCAAGGCGGTCGGCAAAGCCCTTTAGCGTCTCTGCAACAGCCGTGTTGATTACAGTATTTACGTCCGAAACCGATGCGGCAGAGCCGAGCATACGGAATTCGAACTTATTACCCGTAAATGCAAAGGGAGAGGTACGGTTTCTGTCCGTCGTATCCTTTGTGAACTTCGGGAGCATATGTACTCCGACTCGGAGAAGCTCCTTTTCCTTACCGCCGTATGCGCTTTCGCTTTCGATAGCGTTAAGGATCTCGGTAAGCTCGTCGCCGAGGAAGAAGGAAACGATTGCGGGAGGTGCTTCGCCTGCGCCGAGACGGTGATCGTTACCTGCCGTCGAAACGGAGATGCGAAGAAGCTCCTGATAGTCGTCTACTGCCTTGATTATTGCGCTCAGGAACAAGAGGAACTGGGCGTTTTCATAGGGTGTCTCACCTGGCTCGAGAAGGTTGATTCCCGTGTCAGTTGAGATCGACCAGTTATTATGCTTACCGCTTCCGTTCACACCCGCAAACGGCTTTTCGTGAAGCAGACAGACGAGCCCGTGTCTCTTTGCGACGGTCTGGAGCATTTCCATCGTTAGCTGGTTGTGATCGGCGGCGATATTTGCAGTCGTGAATATCGGGGCAAGCTCGTGCTGAGCCGGTGCGGCCTCGTTATGCTCGGTCTTTGCAAGGACACCGAGCTTCCAAAGCTCGACGTCAACGTCGTGCATGAACTCTGAGACCTTATCCTTGATCGATCCGAAATAGTGGTCGTCAAGCTCCTGTCCCTTCGGCGCCTTTGCACCAAAGAGGGTCCTACCGGTGTAGAAAAGGTCCTTGCGCTTTTCGTAGACCTCCTTCGTGATAAGGAAGTATTCCTGCTCAACGCCTACCGTCGTTTTTACCGATGTGACGCTTTCGTTTCCGAAAAGCTTCAAGACGCGGAGCGCCTGCTTGTTGATCTTCTCCATTGAGCGGAGAAGAGGAGTTTTTTTATCAAGTGCCTCACCGCCGTAGGAGCAGAATGCAGTCGGAATGCAGAGCGTTCTGTCCTTTATAAATGCGTAAGACGAGGGGTCCCAAGCGGTGTATCCGCGCGCTTCAAAGGTCGCGCGAAGTCCGCCTGACGGGAAGGAGGAAGCATCGGTCTCACCCTTTACGAGCTCCTTGCCGGAAAACTCCATAATGACCTTTCCGTCCTTTGTAGGGCTTATAAAGCTGTCGTGCTTCTCTGCGGTGATGCCTGTCATCGGCTGGAACCAATGCGTATAGTGCGTTGCACCCTTCTCAATAGCCCAGTCCTTCATCGCTGCTGCGACTACGTTTGCAAGCTCGATATCAAGGCGCTTGCCGTCCTTTATTGTTCTTCGCATCGCATCGTAAGTCTCCTTCGGGAGCTTCTTACGCATCGCGGTGTCATCAAATACCATCGTGCCGAAGCAGTCAGTAATGTTGTTCATAGTAGTGTTTCTCCGTTGGTCAAATGGGGCGTGTTACTCGGTGACAGACGGCTCCTCTGTGGTCGTATCTGCCTTAGTTGTATCCGATTTTGTCGTATCAGCTTCTGTCGTATCAGCTTTGGTCGTATCGGATTCGGTCGTATCGACTACCGTCGTGTCTTCTGTGCCCGAATCCGTAACGGGCGGCTCGGTAGGAGGCGGAGCGGTCGTCGGAGGAGCGCCGAGACTGATAACGAACTTGATCGTCGATCCTTTGAGGTGGTTTCCCGGAGCCAAGCTTTGAGATACTATCAGTCCCTCACCGACCTTGTCACTGTATTCGTAGGTCGTGTCCTCGTCGATAACAAGGTCACCCGCAATAAGCGTGCTTGCCTGTGCGGGAGTTTTACCCGTGTAATCGTCAACTATTACGTACTGATAGTCGGGGCCGATGCTGTAGTAAATGACTATCGTTGATCCGTAGCGAACCTGCTCGCCTGCTGCCGGCTCGGTTTTTACGACAAGACCGAACTTGTAAGCTTCGCTCTTAATCTCCTTGAATTCGACCGTGAAGTTAAACTTTTCCTGGTTTTCGGCAAGAACTCTTGCGGAGGTATAGTTGTAGTTTACGAGGTCGGGGACAGAAACGCGATTTGCACCGCGGCTGACGGTCAGTGTTAC
>JAFTTT010000064.1 GCA_017466625.1 Clostridia bacterium
AACACAGCCCATTTTGCCTGCAAAATGCAGTACCTCTTTTTTCACGTACAGCTCGCGGCAATCCTGGATAGTTACTGCCGGCTTTTTGGATGCCTTGAGCATCAATCCGGGTATGATTGATTTACGGTTATCCAAAACAAGCACGTCTATCTTCTCAAGAGTTTTACCGTATTTGACGGCTTCTTTAATAAAGCTTATATAGCTTCCGTTATGCACCTTGTGGCGAGCGTCCTGAGAGACGGAACCCTGTGTTATCGAATACAGGGTTCCCATCTCGGAAAAAACCTTATAAAGCTCGCGCAAACGGCCGTCGTAATCAAAGTTGCCGTTTGAGATCAGAAAGAGATTCATTTGTCAAATCTCCCGATAAAATCCGTAGAAGCAACGTCGACCAGCGGAAGCTTGACCGGCTTGCCGGTAGCGGCAGACTGATAAACAGCCAGAACCATCTCAAGCGCGTTTCTGCCGGCAACTGCATCTATGTACGGCTTTCTGTCGTTTTCAATAGCGTCCATAACGTCTGCAAACAAGCTGGTATGGCCGTTTCCGTAAACGTTGGAGGTCGCTTCCTTCAGCCCCTTATTCTGCTGATCGGCTTCGCCTTCATCGGCAAAATCCCATACGTCGATATTATTCGTCGAGGTGCCGCCGATCTTGACCGTGCCCTTTTCGCCGAACAGATAAAGCGTCTCCTCCAAATTCTTCGGATAAACGTTAGTGGTACCCTCGATCGTAGCAACGGCGCCGTTCTTAAACTTGACGATAGCGGTTCCGACGTCCTCGCACTCGAGATAATCGTGGAACTGCTGCTTGGTGGTTCCGTATACCTCGTCCACCTCGTCGCCCATCATCCAACGCAGAAGGTCGATTCCGTGAATACACTGATTCATAAGGCAACCGCCGTCCTGCGCCCACGTGCCGCGCCACGGTGCCTGGGTATAATAATCCTGATTTCTGTTCCAACGCACGTTGATAGAACCGTGCGACAGTCTGCCGAAGCGTCCCGACTCAAGCGCCTGACGGAGCTTCTGCACCGCGACGTTAAAACGGTTCTGATGGCAAGCAGAGACCTTGACGCCCTTTTCTTCGCTGCGGCGAATGATTTCCTCTGCGTCATTGATCGACATAGCCATCGGCTTTTCAATGATGACGTTGATGCCGTTATCTATGCAGTAAAGCGCGATCTCGGCATGGCTGCCGCTTTCGGTCGCAATACTTGCAAGAGTGATATCGTTCTCGCTGAGCATTTTTTTATAGTCGGTATAACGCTTAATGGATTTATCGTTCTCCAAGCCGTGCTTTGCCAGCAGTGACTCCATTTTTTCGGGGAGAATATCACAAACGGCAACAATCTCAAGCTCGTTATTTACGGCTGCCTTGATGTGGTTGGTAGCAATACGGCCGCAACCGATCAGTGCGTATTTCATTTTTCTTCCTCCATTGACAGAATATTAGAGCACCTCAATATTCGCCTTGTTTTCGATATTCTTGGTTACGTTCTTGCAGTCGAACACGGGAACGCCTGCGTTAGCTACCATATTGTAGTCAACGGTAGTATGGCCGGTAGTGATGCATACGAGGTCGTACTGATTAAGGATCTCGGTGCTGATCTCCTTAAGACCCTCGTGCCACTGACCCTTCTCGCGGTATTTTGCAATAAAGGGATCGTAGAAGTCTACGTTTGCACCGGTCTTGTGGAACTCTTCGATCACACGGATAGCGGGGCTTTCGCGGTAGTCGTCGATATCCTGCTTGTAAGCAACGCCGAGGATAAGGACCTTCGAGCCGTTGAGCGACTTCTTATATCTGTTAAGGATCTTTCCTGCGCGCTCTACGGTGTATTCGGGCATACGGTCGTTGACCATCATAGACGCCTCGATCATAGAGGTATGGAAGCCGTACTCACGTGCCTTCCAGCTGAGGTAGTAGGGATCAAGAGGAATGCAATGTCCGCCGAGACCGGGTCCGGGATAGAATGCCTGGAAGCCGTAGGGCTTGGTCTTTGCGGCGTCGATAACTTCCCACATATTGATGCCCATCTTGTTGCACAGAATGGTAAGCTCGTTAACGAGACCGATGTTTATATTACGGTAGGTGTTCTCAAGGATCTTCTCCATTTCAGCTACTGCGGGAGAGGAAACGGTGTGAACGTCGCCGTCGAGAATTGCGCGGTAAACCATTGCTATGACCTCAACTGCGTCGTCGCCGATAGCACCTACTACCTTAGGAGTATTGCTGGTCTTGTAGATAAGGTTACCGGGATCGACTCTCTCGGGAGAGAAGCCGAGATAGAAATCCTCACCGCAAACAAGGCCGCTTCCCTCTTCGAGAATGGGCTTAAGAAGCTCCTCGGTGGTTCCGGGATAGGTGGTGGATTCAAGGACTACCATAGTACCCTTGGTGAGGTGCTTCGCAATTTCGATAGCGGAGTTCTTAACGTAGCTGATATCGGGCTGCTGATGTGCATCGAGAGGAGTGGGCACGCAGATAGCAATGAAGTCTACGTCCTTAACGAAGCTGAAATCGGTGGTTGCTCTGAGCATACCGTTACCGACAAGCTCCTCAAGGTCTGCGTCTACAACGTCACCGATGTAGTTCTTACCCGCATTTACAAGATCGACCTTTTCCTTCTGTACGTCGAAGCCGATGGTCTTGAAGCCGTGCTTCGCCTTGTCGACTGCGAGGGGCAGTCCAACGTAGCCGAGGCCGCAAACGCCCATTTTTAAGGTCTTGTTCTGAATTTTCTCAATAAGCTGTTCCTTGATAGACATATTAAAGTATCTCCTTTACTTCATTGTTTTCGTTCATATTGTATTTCATTCCACAGGCGGAGCAAGTAGCATTGCCGTCCGTAAAATTCAGCTTTGAGCCGCATTGGCAAACGTAGCCCTTGATCCGTGCGGGAGATCCGTATACCATTGCGTAATCGGGCACGTCCTTCGTTACGACGCTGCCTGCTCCGACAAAGGCGTATCTGCCGATATCGTGGCCGCAGACGATCGTCGCGTTCGCTCCTATGCTTGCGCCCTTTTTAACTGTCGTTTTGCGGTATTCATCCTTTCTTTCGATGAATGCACGCGGATTTATCACGTTAGTGAAAACACAGCTCGGTCCGAGGAACACTCCGTCCTCACAGATGACGCCCGTATAGACCGAGACGTTATTCTGTATCTTGACGCCCTGTCCCAAAACGACTCCGGGGGAGATGACCACGTTCTGACCGATATTACATTTCGGTCCTATGACGCTTCCCTTCATTACGTGGGAGAAATGCCATATCTTGGTACCTTCGCCGATCTCGCATCCCTCGTCAACGTAGCTGGATTCGTGCACGAAGTAATTCTTATCCATTACAGTGCCTCCATGATCGCATCTATAATGATCTGCTGCTCGTCCTTACCGAGATACGGGTGCATGGGCAGTGAGAGGGTTCTTGCACAGTAATCGTTCGATACCGTGAACTCCTCGTTATAGGTCGGCTCGTTCTCAAACACGGGAAGGCCGTGCTGAGGAGCCGGATAATAGATCATGTTGGGGATCTTCTTTTCGGTGATATGATTAACGACTCTGTCTCTCGTTTCGGTATCCTTTGCGAGTATGGCATACTGAGCGTAAACGCTGATGCAGTCCTCCTGAACGAAAGGAGTCTGGAAGTTTTCCTTCAGCGCTTCATTGTATCTCTTCGCTACCTCCTGGCGTTCGTCTATCTCGTGATCTGCCAGCGCCTTGAGCTTCGGAAGCAGGATTGCCGCCTGAAGGGTATCG
The DNA here is from genome assembly GCA_017466625.1 of Clostridia bacterium. Classification (GTDB taxonomy): domain Bacteria; phylum Bacillota; class Clostridia; order Oscillospirales; family CAG-272; genus Colimorpha_A. The sequence goes on from JAFTTT010000064.1 coordinate 3,766, forward strand.
AGACGGGAATTGACTCCGACTCTTACGTTATCGTACTTTCCTCTCGGTCCCTTGCCGTGAACGCAAACGGAACGGATAAGCGCGTCAAGCTCGTCGTCGTCAACGAATATCGCTCCGCCGTCTCCGTAGCAGCCGAGCGGCTTTGCGGGGAAGAAGGACGTCGTTGCGATCTGACCGAAGGCGCCGCATCTCTTTCCCTTGTAGCTTGCGCCAAAGCTCTGAGCGGCATCCTCGATAAGTATAAGACCGTATTTTTCGCAGATCGGGATTATTTCGTCGTAGTCGCAGGGGTTGCCGAGAATGTCGACTGCCACGACCGCCTTCGGGGTCAATTTGCCTTCGGCAAGCACCGCCTTGATCTGTCTTTCCAAGCTCTTCGGACAGAGGTTGTAGGTATCGGGCTGAACGTCACAGAACACCGAAGCGGCACCGAACATCTTTGAGGGCTCCGTTGAGGAGATAAAGGTAATGTCGGGACAGAAGACCGCGTCGCCTTCGCCGATGCCGTATATCATGTAGGCGATCTGAAGAGCATCGGTGCCGTTTGCGCAGGTGATGCAATGCTTGCGTCCTACAAATTCAGCCAATTTTGCTTCAAGCTCCTTCACGTACGGTCCGCCAATGTACTGGCCTGCGTCCAAAACTGCCCTGATATTTTCGTCGATCTCATCCTTGAGCAGTTTGTACTGTGCCATCAAATCAATAAATTGCATTTTTTGTCCTTCTTTCTTGCGCCAACTCATCCCTCGATGACCGACAGCAATTTTTTTGTAAGCGCTTCAAACGAATATTCCTCGGAGACCGCCAAAGCGTTTTCGCTGTACATGCGGTACTGCTCCTCGTCCATATTCGCGAACCTCATGACCGCATCGGAAATATTTTCCGGCGTGGGTTCGGTAACCTCTACACCCGCATTTCCGATAACAGCGGGATTGTGACCGCAGGGGAAGTCGGACAGCACCGGCTTGCCTGCCGCCAGATAGTCGAAAAGCTTATTAAAGCTTATACCGTAACGGAATATGGGCGACGGGGTGTTATGGGCGATATTCAGATCCGCCCTGCTCACTATACTCGGCACAAATGATTTATTTACCCTGCCCTTGAATACGACGTTGTCGATCTTTTCATTGGCAACTCTCTTCTTAAGCTCGGGCAGCTCGTCGCCGTCTCCCCAGATAAGGAAACGTACCCTCAGATCTTCTATTTTCTTTGCCGCGTCCAACAGCAGGCCGAGATTATTGACCTTGCGGATAGAGCCGGTATAGACCACCTTAAAGAGCTCTTTGTTATCCAGGTCGCTATCTTCTGCCACAAAATTGTCCCGATTATATTTGAATGCAGACAACTCCACGCCGTTATTGACGTAAAACACCTTCGATTCGGGGATCTGCTTTTCCCAGCCCTGCTCTCTTATGTACTGATAAGCGTTTTCCATGGTAAATACCACGGCGTCGGCTTTTTTATAGATCCATTTTTCGAGGATCCTCAAGAGGATCACCGCAGGATTATTCTTGCCGGCAATACCGTAAGCAACAATAGATTCAGGCCAAAGATCGGCAATTTCTGCTATTCCCTTGCACTTATACTTTTTTGCAAGCTTCACCCCCGCCGCACAAGACATAGGCGGCATTGACGTTGAAACGATGGCGTCGGGCTTGGGGAATTTCTTACATACGCCGGGCAGCTTCCAAGCAAACTCGCACATATTGTATATTCGCTTGAGTCCGTTATCACGGTAATCCATACACTTGATGTAAACGTAGTGCACACCGTCCACCGTCTCCTCGCGGAAGCGCTGTTTATCGGTGATCAAATTCATATCCGAATTATGAACCGTGCTGGCGGCGAAGATGGTCACGTCATGACCCAGAGCCATTAAATGCTTAGCAAAATTCGTCTGTCTGGCTAACGGATAATACTTTGGCGGAACCGCATAATGGTTTATCAACCAAATATTCATACTTCATTCTGCCTTTCTGCGCAAATATCGCATTATATCATACATAGTTATACATTGTATATTATATCACACAATACAAGCATTTGCAACCTTTTTCATCTTTTTTTTGCAAAATGAGCAAGCATAAGCAATATCGTGTTTTGTGATGAAACATTTTAGTAAAAAGCACAATAAACTTCACATATAGCCGCCTGTTTTTCCATGTAACTATAATTTGCGCCCTTTACTTTTTTCTTCAAATAATGTATAATCTTAACGTCGAGTCAAGCGCGCCGACCTTTTCATCGGTCCGTTCGGCTCGCGAGGCGAAGAGATCGAAACGTTTTGCATACAGAGGAATCAATAAATGAAATACTTGATCATTGTCATAGTCACTTTTTTTGCCGGAATGGGAGCCGGTATCGGAACCGGATTCGCGGGAATGAGCGCCGCTGCGGTGATAAGTCCCATGCTCATAACCTTTCTCGGGGTCGAGCCGTATACGGCAGTCGGAATAGCTCTTGCATCCGACGTTCTGGCAAGCGGGATCTCGGCGTACACCTACAAAAGAAACAAAAATCTCGATATTAAAAACGGCCTGCTCATGATGGCAGCCGTTCTCGTTTTCACCGTCATCGGCAGCTTCGTTTCGAGCATAGTGCCATCGAAGACGATGGGCGGCTTCAGCACGTTTATGACGCTTATCCTCGGAGTAAAATTCATTCTGAAGCCGGTAATGACGACCAAGCAGGAAATGGAAGCAGTCAGCACGCGTAAGATGGTACTCGGCTCGCTTATCTGCGGGTCTCTCATCGGTTTTATCTGCGGATTTATCGGTGCGGGCGGCGGAATGATGATGCTGCTCATCCTTACGAGCGTGCTCGGATACGAATTAAAGACCGCCGTCGGTACAAGCGTTTTTATCATGACCTTCACTGCACTTACCGGTGCAATATCCCATTTTTCCTTTGGGGATAAGCCCGATCTTCTCATAATGGGGCTCTGCGTTGCTTTTACCCTCATCTGGGCACGAATATCCGCCGTTTTCGCCAACAAAGCAAAGCCCGAAACGCTTAACCGCGCCGTCGGTGCGGTTCTCGTTATATTGGGAATAGTTATCCTCGTGTTTGAATATGCGGTCTGAAGGTTAAAAAAGGACGCAAAACAACGCAAAATATGTTCTTTTATATTCTTTGACGATGTGATATACTGAACGCAGATAAAGCACAAAGGAGAAAACCTTTATGAAGCTCATTGATCTTAACGGAAAATGGAACGGTCAGTGTTACCGCGACGGGAAGCACGATTTTTCCTTTACCGGAACAGTTCCCGGCTGCGTGCATACCGATCTTATGGGGAGTCGCATTCCCGAGGATATTTACTACCGCGATAACGCCGACAAGTGTCAGTGGATCGAGGACTGCGACTGGAAATACGAGCGTTCTTTCGCGCTTGACGAGATTCCGCAAAACGCGTTCCTCGTTTTTGAGGGGCTCGATACCTACGCAGATATTTACCTCAACGGCACTCTCATCGGCAAGACGCAGAATATGTTTATCCGTCACGAATTCCCCGCGTCGGAGCTTCTCAAGATCGGTGAAAACACGCTTTCGGTCTATTTCCGCTCGCCCGTGCGCGAGGTTGAAAACGAGCCCGAGCGCCCCGCGGCGTTCACCTACGAGCGCCTCTATACGCGCCGAGTTCAGTGCACGTATGGCTGGGACTGGGTTGCAAGATTCGTAACCTGCGGTATCTGGCGAGACGTTTATATTGAGACGAACGACGGCTTTGACGTCAAAAAGCCGTATATTTACACGGAAGCAGCAAACGAAAATTGGGCACAGATAGTAGTCGAAGCCGAGACCGTGAATTACGAAAACGGTGCTTATTACGATATTGCAGTAAAGGATCCCTCGGGAAAGACCGTCTACGAGCATCGCTTCTACACGAAAGAGCCGTCCTTCAAGCACTACATCAACATCCGTAACGCCAAGCTTTGGTATCCGCACGGCTACGGAAAGCAGCCGATATACACCCTCTCAATTTGCGGCAAAGAATACAAATTCGGCATCAGAACGGCAGTTATCGAGGAGCTTCCCGACGATGTCGGAAGTCCATACTACGAAAAATGCCTTGAAATAAAGGAAACCGAAAGCGGACGCGAATACGACAAGACCGAAAATTTTTCGGGCTTCCGTCTGCTTATCAACGGCACGCCCATTATGTGCAAGGGCGCGAATTGGGTTCCCTCCGAGCCGTTCCCGTCCCTTGAAAATGACGAGAAGATCACAACGCTTCTTTCCCTTGCGCGCGAGGCGGGAGTAAACATACTCCGCGTATGGGGCGGCGGAATCTTCGAGAAACAGCATTTCTATAACGAATGCGACCGCCTCGGAATACTGCTTTCGCAAGACTTTTTGATGGCTTGCGGTCACTATCCCGAGCAGAATGAAAGCTTCATTTCTCACGTTCGCTCCGAGACCGAATTTGCCGCTTACGAGCTTCGCAATCACCCCGCCCTCGTCTGGTGGTCAGGTGACAACGAAAACGCCGCCTTCGGCTACGACGACGCAGAGGATTACCGAGGCAGAACGGTAGTTCATAAGGCAATAATGCCGATCCTAAACAAGCTTGACCCGAGACGCCGTTACCTGCTTTCAAGCCCCTACGGCGGTAACGTCTACGCTTGCAGAACCGCAGGCACGACTCACAACACGCAAAGTCTCGGCTTCACGTTCCCCTATGTATTCGACACCGACATGACCGATTACAAGGAGTATTTTAACTCAATGCCGGCGCGCTTCATGGCAGAGGAGCCGACGATGGGCGCGACCTCGCTTCCGTCGCTTCGCAAGTTTATGACGGAAAGTGACATTTACGATGAGAGCGAAATGTGGGAATATCACACCAAGCCGAACCCGTCGCTTCCCTTTACGCTCTTTGAGTTCCTTAATACATTCACTTACAAGGTACTCGGCGAGTATAAAGACGGCTTCGACCGCCTCTTCAAACTCAAATACGCGCAGTACGAATGGGTGAGAGTTACATTTGAGAATGCACGCCGAAACCGCGGATTCATGAACGGAATGATCTACTGGATGTGGAACGACTGTTGGCCTGCGTCAAGCGGTTGGTCGTTCGTCGATTACTACTGCCTGCCGAAGGCGTCCTTCTATTCCTTCAAGCGTTGCGCCTCCGAGCTTGTCGTATCGGTAAATAAAACGAATAAATACGATATTTACCTCTGTAACGACGGCTTTGACGGTCACACAGCCGAGCTTTCGCTCTCCTATCTCAAGGACGGCAAGGTCGTTCATATCGAAAACGCAACGGTATCGATCGGCGCCGAAATCTCCGAATGTGTGTATTCTCTTTCCCTTAACGCAGTTCCCGACGGCGCGATGCTCATCTGCGACGCGATAAGCGATAAATTCCGCGCCCGCGCGTTCTGCAAGGACGGAAATCTTCCGATATTCCCCTGCTCCGCGCCCGAGATCGTTGCGCAGAGCGAAAACAGCATAACGCTGACCGCAAAGGAATATATACACGCAGTCGAGCTCGAGGGTGAATATATCTTCGACGACAACTACTTCTCCCTCATGCCGAACGAAACGAGAACGGTCAAGCTCAGACCGACAGAAAATGCGGAGACAAAAGAAATAACCGTAGCGGGTTATACAGTAGAATAATAAAAGCCCATTGGAACAACAAAATTCCAATGGGCTTTTATTATTCTATTAAGGTCAAACCGATATGCTTACATCGAGGCAAATAATCCGCCAAAAAAACCGATGGCGAAGCAAATACCAAGCGCGAGCAACGGTACACCCGATAATCTTTTTCCAAGATCAATTCTTTTTTTAGCCAATTCCAAATCCGCAATTTCTTTCGGATTATTGGTAGTTACGCTCGGCACAACAATACCACTCGATTGTATCCAAACAATTATGGAAAAAATAATACCTATACCGAGACAAAGAACTGCTGCAAGAATACCCAATGTTTTGATCGTGTTTGCTTTTCTCGAAAACTCACTGATCGCTATATAATCGTTAGAATAATCATTTGCTTTGGGAGCGTAGTTATTTGTCGCACAACCGCAGTTCGGACAAACGACCGCCTCATCCATTATCTCTTTTCCGCATTTTGAACAGAACATCATAATAATTCCTTTTCTCTATATTTATTAAACAAATATTGCTTATCCGATCTTTTTGTACGTATTGTCAGTGCCTTTTATCACAAGTTTTCCGTTTTTATAGACAAGCGTAGTATACACATCAACCCTTCTTGTGCCATCGGAGAGATACCGACCATAATATAATATTACTTTCGAGCCGTCAATTTCCCAAAATCCTTCCTTGGTTCCGTTCGTCCAACTTTTGTTCTCTGCGCTGAATTCTATAACGTGCGCATACCCCGCCGGGTCTTCCCACGCCCAAGTTCCTATAATATCCTCTTCTTTGGGAGCAGCGCAAGCAACGAGAGAAAATATCATAATAAAAGAAAGCGCCATACAAATAAATAATTTAATTCTCATAAAATATCTCCTTTTTAGTGTAATAAATGGCATCTTGTCAAATATTACAATACCATAGTATTTTTGTTTTGTCAAGTATTTTGAGATAATAGTATTGTAATATTTTTATTAGAGGAAAATTATGTTAAGTAAAAAAATATGCGAATTACGTTCTTCCTTTGGTTGGACACAGGTACAATTAGCGCAAAGATTAGGGGTAACAAAGCAAACCGTTTCGAACTGGGAAAACGACAATATTCAACCTTCAATCGAGATGCTGGTAAAGCTATCGAAAGTGTTTAACGTATCAACCGATTCTCTGTTGGGTCTAACGCCTACAAGCTCAATAAACGTCGATGGGCTCCCGGCGGAATTTGTTGCCCACATAGTTCAAATCATAAATGACTACAATATCAAGTGAAAAACCGAGGCGTTTGCCTCGGTTTTTCTTATATTATCTCAAGCTCGTCTTTTCCGGGGAAATTCGGATAAACGTCGTCAAGGGTGTCGGAATACCAATACGCGACCGACGAAATGTCGTCCTGAAGCGGCATATATCTCTTTTCGCTGCGCCAGCCGAGCGCCTGGATCGTTACTTTAAGGTCTTCCTTGAAGTAGATGGGATCGGTAATATGCCAACGGTACATATCGAAATAAAGCTGTGATCTGTAGAGCCGATCGGTGCTGCCGACCTTATACATTCCTGCGTAAGGCGTCGTGTACTCAACGTACTCGCCGTTGACGTCGAAATTGTACGCACCGCAGAAATAGTCCTCTGTTCCCGTTCCGCAGACGGTCGGGAACTCCCTGTCGCCGTCGATATAGAACTTGATCTCGCCCTCACCCCACCAGCGGTTGCTCTTAACGCCCCAATGCATGTAGGTGCCGACGTAGTGGCCGTTACCCTTTATATTGTCAAGGATAACGTACGGCTCTTTGTACGGAAGCGGATTTACGCGGCGGAACTGCGCATGGAAATAGAGGGTTTCGGGATCAAGCACCTTTTCCTCACAGTCGATCTGGTAATAGATCTGACATTCGTCGGGTCCGATGTTTTCGACCTCGATCTTGAAGCCCTCAAAATACGGCATCTCAAAATAGCAATTGAGCCCCTTTCGCGGATTAGCGCACATAGCGATGCTCGAAAGCTGACGGTATTCCATATAGTCGGCGTTCGCGAAAAAGTCGGAGATCGGTGCTTCAACGGCGGGATTTTCGTGACCGTCGAAATAGATGCGGAGTATGAGCAGACGCCCTGCCTTCGCGCTGTCGGTAAGCCAGATGTGCTTTATCGCGCCCCGGCCCTTAATATCGGCTAGGACCGTTCTCGTCCCGGGCTGAAGCATCAGAAACGGATTTACCTTCCAGCCCTGCCCGAGCTCGCGCGACGCAAGCGAGGCGCTTCCCTCTTTTGCCATTCCGCCCTTGCCCTTTTCGCCCGTCAGATTTTCGGGAGAAACAGAAAAGGTCGTTATATTCTTTTTCGTTGTCAGATCGCTTAACATTTGACGCCTCCACGAAGGTTTAATACACCGTAATTGTAGCATAACGATCGATTAAATGCAACCTATACAAGCAAAAAACAGGGCTTTCGCCCTGTTTTTTATTTTTTCTTCATTGCCGCTTCAAGAGCGTTACCGATCTCAATGCGGAGCGACGCGAAGATGTCGCTCGTCGTGTATTCGGTAACGGTCGGCGTGCCTTCCTTTGTCTTTTCGATTATCCAGTCCTTGTCGAGATACTTTTCGGCAAGATAGAAAAGCTCAACGTCCTCTGCACCGTCGCGAAGGATCTTTGCGCGGATAGAGGGGACGCAACCCTTAACTCCTACGTCCTTTCCGGGATAGAAAAGGAATCCGCAGCCGTAAATTGCCTTGCCCTCTCCGTTAGCTATTCCCGTGTTTGTGCTTTCCCAGGGATCAACGTGATTTCCCTTCTTGTCGTATCCGTAATACGCGGTCGTCCAATAGAGGAAGCCCTCGACGTCTCTCTGATACATCTGCCAGAACATCAGACGCTGAACTACGCCCTTCGTGTCAATGAACATCTGCGCGTATGGGTCGTCGGGGTCGTTACATACGTAAGCCCAGAGCTTATCGCCGCTTGCCTTTTGCTCTGCCATTCGCTCTGCAAAGGTCTTCTCGGGCGTATAATCAAGATAGTCCCCATAGGATCTTTCATCGTCCCAAAGACAGAGCTTCGGACACCAGAAATCCATATATTCAGCCATATCGTCGGTCTGGTCTCTGCCGTCGCCGAGCGGAAGATTCGTATAGTACGGTGCCGTCATGGGTATCTCGGGGCAAAGCTCCTTAAGCGTTTTGTTCCACTGTCTGAGCTGAACGAGATGCTCCTCGGTTCTCGGCTCGTCGAGCGGGAGGAAATACGCCTTTTCAAGCCAATCGGAGTTTGACTTGATCTTATTGTAATACTTAAGCAGCAGTTCTTCATTTATCGTGCCGTCCTCATTCTCGGGTATCGGAACGATAAATGACGTTCTGCGCGGGTCGGACATATACTCGTTTGCCCTATCGTCAAGTATATCGTAAGGCATATCATATGTATTTATGCCGTGCTCGATCTCCATATCGTGCCAAAGCTTATACATTTCGTCCGAGGAATCGTTATTCGAATACTGCGCCATCCACGGGCGGCTGAGTCCCGCAGAGGTCGCAAACGATCTGTCGCTCGGAAGAGCAAAATCCCAAACGTGAACAGTTATATTGTACGTCGCATAGACCTCTCCCGATCTGGTCTTCAGCTCATAAACGTACTCGTAATCGCCTGCGGGAGTGTTTTCATCAGTCTTAAACTCGATCATAAACGGGAGAACAGTCTTTGCTTCAAGCAAAAGCCGTGTACCGTAGTAAGGAATGAGCGCATCCGTGTACTGCTTTTTGCCGATCTTATGGGTCTTATTCATGGAATAGAGCGAGACTTCGATCGCATCGTTTTCGCCCGACGCCAGTGTCAGCATAACGTTCTTTATCCGTTCATCGGAATAGATCGCAACCTGACAGCCCTCTGTCTCTCCCTTGGCAAGATAGACCGTATAATCGGTCGAAAGATCGCCCTCAGGCGCAATATTTACAACCGTTTTTTCAAAGCTGTGAAAAGCCCACGCCTGTATTTTCACAGACGTACCGCCTCCGTTATCTGCCTTATTTTTTCCTCCGCACGAAACAAGTGACGTCACGGTGCAGAATACAAGAATAAATAATAATGCTTTTTTCATATACAGTTCTCCGAATCAAGCTTCAAAATCGTTGTGTCGGTTGAGCAAAAAGTAAATACCCCCAAGAGAGGAGCAGCCCCCCGCCAAAGGCCATGATATTCGCACGATTGCCAACCTTCTATGCTTATGATACACTATATCCGTGCAAATGTATTTGAAGAATTATCCCCGATATTTATACAATCGTACCCAAAGGTAACTGCGCAATATATACTGCCGTTTTTTTGGATCACTTCACCATCGTCCAGACGAGCATATCGCTTTCTTCCCTGTTTGCAAATGCGAAATAGGGAATGAGACGCGCTCTGAAGGGGACGCAATTATCGTTTTTCAATGAATACAAACGCTCAGTCTTGGGACGGCGGCAAGCATCCACATAGATCACGGGTGCCGGAATGCCTTCTTCCGGCTTGACCTCGATATTTCCGTTTTCAATGAGAGTTATATCACGGAGATTTTCGCCGTTATCAAGCTCCTCCAGGCAGTAGACGACAGGTCCGCGCTGAACTGCGTATCTGCCCGAATTGTCCTGTGCGTAGGGATTCGCCTCGATGAAATGCACCTCCATCGGAAGCTCGACCGTTATCTTATCACCGCCGGCAAGGTCGAAGCGCGCGTAACCGTTTTCGGTCTCGCCCTCGTATTCAACGCACCATTCAGGGATTCTGACGTAAAGAGACGTCGGCTCGCCCTCGTATTCGAAGGTCACCTTGCCGTCGTAGGGGTAATTTGTCGTCTGCTTGATGACCGCGTCCTTACCGCCGATAACGAGCTTTGCTTCGCTTGTTGCAAACTGGTTACAGTAGATGTTATCTCCGTCAAGAGTATACATATATCTCGGAATTGACGCAAGAGTTCTTACGACGTTAGGAGGACAGCAGGAGCAGCCGAAAACCTTAACACGCTGACATATCGGCTGATAGGTGCTGCGCGCATATTTCTTTCTGTCTATCTCAAGCGGGTTGGTATAGAAGAACTTTTCGCCGTCAAGAGAAAGACCCGAAATGAAGCCGTTATAAAGCACGCGCTCGATAACGTCGCCGTAACGGCTGTCCGCTCTGCCCTCCTGCATTGCGTTGGCAAAAAATGCAAGCGCGATAGCGGCGCAGGTCTCATTATACGTATCGCTGTTCGGAAGATCGTAAGCATACGAAAACCTTTCGCCGCTATGATCGGAGCCGACACCGCCAGTTACTGCCATTTTGCAATTTACTATGTTGTCGAATATTCTGTCGCAGGCGTCTGCAAGCTCCTTGTCACCGTCAACGTTTGCAAGCATCTTCATCGCGGTGTAAAGATAGCACGCGCGGACGGAATGTCCGACAGCTTCGTTTATTTCTCGGAGCGGAACGTTTGACTGTATCTGATCCCATTTTGCTTCCTTATCGTTACTTCCTCTTTGATCGATAAAGAATTTCGCGAGTGCCAGATGCTTTTCGTTTCCGAGGTAATTATAAAGCTTAAGAAGCGCAAGCTCGATCTCCTCGTGACCGGGCGTAACAAACGCCGCGCTTCCCTCCTCAACGAACACTCGATAGACCATATCAACGTTCTTGAGAACGCAGTTAAGATACTTGTCCTTTCCCGTCGCCTTATGGTAAGCGATCGCGGCTTCAATGCTGTGGCCGAGACAGTAAAGCTCGTGACAGTCGCGGTCGGTAAATATCTTCGACGGCTCGATCGTAAGATAATACGAATTAAAATATCCGTCGGCGCGCTGGTTTCTGCAGATGTCGTCTATCATTTCGTCGGCAAGCTTTTCCCATTCGGGTGCGGGCGCTTCCTCTATCATGTACGCTACGCCCTCAATCCATTTTACGACGTCGGAATCCCAATAAATATGCGGCTTGTTCGGCATTCCCTCGCGCCAGTTACATTTGAGCGCGTCGAAGCGTCCCGTTTCCTTAAAACGCTCGTAGACGTTCTTTACGACCGACGAGCGGTTAAGGTCCATATAGTATCTCCAGAAGCCGTCCTTTATCTTCACGTTTTCCGCGGCAAGATTTTTCATTTTTTGTTTCCTCCCGATTGACAAATTACAGATTATTATCTATAATCATTGTATAGTATCCAAAAACCGATTTCAACGGCAAAATCTGTATAATAGGAGCAAAAATCCGACCATGTTTGAAAGCGTCACCTATCACGGAGCGGGAAAATTCGTTTCATACGGCGAGTGGATGCATCCCGATAGGATCATCGATTCTTCCGAGATCATTTTCGTCATCAAAGGGCGGGTCCATATAACCGAGAGCGAAAAGCGGTACGAGTTAAAGGAAAACGACGTTCTTCTGCTTGAACGCGGTCTCCGACACTTCGGTCACGAAAAAAGCTCAAACACCTCGTTTTTCTGGGTTCATTTTAACGGCGCGCCTGAAATTGATCCGGCAATGAAGCTCCGCAACATGAAAAGCTCGTACGACCTTCCTCTGCTCTTTAAGCAGCTCGTTCACTACCGAGCGGAAAAACGATCAAGCGAAGCAATGGATTACCTTACCCGTCTCATATTGATAGAGTGCTTCTCACCTCAAAATAACGAGAGCGCAAACCGCGCGCTTTCCGAGATCGCCGCCTGGATAAAGGCAAACTGCGGCAAAATAACCAAGGCCGAGCAGGTTGCCAAGCATTTCGGCTATAACGCAGACTACCTGAGCCGCATCTTCAAGGAAAATTACGAGAAGCCGCTCAAGGAATATATCGACGCAGTCAGGATGAGTTACATAAAGCGGTTGCTTCTTTCGGGCGAAAAAACGCTTGCGGACGTCTCTTGCGAAGCGGGCTTTTCCGACTACAAATATTTTCTTAAATATTTCAAATACCACGAGGGGATCACCCCGACACAGTTTTTAAGTACCTATCCGAAAACGCACATAAACACGAAATAACGGCGATATTGTATTTATCCGTGCAATATGACTTTTGAGCAGCATGGAATTTGAAGACCCAAAGTGACTACCGTCTTCGGCAAGCAGCCGCGATGCTTATCGCAGAGCGGCTAAAATAATAAAAGTCCCCCGTGAAGGGGGACTTTTATTATTTTAGCTTCTGAAGCTTCGCAGTATTTGCAATAACGATAAGCTGACTTCCCTTTTTAAGGGGAAGCGTCGGATCGACCGTTGTGCTTATTTTGTCGTCTTCCCTGACCGCAACCACGTTTATCGAATACTTTTTGCGCAGATCAAGCTCAATAAGCGTCTTTCCGACCCATTCGTCTTTAACGTCAAGCTCGACCATCGAGACCTCGTCCGAAAGCTCTATCATTTCCGCAAAGCCCGAGGTAAGGAGATTTTTCGCCAGGCGCGTTCCCGATTCCTTTTCGGGGAAGATGACCTTATCGGCTCCGATTCGGGTAAATATCATCTGATGCATCTCGTTTCCGCATTTGACGATCACGGTCTTGACGCCCGCCTCCTTGCAGAGAGTTATCGCCATGACGCTCGCCTCGAGATTACTTGCCATTGCAACGATGACGACGTCGATATTCGATATTCCGAGTCGTTTTATCACCTCCGGACGCGTTATGTCGGCACACTTACAGACGGGTATCGTCTTTGCGGCGTTATCGACGTTTTCCCGGTCGATATCGACAGCAAGCACCTCCGCACCGTTTTTGACAAGCTCCTCGGCAACCGCTATTCCGTATCTGCCGAGTCCGAATACTGCGTAATTCTTATTTATACTCATATTTTTCTCCCTCTCAACCGACGCTGATTTCCTCGGTTGGATTTTTAACTATATTCTGAACTTCTTTTCCGCTCTTAAAGGCAAGCGCAAGTGATATAGGCCCGACTCTGCCGAGATACATCGTGAGTATTATGATAAGCTTTCCGAGCGTGTTAAGCGACGAGGTCAGATTTCTCGTAAGTCCTACCGTCGCCGTTGCCGACACCGTCTCGTACATAACGTCAAGCGCGCTCGCGCTCGTTACCGCCGACAGAAGCACGGTTGAAACGAACATGATTATAAACGACATGCTCGTGACAGCGACCGCCTTGCTTACCGCCTCCTTTGTCAGGCGGCGTCCGAAGAGCTCGGTGTCCTCCTTGTTGCGTATCGACGCAAAAGCCGAAGAGAAAAGCACGGCGACCGTGACGGTCTTGATACCGCCTGCGGTTCCGACGGGTGAGCCGCCGATAAACATCAGAAGCAGGCAGAGTATCGAGGACGCATTCGTAAGATTTTCCTGCGGAACAGTTGCAAATCCCGCAGTTCTGGTCGTCACGGACTGGAAGAGGGAAAGTTCAATTTTTTCCCATACCGTGCAGTCCTTCATCGTCAATGGATTATTGTATTCAAACGCAAATATCAGCGCCGCGCCGACGAATATCAGAACAAGCGTCGCCACGATGGCAATTTTGCTGTGAAGGGTCAGGTCTCTGAAAAACCTCACCTTTTTACGGCGCGAGTCCTTTATCAGACGAATGACGTCCCACCAGACGATATATCCGATGCCGCCGAGGATTATGAGCGCACAGGTAACTGCGTTTATCATCGGGTTCAGTGCGTAACCGCACAGACTGTTTTCGGCGATTATGTCTATACCGGCGTTGCAGAACGCGGAGACCGAAGTAAATACCGATATCCATATTCCGCGCATACCGAACTCCGGCACGAAGACCGTCATATACAATAAAGCACCGATGCTCTCCACGATCAGCGTTCCGAGCACAACGTTTTTTACGAACCGTATGAGCCCCGAAAGCGAGTTCAAATTGAACGCGTCCTGCAAAAGAAGACGGTCGCCGATACCCATCTTTTTGTGAAGCATTATCATAATGGCAGACATTATCGTTATTACGCCGAGTCCGCCTATTTGAATGAGGATAAGAATGACCGCCTGTCCGAAAACGCTCCACGAGGCCACCGTAGGAGTGACGACAAGCCCCGTCACGCAGGTCGACGTCGTCGCAGTAAAGAGCGCGTCGACAAAAGGCGTTGCGCTTCCGTCAGCCGAGCTTATCGGCAGTGAAAGCAACAGCGCACCTATCATTATCGCCGCCATGAAGCTGACGAGGATTATATGGGTTGTCGACAGTTTTAGCCGCTGTTTTCTCATAAGTAAAATACCTTATTACAGTTTTATACGCACATTATATCAGCTTTTTTCTTTTTTTGCAATACGGACAGGCAAAAAAACGAATACAGCCGCTCATCTCTGAATACCTTATCAGTACGGAGGTGATCTTTTGAAGATAGATTTCAAAAAACTTATAATAAATATCGCGATACCGCTCGGCGTAGGCGCATTGTCCGCGCTCATCAGTATGGGAAGCATGGAAAGCTTCGCGTCGCTTAACCAGCCGCCGCTTTCGCCGCCCGCGTGGTTATTTCCCGTCGTGTGGTCTATCCTTTACGTCCTTATGGGAATTTCGTCCTATCTCATAACCCAATCGGATGAAACGGCAAGCACAAAGACCGCGCTCACCGTCTACGGCGTCCAGCTCTTCTTCAACTTCATGTGGTCGATCATATTCTTCAATTTCGAAGCGTATCTTTTCGCATTTATCTGGCTCATCGCGCTTCTCGCTCTCGTTATCGCAAACGCGGTCCTCTTTTACCGCATCGACCGCCGCGCAGGACTTCTCTTTATCCCGTACATTCTGTGGGTAATATTCGCCGGATATCTCAATTTCGGCATTTTCCTTTTGAATTGACGATTCCGCCGTATAAAAACAATGTTGCTATTGCATCGACACCGCTTGATGCGCAACCTACTCCTCATCCGTCAACCTGTCGGTTGACACCTTCCCCTCAGGGGAAGGCAAGACAACGCACCGATACTTCGCTACGTTGTTTGTAGGGGCCGAAGTCCTCGGAAGCCCGCATAAAAGCGCTGTTGCCGCATTGATACAGAAATAAATATCCCCCCGCATAGCGGGGGGTATTTCAGTTTCGGGCGCAGCCCTAATATTACTGGCTGCGCACAAGTGCGCTTTAGTCCCACCTGCCAGCCATGCATTGGATACTTGCTACCCATAAATGGGTTTCGCTCTTGGCCTCCCTTGTGTAAAGGGATGGTGCAAGTGGCATAGCCACGACCGGAGGGATTGTATATAAGCTTTTCTAACTTCTTACAACCCCTCAGTCTTCAGTAGTTTGCGCTTCGCGCAACCTACCGCAGACAGCTCCCCTTGCACAGGGGAGCCATTGGCACAAACTTCCCTTAAACTACATTTTTCTTTACATCATTTCTGTTCATCGCTTAACCTTTTTTGAACCACGCTCCTCACGCGTGGTTTTCATTTACAAAAAAAGGCCGAAGCTTAGCTAAGCTTCGGCCTTTTTGTTATTCAACTGTATAGTCGTAAAGGCGAACGATTCCCTCGCAGCCGGTGAGCCCGATATAAAACTCCTTCGGAATATCCTCGACGCGGAGTCTGATCTTGTGACCGTCAACGTCGATATTCAGATAATACTCCTCAACGTTTACCGTAAGGGTATGAATGTCGTTTTCGCTTACGTCAAAGGTATCACCGAGGCGAAGATGCCAATGGCATCTGCCGTCCTCCTCGCGGAAGTGACGCCATACGTTGATACCGTTCTTCCAAAGAACGATCTCGAAGCAAGCTCCGTAACGGACCTCGCCGTCGGGGCAATTTTCGATCTCAGGAACGATTATTATCTCGGGACATCCGATATCCTCAAACGCGCAGCGAAGCGTTGCAGTGACACCTGCCGAGTGCTTTTCATGCGTGAGCAAGCTTATATTGTCGAAGCCCTCGCGGTGCTCCTTGTTTACGAGCGTCGTTACGTATCCGTCCTTCTGCGTGAACTTCGGATTTTCCGTAAAACGGAATGAATATGCAGTCGTCAGCTCGTTGTTCCATTCTGCGCTGCCAAAGCTTACTTTTTTCATAATATTAAAACCCTTTCTGCTTGAACGGGCAGACACCGCTTGGGTGTCTGCAGTTATTGTTTACGTTTATACGGGAAGGTACTCTATCGAAATGACCTTGCCGTCCTTAAGAACGAAGCTGAGCGTTGCGTTACCGTCGGTATAGGCAAGCATCGTCGAGGTCTCCTCGGTCGTCTTTCCGTAGATTCCCTTTACCGCCTCCGCCGTCATACCAACGTAAGCGCCCTGCGGAGTCTGTACGCTGTCATCCGAAAGCTGTATCGAGTTAACGTAATCCTTCTTGCCGTTGGGACGGGTAAGGATAACGTAGCCGGCGTAGGTATAGGTCTTATCAAGACCGTCGAAGGCACAGGACGCCGCCTCAAAGTACTTAAGCGGCTCGCCGAGTGCCTCAAGCACGTCAGCCATATCCGCGTCGATCTTGACTTCGTAATTATTCTTGCCGGCAACAACAAAGAAGTATTTGCTATCCTTTGCGGGGCTTCCGTTTTCGCCGCCGTCATCAATCGGTGCGGTGCAGGATGCAAAGGAAAGAATAAGGATCGCACTCAAAATTACCGTTAAAAATCTTTTCATGATATACTCCTTTAATCAACTACGTCGTAAGGACAGCTTTCCTTATCGTACGCATAATAGTTCGGTTTGTCGGGACGCGTTGCGGAATACGCATCGACCTCGGAATCAGTGCGCAAAAAGCATCTGAACTGATTAGTCTTAAGCGTCGGACAGGCGTCAAAATGATACCAATTACCGTCAATGAAAACGATCTGCCAGAAGTGATCGGGGCCGCCAAGGCGCTCGATGTCATAGCTTGGAATACCCGCCATAGTGAGCAGTGCCTTTGACGCTGCCCAATAGTTTACGCAGTCACCCTTGTTCGTCGTAAGTCCCGTGTAAGCACGGCCGATCCAGTTGCGATCCTCGGTACTGTTAACGTACTTGATCTTTGCAACTCTTACGTAGATTGCTTCCGCCTTCTGTCTGTCGGTCATTCCGTCTTCGAGTATGTCTTCGAGAATGCTTTGGCACAGAGCGTCAAGCTCTTCCTTTGTGCAAACGCTTGAACCCGGATCTTCTCCGTCAAGAACCTCAAGCACCGAAACCTTCGCCGTTACCGTCGCGGTGTTACCTCTCTTGTCTGTCGCGGTATAGGTAACGTCGTAAGCACCGAGACGTGTAAGGTCGACCTTGGTCGCGTCGACCGAGAAGGTCACGTTTTCATCGTCGTTATCGGTAACTGTAACGCCGTCGCGGTAAGAAACGGTTCCGCCGAGATAAACTACAAGATCCTTGATTCCCGAAAACTCGGGCGCGGTCGTGTCCGCGGGCTTGATCGTAAGAGACGATTTTACGACCTCGATGGCCGGATCGTCACAGTAGTAGCGGAGGTCGTACCGACCCTCGGTAAGCTCGGTCACCTCGCTTCCGTCTTCCCTTGATAGTATCTTGACCTTCACCTCAAACGGCTTTCCGCCCTCGGTAAAGACACCCTCCGAAAGTGCATTCGCGATGAACTCGGGAGAGTCGTCCGCGTATACCGTTATATTGCTTCTCACTCCCGAAATAACGGGAAGCTCGGTCGTTACGGCTTCACCGCCGCCACTCGCGCAGGCGGAGAGAACAAGGACCGCCGCGATGACCGATATCAACAAAATTAACTTCTTCATTTTTACCCCTTACGCCTTGAGTCCGTAACGCTCGCAAAGCATCGTAACAGTCATAACGATGAGCAGATAGTCTATCTCGTAAGCTCCCATGAGACGGAAGTCGTCGGCAAGATAGACCTTCTTCATCTCGTTTACCTTGTTAAGATCGAATATATCGTACTTCTTTATAAGCGAGTCGGAAAGGAACTCGATCTCGCCGTTCGCCTTTTTCACCATCGACGACATGCCGGGCGCCTGGAACGGGAACTTTCTTCTCTTAAGTATCTCGTCGGGAACTATTCCCTCTCCCGCTTTTTTAAGAATGTACTTTTCCTTTGCGCCGTTCATCTTGTACTTATCGGGAATGGTCTTGACAAACTCGAGCAGATCGCGGTCAAGGAAGGGATGACGTCCCTCTACCGAATGAGAGAAGAACATTCTGTCGCCGTGCTCTGTGAGCAGATGATCGGAAAGGCGGAGCTTGTAGTCGATATACGATCGGCGCTTCTGCGAGGAAAGCCCCTTGACGCGGTCGACGTTTATCGGACTCGTCTTAAATGCCGAGAAGCTGTCGATCTCGCCTCTTACGCGGTCACTGTATACCGTTTCGTGTATCTTTCTTATTTCGGGATGATTTCTTTCGTAACGGAAATAAGGATCGCCCCAGAGACGCTCGTTTATTTCGCATTCTTCCTTGGTCATCTTACCCTTCTGCATTTCGCGGAAAAGGTCCACCATATATCCGACGTATCCGCAGAAGAACTCGTCGGAGCCCTGACCGGTAAGAACCGCCTTTGCGGGCGACTGCTGGACGAGCGACGAAAGCATAAACGCCGCTACGTCGTAGCTTTCCTTGAGTCCCGACTCCGCATGATAAACGACGTCGTAAAGGTTCTTCCAGATCTCCTCCTCACCGACCTTCGTCTTATAGTGAGTGGAATTAACGCACTCCTTGACGATCTTCTGGAATCGGCTTTCGTCGAGATCGGCTTCGCCGATCTCTGCGGAAAAGGAATAATAGCTGTCGAGCAGGAATTTTCCGATATAGCAAGCGACGACCGAGCTGTCAAGACCGCCCGAAACGTAGAAACCGACAGGAACGTCGGCAACAAGACGGCGCTTGATCGACTCCTTCATCATCTCGCGGAGCTTTTCAACGTAATACGCCTCTCCCTTGTCGTCCTCTTCCTCGGCGTTATATATGAGATCCCAATATTCGATATCCTTGATCTCCTGATGACGCTTAATGACGAGCAGATGTCCTGCACGAAGCGAACGGATGCCGTCAAAGAATGTCTCGGGGGAAACGACACCGGGATAATTCATAAGCTGATCGACTGCCTTAAGGTTAAGCTTTCTTTCTACCCAAGGACATTCGAGAATACCCTTGATCTCCGAGCAGAATATGACCTGACCGTCGGCAACGGTATAAAACAGCGGACAGATTCCTATCTGGTCGCGCACGAGAATAAGCTGATCTTCCTTCTTGTCGTAAAGCGCGATAGCGAACTGACCGTTGAGCTTGTTCGGGAAATCGAGACCGTGCTCCTCGTAAAGATGGAGAATTACCTCAACGTCGGTCTGCGTCTTAAAGACGTGACCGAGAGCGATAAGCTCGCTTCTCAGCTCACGGTAATTGAATATCTCACCGTTACAGATGAGAGTCAGAGTATCGTCCTCATTCGTTATCGGCTGCATACCGCCGTTAAGGTCGATAAAGCTGAGACGGTTGAAGCCAAAGCCGACGCCGGGCATAATTTTTGTCTGCGAGCCGTCGGGACCGCGGTGGCGGATCGCCGTCAGCATCTTGTTTATCATTTCACTCGTGATAAGGCGGCTTCCCGTATTATCGAATATTCCGCAAATTCCACACATTTTAATTTGCCTCTGTATTTTCTTTCTCTTTTTCGTATTTTTCGTACTTTTCTGTTTTGTCTTTCTCGTATAGCTCGATCTTGTCTAACCAACGAGCTGCAAGCTCGCTCTCACCGCGTCTGTCAGTCAGACCCATATTTTCGGTCAGATACTTGCCGAGCCAGGACGCGAGCTTTTCTGCGCCCTCAACGTTCATGTGAAGGCCCATATCGTAGGTGTCTTTCGTATAATCAACGCCCGTTTCCGCTTGAATCGTTTCATCAAGGAAGTTTATATAGGTAAGCTCATGCTTTTCGGCATATTCCACGACCTGCTCATCGTATTCGGGATACCAATAAGGATACAAGCTCGGTGCCTTTATGAGAAGAAGCTTGATTCCCTTTTTCTCACAAAGCTCGACCATCATATCAAGATGCTTCCATGCCTTCTCGGTAAACTCATAATTCGGAAGCGGTCTGCCCTCCGGCACGTTTTCTGCGGGCTTGACGCCGACCTTCATAAGGTAGCCGTTATGCGATACCTTTTCCAATTTGAACATATAGGCAAGATCGTCCTTATCAAGCTTGCTCCAGCGGCTGTGATAGCGGAGGATCGGGAAAACGTAGTCGAGGAACTGCTCATCCTCAAGCATTGAGGAATTGATCGCACCTATCTTTGAGGGCGACCACTTCATTCCATCGATCGACATTCGGTTATACGCCTCTTTTGCCTCGGCTTCTCTTTTCGGGTCAAGCGCCTGAACGTTGAAAACGACGACCTTGGGAGTTTCGTAGCGAAGCGTATCCTCAAGCAGATAGTACGACTGATAAATGTACTGATCGGCGCTACCTCTTATGTAGCTGTTTATACCGTAATCGCGCCAGAGGACGATGGGAGAGAAGTTCTCGTAGACCTCGCAGTCTCCGACGAATATAACGTCGTGATCCTTAGTTTCACCGTAATATTCGGCAACGAACGCTCCCTCAAAAGGTCCGTCCACCGAATACTTCGGCATAAGGATCGCCTGCAGAAGTGAGAGCGTCACGACAACGATAACGGCAGAAACTATAAATTTTATCCACTTTTTAGCGGCAGCTTTCATAGTTAAAAATCTTTCTTAGAATTGGTTGTATATAAATTGGCTTGCGTCGTAGCCGATTCCGTACGCGCCCATAAGGATAATGATAAGGAACAGTCCGTAGTAGATCATAAATCTCACAGGATACGGTAAACGGAATATCTGCTCGCGCACGCTTCCCTTTTCCTGAAGCAAGCTTACCGTAAGCATCAGAAGCACACCGCCGAGAAGAATTATATAATCGAGCGAGGTGAGTCCGAGCTTAAGAAGCGAGCCGTCGAAGAGAACGTGATAGTTGCTCGCGCCGAACGCCGAGAAGAATACCTTACCCGTCGTTGCTATCGAAACGTAGCAATCGAAAAGGTTGAGCGCGCAGACAAGCGCAAAGGTACGAAGGATCCTGAAAAGCGTATACGGGAAGCTCTTCGTAAACTTGAATTTATCGTTGAATTTCTTATAAAGCGGCTCAAGCTCCTCGGAGATCATAAGAACGGCAAAGTTTGCCATTCCCCAGACGATGAAGTTCCAGCTTGCGCCGTGCCAGATACCCGTCGAGAACCATACTATCGCGCTCGAAAGGTAGAGAGGAATGCGCTTGCCGACCTTATCGCCGAAGACCTTTTTACTAAATTTCGTAATCCCCTGCATCGGCTTGCTTACCGATACGGGATAGAAAAGGTAATCACGGAACCACGAGCACATAGATATATGCCAGCGTCTCCAGTATTCCTTAAGCGACTTTGAGAAATACGGACGGTCGAAGTTTTCGGAGAGGCGAATGCCCATCGCTTCGGCAAGTCCGATCGTAATGTCGATTCCGCCCGTGAAGTCGGCGTAAAGCTGTACCGTATAGAACAGCATAATGACGATAGCGTACGCTCCGTTATAGGTCGACGGATCGCCTATCATCGTGCTGACTGCAACGAAGAGGCGGTCTGCGATGACGACCTTCTTGAAATAACCCCAAAGGACTCTCTCAAGACCGAAGCCGACCTGCTTGCTGTCGAAGTTATGCGGTATGTAAAGAGTTTCGCTCATATCTCCGTATCTTCCGATAGGTCCCTGAACGAGCTGTGGGAAGAAGGAGACGAAGAGCGCGTATTTGAAAACGTTCTTCTCCGCCTTTACCGTTCCGCGGTAAACGTCAATAAGATAACCTATCGACTGGAAGGTGTAGAAGGAAATTCCGAGCGGAACTATCATATTGACGAACGACAGTACGTTCTTCGAGCCGAACGACGTCAGAGCCGAATTTATATTGGAGATAAAGAAATTCGCATACTTGACGGTCGCAAGAATGCCGAGATTAAGAAGCAGACAAAGGACAAACCAAAAGAGCTTTTTTCTCTTCTGCTTGTCCTTAAATATCTTCTTTTCTTCCTTTGACAGCTCTTCCTTATGCGCTTTAAGATAGGCGCTCTGCTTATCCGCGATGCTCTGCATTAAGCGGGCAGTCAGATAGACCGTCAAGGTCGTCGCCGCGATAAAGGGAAGGAACTGCGGCCCTGCTATAAAGTAGAACGCATAGCTTGCGATCAAAAGCAGGGGCCACTGTGCTTTTTTCGGGATTATGTAGTAAAGCAGTAAAAGAACTGCGCAAAATCCCAAAAATTCATACAAAGTAAAAAGCATTAGTTAAATCAGTCCTCGTCGGAAAGTCTTTCGATAAGTGCGTAAAGTGCCTTTGCGGAGTTGAAGTTTGCGGGAATGATGTCCTTTGCGGTGATGGTAACGTCGTACTCCTCGCTGATCTCGGTGATGAGCGAGATGATGTCCATCGAATCGAGAATGCCGTCGTCGATAAGGTTTTCCTCGGTCTCGAAGTCAACGTCGGAGTGAAGATCGGTAAGAATTTCAAGAAGCTTTTCCATGATTTTTATCCTTTTCAGTAAATATTATTTTCGAAGTTATTTTTCAGCTCAACGCGGTTGAGCTTTCCGTTGGCAGTCAACGGCATCGTTTCAAGACGAATGAGCTTGTTCGGTATCATATAACGCGGCAGGCGCTCCTTAAGCGCGACCGTAAGCTCCTTTTCGGTACAGGTGCCGACGTAGAAGAGAACGATCTTGCCCTTTGTCTTATCGTAGATGCAAGCTGCCATCTGTACCGCCTCTATCATATTCGCGCTGACCTCGATCTCGCCGAGCTCGATGCGGTGTCCCATGTGCTTTATCTGATAGTCGCGGCGCGAAACGAAAACAAGCTCGCCACGCTCGTTCAGCTTACCCATATCACCCGTCTTGTAGATGATCTCTTGATAGGCACTGTTGAGCGGATTCTGAACGAACGCCTTTGAGGTGCGCTCGGGATCGTTATAATAACCGAGAGTGACGGCGGTACCGCGGATGCAAATTTCACCCTCTTGACCCTGCTCGGCAAGCTTGCCGTCGTCGGTCAGAAGCAGGATCTCTCTGTTACGGAAGGGCTTTCCGATCGGGATCGCCTCGCCGTCCTCGAAGTCTCTGTCTGCGTGGAAGTAGCAGCACATTCCCGTTCCCTCAGTCGGACCGTAGAGATTCGTAAACGACGCGTTCGGAAGCGCGTTTTTCCAGAGTCGGAACTGCTTTATCGGGAACACCTCCGAGCCGAATGCAACGGTGTGCAGATATTCCGGCTTGATAATATCAAACGTACCGAACGCACTTACCATAGTAAGCGCCGAACCGACCCCTCAGACCGTGTTTATCTTATGCTTGTTAAGATACTCAAGAAGCGCTACGGGCTGTGAGAATAGCGTTTTCGGGATAAGGTAGGTAGTCGCGCCGAATTTGAGCGTCGGGTAAAGCTCCTTCAGACACGCGTCGAAATACAGCGGCGTCTGATTTCCGAAAACTGTGTTTTCGTTAAAGGAGAGCACCTCGGAAAGCTGCTCGATATAGTCGATGACCGAGCGGTGGCAAGCGGCAACTCCCTTCGGGATTCCCGTCGAGCCCGACGTGAAAACTATGTATATCGGATCAATGTCAAGCGAACGCGCATAGATACCGTCGATCGCCTCATGATCCGGCTCTGTCTTTAATATTTCGTCATAAAGGACGACTTTCCCGTCCGGAATATCAAAATTCGACGCAACGGGAAGCGTGTCCTCGTCGCAGATAACGAGAGGCGAACGCACGTTATTCAGTATAAGCTGGATACGGTCGCGCGGCATTTCCTCGTCTATCGGAACGTAGAAGCAGCCGCCGCTGATAACCCCGAAAAAGGCAGTTACCTCGCGCGGCGATTTTCTCATAAAGACAACGACGGGGCGCTTATATATTTCGTTTTCGTTCAGATACGAGCCGATGCGACAGGCGCGGTCGTAAACGTCAGAAAAGGTGAGCGAAAGCTCGCCGTCCGAAAAAGCGATCTTGTTAGGTTTTTTCGGTACTATATTGCGTAGATACGCTAAAACGTTATGTATTCTCTCCGAAGACACTTGTCATCCTCCATCGGTTCGCAGTATAAGTATTTTTGGGCGCACAAACAAACGGGTGCATGGACACCCACTGTATAATATCATATATTGTAGAAAAAGTCAAGCAAAGAGCTGCAAAAAAGGACGGCTTTTACCGTCCTTTTTTTATTGGTCCTTCACTATCTTGACAATATCGCTTCCCCCGATGCCGAAGTCGGAATAAACATCTCCCGTGGCAAGCGGCGTATCAAACACGTCGTCGATTCCGAGGTGAACGTATGAGCATCCCTTAGGCAGCGACATTTCCTTTGAAAATACCATTCCGGCGCCGCCGTTTTTAATTCCCTCTTCAAGGAAAACGACCTTCCTTACGCCCTTCGGCAGTATGCCGTTCAAAACGTCGCAGATCGGCTTTACCGGCTTGAGCTGTTCAATGAGTATAACTCCGCAGGACGGAAGCTCGGACGCCGCTATAAGCGCTTCCGAAACGATCCTTCCGTAGGTGATTATTATGTTTTCACGTTCGCCGTCGAAATTTCTGTAAACGTGATCCGAAACGCGGTCGAAGCCCGAAAACTCCTTAATATCTCCGCAGTTTGCGTATCTTACCGCGACGGGGGAATTTATATCCGCCGTCTCTTTCATTATTCGCTCAAGAGACACAAACGACGCGGGAGCAAAGACCGACATATTCGGTATCTGCATAAGGAACGAAACGTCGAAAATTCCGTGATGGGTCGCACCGTCGCCCTCGCTTATTCCCGCGCGGTCAACGAGCACGGTCACGGGGAGATTTTGGAGCGCGATATCGTGAATGAGGTTGTCGTAACCTCTCTGCAAAAACGACGAATACACCGCAAAATACGGCTTATAGCCGTTCGCGGCAAGTCCTGCGCAGAAGGTAAGCGCGTGCTCTTCGGCAATACCGACGTCAAAAAATCTGTTCGGGTGCGCCTTTTCAAAGCCGACAAGACCCGTTCCCGCCGCCATTGCGGCAGTTACGGCGCAAACCTTTTCGTCTTCAGAGGCAAGCTCGGTCAGCACCTCGCCCATTTTTGCCGAGAAATTCTTTTCCTTGACCGTTCCCTTCGGCGAAACGCTGTGGAATGAGCCGGGGTCTTTTTCTGCAGGCATATATCCTCTGCCCTTGACTGTACGCAGATGAATTACCGTGCTTTGCGAAGCGTTCTTCGCCTCGTGAAGAAGCCGCTCGACCTTGGCTCCGTCGTTTCCGTCGGCGGGGCCGAGGTAGTAAAGCCCGAGATCCTCGAAATAATTACTTCTGTAAAGCTTGTTCTTTATTCCCTGCTTTATCTTTTTGATGAGCGCGAAAAGCCATCTGCCGATAAGAGGTATCTTCTTGATGACCTTAACGGTACGTCTTTTATTCTTGTAGTAGTTTTTCGATGCGCGGATCTTCGCTATAAGCGAAGCAAAGGCGCCCGTATTTTTCGAGATCGACATCTCGTTTTCGTTCAGGATTATAATAAGCTTCAGGTCGCGTCGGCAGTTGTTGAGCGCCTCGTGTACCATTCCGCCCGTAAACGCGCCGTCTCCGAGAACGGCAACGGTATACTTGTCGCTTCCGTTCATTCTTTCCGCCTCGGCAAATCCGATGGCGGCAGAGACCGACGTACTGCTGTGTCCTGCACCGAAGCAGTCGTACTCACTCTCCTCGCGCTTCGTGAAGCCCGACATTCCGCCGCGGCGGCGGAGCTTGTCAAAGCCGCTTCGTCTGCCTGTCAGTATCTTATGCGTGTAGCACTGATGGCCGACGTCGAATATCAGATGGTCGTTCGGGAAATCAAATACTCTGTGGAGCGCAACGGTAAGCTCAACGACACCCAGGTTCGATCCGAGGTGACCGCCGTTTTCCGTCACCTTTTCGATAAGAAATTCCCTTATCTCGGAGCAGAGCTCGGGAAGCTCGTCCTTGCCCATTTTTTTGAGCTCATCGTTATTCTCGGCTCTGGTTATAAGCGGATATTTATCCATACCGTTACCTCCTTTCGACACATTTCTCCATCAATTATACCCTCATTCGGTAAAAAAGTCAAGGAGTTCGGCCGTTGACACGGCAAATGGAGCGTGGTATAATAAAGCTACCATGAAAAACGAAAAGCATTTAACAAAATTTGACGAAAGCACCGTGATCTCAAGCGAGGTCAAGGAGCTTCCCGATCACACGCTGAAAACCTATAATCTATACGTCTGTAACAAGCCCGAAAAAAGAGGCGCGAGCGGAAGAATGATCCCCGCGCAAGGCCGTCCCGAAGCGCCGCTCCTTCTTGCGCAAATGGCGGCATCACTCGGGCTTGAGCCAAGCGAAAAAGAGATAAAAGCCCTTGCAGAAAAGGAGAATAACGGGCTTTATCTCTGGGATGACGGCGGCGTCTGTGCCATCGCGCGCATAGCGTTTATCGGCGAAAGATACGCGCGGATAAACACCGTCTACACCTTCCCCGAAAAGCGCGGACGCGGCTACGCCGCCGCGCTCGTTTCCGCCCTTGCCGAAAAGATTGTCGGTGACGGACTTATCACGACCGTCCTTGCAGACGAAAACAATCCCGTATCAAACGGGCTCTACCTTTCCCTCGGATTTGCCACCGACGGAAAGATATATGAATACTTAAAAAACGGCGTTGCGCACAGCGAAAACGCAATATTCTATATAAGGTAAAGACATGGAAAACATCATCGAAATAACCAACCTGAAAAAATACTTCGGAGAAGTAAAAGCCGTCGACGGGATATCGTTCTCGGTCAAAAAGGGCGAGCTTTTCGCCTTTCTCGGTCTTAACGGCGCGGGAAAAAGCACGACGATCTCCGTCATCTGCGGATCCATCAAAAAGGACGGGGGCGAGGTCGTGATCGGCGGTAAGAGGATAGAAGACGATCCGAA
This sequence comes from Clostridia bacterium, assembly GCA_017466625.1. Taxonomy (GTDB): domain Bacteria; phylum Bacillota; class Clostridia; order Oscillospirales; family CAG-272; genus Colimorpha_A. Next base: position 31,192 of record JAFTTT010000064.1, read on the forward strand.
CGCGATCAAATCGCGCATCGGCGTCGTGTTTCAGAACTCTGTTCTCGATAAGCCCCTTTCGGTATACGAAAACTTAAGAAGCCGCGCCGCGCTCTACGGAATAACCGGAAAAGCGTTCGAAAAGCGCCTTTCCGAGCTTTCCGAGATGTTCGAGCTCGAAGGACTTATGCGCCGACCCGTCGGCAAGCTTTCGGGCGGACAGAGACGCCGTATCGACATCGCACGCGCGATGATACACCGTCCCGAGCTTCTCATTCTCGACGAGCCGACGACGGGACTTGACCCGCAGACGAGACAGACCGTCTGGCGCGTTATAGACGAGCTTCGCAAGACCGAGGGAATAACCGTCTTCTTAACCACCCACTATATGGAGGAGGCGGCAGAGGCGGATAACGTAGTCATTCTCGATGCGGGAAGGATCGCCGCCGAGGGTTCTCCGCTCTACCTCAGAAACCGCTTTTCCGCCGACGCGCTCACGCTCTATTCGGTAAGCGAGGATGACGTCAAGGCATTCAACCTGCCCTATACCAAGATAAACGGCGGCTTCAAGATCTATATGGGTGATACCTCCGTCGCGACAAAGCTTATACTGAAGAATCCCGATCTTTTCCGCGATTACGAGCTGACGAAGGGAAAAATGGACGACGTTTTCCTTACCGTCACGGGCAAGCACCTGAACGGAGGTGAGTCAAAATGAAAACACTTCGCGCACTGATCCGAAGAAACGTAAAGCTGTTCTTCAACGATAAGGGAGCGTTCTTCACCTCCCTGATAACTCCGCTTATACTCATAATGCTCTTCATCACCTTCCTCGGCGAGGTCTACCGCGACGCATTCGCTTCGGCGATCCCCGAAGGAGTGACGATCTCAAAATCGCTCGAAAACGCATTTGTGAACGGCTGGCTGTTCTCGTCGCTTCTAGGCGTCTGCACCGTCACGATATCGTTCTGCTCTAACCTCCTTATGGTCCAGGACAAGGTGAACGGAAGCCGCTCCGATATCGACGTTTCGCCCGTTTCCACGACCGTCCTTTCGCTCTCCTACTACGCGGCGTCGGCTATTTCTACGCTGATAATCTGCTTTCTCGCCCTCGTCGTATGCTTTACGATAATGGCGTTCACGGGTTGGTACCTCTCGTTTTACGACGCACTTATGACGGTGCTCGATACCGTCCTTCTCGTGCTTTTCGGAACGTCGCTTTCGTCGATAATCAGCCACTTCCTTTCTACACAGGGACAGATGTCGGCAGTCGGCACGATCGTGAGCTCGGTCTACGGATTTATATGCGGCGCATATATGCCGATCTCGGAATTTGCACCGGCAATAAGGACCTTCATTTCCCTGCTCCCCGGTACCTACGGAACGGCGCTCCTCCATCTGCACCTGATGCAGGGCGTCTATAAGGAGCTCGACGGCAAGATACCGAGAGAAGCCATCGAGGGTCTTAAGACCGCCTTTGACGCAAAGCCCGAATTTTTCGGGCATAACCTCTCCGAGGGCATAATGTTCGCGATCCTCATAGGTTCGGTCATGGTCCTCACCGCGGTATACGTCATCATCTGCCGTAAGCAAACAAAGAAATAATATAAAAAACACCGCCGAGGCGGTGTTTTCTTTTGACTCTGTTGCAAACGATCGGGAGCAAGCTCGGAACCCCCAAAGCTCATTTCATTCGCTTCGGGGAACCCCACGCGCTCCCGCCGTTAAAAAACAATGTTACATCGCACCCGAACACCTCATCCACCACCTTCGGTGGTCCCCTTCCCCTGAGGGGAAGGCAAGACAACGTATCGAAGCTTCCTTAATCCGAAAGGGAATTCCAAAGGGGAAAACGTATAAAAAACGCATTCGCGTTTTTTGTCGGTTGTCCCCTTGGCGTGTTTCTTTGCGAGCGTTTCTTTTCACGAGAAAAGAAATGCGAAAAAACTCATCTTGACAAATTTCGATATCAATAATATAATCATACTACAAACTTATCCCAAAAAACCAGGACGCAAAAATGAAAATAAACATGGAAACCGACTACGCCTTCCGCATAATGCGCGCACTCGCCCGTAAAGGTGAGCTCACCGACGCGTCGACCATCGCGGAAAGCGCCTCCGTACCTCAAAGATTTACGCTCAAGATCCTCGGCAAGCTCGTAACAAACGGACTCGTAATGTCGAAAAAGGGTGCAAACGGCGGCTATGCCCTCTCGCGCGACCCAAAGGAGATAACGCTTCTCGACATACTCGAGGTAATTGAAGGACCCATCGTAATGTCAAAATGCCTCGGCGACGACTTCGTCTGCCGTCACGACGGCGTAAACGAGCATTGCGACTGCTTCTTCAACCGCGTTTTCGACGACATTTCAATGACGATAGCCAATAAGCTCAAAAGCGTAACGGTGGCAGATTCAATATGAATAACTGTGTAGAAAATACCGATCTCCTCTTAGATACCGCACAGCTCGCGGCGCTCATCGTGCTTGAGAGCGGCGGCGAGACATCACGTGCGGAAGAGATCGCAACGATAATCTGTAAAAGCGGCGGCAGAGATGCCGAGGCAATAGTTCTTCCGACAGGCGCGTTCCTCACGGTCAAAAACTGCGAGGGCAAAAAAATATCAGCCGCGGCAAGAATCAAGGTCAGAGGCGTAAACCTCTACAAGGTCGAAAGAGCAAACGCGTACTCGCGCGATTTTTCGGCAGGTAAAATAACCCTCGAAAAGCTCTACGAAAACCTCTTGAAGCTCCGTTCAAGTATGCTCTATTCCCAGAGTGCCGTTATCCTCGCATCGGGACTTTCGGCGGCGCTCTTCGCGCTTCTTTTTGAGCCGACTCTCGGATGGGAGTGCTTGTTCGATATGCTCGTCGCGTTCGGCGCCACCGCACTCGCGCAGTGGGTGGGACTCTCCTCACGGCTCAAAAACGCATATCAGTTCACGGTGACCTTCGTATCGTCCGTAATTCTCGCGCTCGCCACGCTTGCGTCGGTGCATTTCTCGGGAATCGGGAATTTCGACTGTATAATAATCGGCTCGATAATGCCGCTTCTTCCCGGTCTGTCCTTCACGAACGCCATACGCGACACAGTAATGGGCGACCTTATATCGGGAACGGTACGAGTCGTTGAGACGCTTCTGATCGCCGTCGGCATCGCAAGCGGCGTCGGCGTCGTGCTGATAGCTTATATGAATATGGGGGGTGTGATATAATGCTTATCTACTACCTCCGCGACTTCGTTGCCTGCTTCGGCGCAACGATATTCTACTGCATTATAATGTCGCTTCCGAAAAAAGCGCTTTGGATGTCCTCACTGTCTTCGGCACTGACCTACATCATATACAGAGTAGTGTTCCTGTCGATAGATTCCGAATATATGGGCTATCTTGCCGCATCCTGCTTCGCGGCGCTTTCCGCAGAGGTGCTCGCGCGTGCCTGCAAAATGCCGGCAACGATATTCATATTCCCCGCAGTCATCCCCCTCGTCCCCGGACTCGGTCTTTACAGAACGATGCTCTGCCTCGTGCAAAGCGACATGAACGGCTTCGCGTCGGAGGGAACGAAAACGCTTATCATCTCGGGAATAATAGCAGTCACGGTCGCAGTCGTGAACGCATTTTTCCGAAACATACTCAAAAGAAAACAACTACCGAAAAAAGAATGATAAAAGCCACCGCTTCCGCGGTGGCTTTTTACATAATTTTCATAAAACCCGCCGATAATAATTTTAATAATTATAAGCGAAAGGGTACGTTATGAAAAACCGCCGCATAAATATAAAGCTTCTGACAGGATCTCTTTACAAAAAATACGGGAGCTCCGAAATATTCCCGCTCATTTTTCCGTACACGGAAAAGCTGAAGGGCAAGATCGACTGCCCGAGGTTTTTCGAATCGGTAAAAAAGACGGTTTCACCGGTCTTTACGACCGATCCAAAGAAAATAACCAAAGCAGTCGGCGATAACGTAAGCTACAAGGAGCTGTCCCGTTTTTACACCTATGCGGTAATAAACGCGCTCGTTGCTCTTGGCGAGGCGCCGCCGACGGAGGAGCTGCTGGCAAAGACGGTCGATTATCTGAAGACACTTTATTCCATCGAGATCGACGGGCTTTATTACGAGCTTTCAGAGGCGGAAAGAATACTGTCGGAGAGCAAATACTTCAAAAGCTGTGACGCAGACACCAAAAACGAATGCCGCAGGCAGGTGACCGTTTCTGCCAAACGACGCAAAATAAGCGAAAGCGAGGCAGCGACGCTCTTCCTTTCGCGAGACCCGTTTGAGCATGAAAAAAGCGTTGCATCGCGGCTGTATTTTCCCGTGCTCGGAATAATGACGGCGGCTTTCTCCGTCGTAACTCTTACCGTGACGAAAAATCCCGCCTTCTTTTTGTTTACGCTGCTTCCGATGTCGGAGGGCGCGAAGCAGCTTACCGACTATATATTCTCACATTTCGTAAGGACCGTCCCGATCCCGAAGAAAAAGCTTAAAAGCATTCCCGACGACGCCAGGACCTTAACGGTAATAACATCGCTTCTGACGGGCAAGGAGAGTGACCTTGAGCTTTGCAAAAAGATACGCGACTGCGCCTACGCAAACAAGGACGCAAACGCCTATTTCGGACTTCTCTGCGACTTAAAGGAGGCGGACAGCCCGACGTCCCCCACCGACCGTGACACCGAAAACAGAATAGCCGACGCCGTCGACGAAATGAACTCAATATACGGCACGAATATAATACTGTTCGTAAGAGACCGACGCTACGCGCCGAGCGAGGATAAATATATGGGCTGGGAGCGGAAGCGCGGAGCGATAATAGAGCTGACGCGTTACCTCAAGGGAAATGAGACCTCGATCCGCGTCCTTTGCGGTGATCCGACGCCCCTTTCCGATATTAAATATGTAATAACGCTCGACTCCGACACGCGCCTTTATACGGGGGCAGTCACCGACCTCGTCGGCACGATGCTCCATCCGTCCAACAAGCCCGTCATAAAGGGCGGCAGAGTAATAAAGGGACACGCGATCCTTCAGCCGAAGATGGAGGCGTCTCTGCTCTCGGCGGAAAAGACGCCGTATACGGTACTGACCTCCGACGGAAGCGACGACGTATACGCAAGCGCGTCCTACGAGACCTACCAGAGCATATTCGGCGAGGGCATATTCTGCGGGAAGGGCATCTTCGATCTCGACGCATATTCGTCGCTTATCGACGGCGCGTTCCCCGACGGGGCGGTGCTCAGCCACGACCTGCTTGAGGGAAGCCGCCTCCGTGCGGGCGCCGTGACAGATATAACCCTTACCGACGATATACCGAAAAGCCCGCTCTCATCCTTCGACCGAAGCCACAGATGGATAAGAGGCGACGTCCAGGCGCTCGCCTTTGCCGGGAAATACTGTAAAGATGAAAACGGAAAGCAGTACCGCAACCCGATCTCTCCCCTCTCGGTATATAAGATATACGACAACGTCCGACGCGCACTTGTGCCGATATCCGCCTTTGCCGCGCTTATTCTCTGCATTTTCCGTCCGAGCCATCTTTCGCCGTATATCTCGCTTCTCGCGCTGGCTTATCTTGTGATACCGTTTTTCTTATCGATAATATCGACGCTGAAAAGCACGGGCAGACGCTTCTTTTCACATCTTATCCCCGCATCACTTTCGGCGCTGCTCAACTTCATCTATTCCCTTTCCTCTCTTACCCATACGGCAATAAGAAACGCCGACGCGATCCTCCGTGCCGGCTACCGAGCACTGTTTTCGCGCAAAAAGCTCCTCGAATGGAAGACGGCGTCGGAAAGTGACGGCATAAAGGGACTTCCGCTCGTTCTTTATTCGATGCTCCCCTCAATGGCGGTAGGACTTTCGCTTCTTATCTTCTGTCCCCGTCTGCCGCTTAAGATACTCGGCGCTTTGACCTTTCTTTTCCCGTTCGCCTGCCATATTCTCGGCAAGCCCTTCAAAACGCCCGAAAAAATATCGGAAAGCGATGAAAAGCTACTCCGAGAATACGCGCGCGACTCCTGGAAATTTTTCTCGGAAAGAGTAAACAAGGAGGAAAACCACCTCCCTCCCGACAATATTCAGTTCACCCCCGACGAGCGCGTCGCGCACAGGACGTCGCCGACGAATATCGGTCTTTATCTGCTCTCGGTCTGCGCCGCGGCAAAGCTCGGGCTCATAAACGAAAAGGAAGCGCTTTCCCGTATTGATAACACGCTGAACACGGTAATGCACCTCCCGAAGTGGCACGGGCATCTATATAATTGGTACGATACCGAAACGCTTTTCATTCTGGGGCAAAGCTACGTGTCTACCGTCGATTCGGGCAACCTTATAACCGCCCTCGTCGCACTAAAGGAGCTTTTACGCTCCGATTTTGAAAAGGACGGGCGCCGTGACGAAATAATAAAGAAGGCAGAAAAGCTGATAAAGGACGCCGATTTTTCATACCTGTATAACGAAAAGAAAAAGCTTATGCTTATCGGAATAAACCCCGAAAAGCTTGAAAACGACCCGCCGTGCTACGATTTCTTCACGAGCGAGGAAAGAACTACGTCCTTCTACGCAATAGCACGCGGCGACGTTCCGCGCGAGCATTGGAGATATCTGCGCCGTATACCGACCGTGATCGGCGGATACACTGCCCTGACCTCCTGGACGGGAACCGCCTTTGAATACCTTATGCCGTCGCTTCTGACTCCGACAGTACGCGGCTCGCTCTCCTACGAGGCGCTGTCAAGCGCGGTGAGAGAGCAGAAGAAAACGGTCTGCCACGGCGTCTGGGGACGCTCGGAGAGCGGATACTTCGATTTCGACCGAGACCTGAATTATCAGTACAAGGCGTTCGGCGTTCAGTCGCTCGCTCTCAAAAACGGAATTGACAAGGAGAAGGTAGTCTCACCCTATTCGTCCTTCCTTGCCCTGCCCTTTGACAGAGCCGCGGCGATATCGAACCTCAAGCGTCTGAAAAGAAAGGGAATGTACGGTGAGTACGGCTTCTACGAGGCACTCGATATGACGCCCGAGCGGGTAGGCCACGGCTACGCGGTGATAAAAAGCCAGATGTCGCACCACGTCGGAATGTCGCTTACAGCCATCGCGAATGCGTGTCTGAACGAGGTATTCGTCCGCGCCTTTATGTCCGACCCATACTGCTCGTCGGCGCTCGGACTTCTCACCGAGAGAGTGCCGAAAAACGCAGTTTCCATCAAGCGCAAGCGTTCAGTAGCGAAAAAAACGGTAATACCCGAGCCGCTTCCGCGTCTTTTCGCGCTCGATAGACCGAGCGAAAATGAAAGCGCCTCTCTGATATCCGAGGGCGGAGCGTCCGCCGTCATGATGGGGGATATGCTTCGTCTTTCGGCGCTAAAGGGCGAGATCACGCTTGACCCGTTCACCTTCGGGCGGATATACCGTCCGCGTCTTATCATGTCGGTCGACAATACGACCTTCGACCTGATGAGCGGAAAGCCGAAGGACGGTAACGGCAGGATCGCAAGAGTATACGATACGCGCCGTTTCATCTCCGAAATGTCGCTTTCACTCTTTCCGAGGTCAAAGACCTTCGTCATGAGCGTATCGGTCGAGGGACACGTAAAGACCGTTACCCCGATGCTCGTGCTTTTCCCGACCATCGCGCCAAACGCGGACCGCCTTTCGCATCCTCCATACTGTGACATTATGGTAGTATCCGAATACTGCGAAAAGGAACGCGCGCTTTTATACAGAAAGCAGGAAAAGAGCGCCGAGGACGGTGAAAGATGCTTCGCGGTCTCCTTTGAGAGCGGAAGCGGCGGCGAGGAATTTATAACAGGGCGCGATATCCTTCCCGAAATGTTTAGCGAAAGCGATATTGAAGCGCTGATAAAAAAGGAATTTGATAACGAAACGGGCGCCTTTTCCGAGCCGTTCTGTGCAGTGAAAAAGACGTCGCAGACGAACGGAAAATATCTTCTCAATATTCTCATCGCCGTCGGACGGAGCAAGGAAGAAACGCTTTCGCGCCTTACCCTTGCCCGAAAGGAGATAAAGGACGGCAGAGGTAAAAACGGCGCGCATATCGCCGAGCAGGCGATTAAGTCGAAGAACAACGGCTTCCCCGCCGTGACGTCCGACCCGCGCTATAAGACTCTTCTTTGTGAGATACTGTCCTCCCTGCTCGTTCCGAAAAAGAGAACTCCGAGGGGAAGCTACGCAGTTTCGGATTTCTGGCGCCACGGAATTTCGGGCGACAACCCGATAATGACTATCACACTCGGACGCGATTTTTCGCGAAGCTCGCCCGCATATAAGTGGTTCAAGCTTTTCGTCCTCTGCCACAAGCAGTTAAATCTGAGCGGAATAAAGCTCGACACCGCCGTCCTTTACGACGACGGCGGAGAATATATGTCGAAGACGAGATCGGCTCTTATCGAAGCGGTAAACGAATGTGCCGCCGGCTTCTTTTTGAAGGGCGGAATATTCCTTATCGACGGCGAAAATGACCGCGACCTTTTTGAAAACACGGCGTCGGTCACGGCAGAGCTTGACACCGCCTTCACTCTTGACGCCTTCGTTATAAAAAACAGAGGCGAACGCACCCATAAGACCCAGCCGATAACGGCGGTGACGAGGGTCAAAAGCTATCCCCCGAAGGACGCCCTCCACGTTCACGGCGGATATTTTACCGAAAACGGCTTCACGCTTCTCAAATCGGAACGAGGCGGCAAGAAGCTGCCCCATTCCTACGTTTACGCCTTTAATCACTTCGGCACTCTCGTGACCGATTCCTCGCTCGGCTACACCTGGATAGGCAACAGCCACGAAAGAAGAATAACCGCGTATATCCCCGATCTGCGCCGTCACCTGAACGGTGAACGCCTTATCGCGACGGTGGCTGACGCCGAATACGACCTCGTCGCCTGCTCGCACACCGTGTCGTTCAACCGCGGAGAAGCGGTATGGGAGGGTAAGGCGGGGCCCGTATCTTATACAGTCACGGCGAGCATCGATCCGAAGCTCCCCTGTAAGGCGGTCACCGTGACCTATATCGGAAGCGCCGATATAAAGACAGAGTATCGCATACGTCCCGTCCTCGGCGACATCGAACGGCGAAACCGTCCGATAAGGGTCGAGATGCTCGACGAGCTCACCGTATACACTCCGACTGTATCGGACTGCCCCGACACGGCGTTCCTTTACAAGCGTGAGTTTGATAACACCGTCTGCTTTCTCCTCGGTGCCTTTCCGAGCGGACGGACGAGGGTCCTTGATACGGTAATGAGGAAATATAAGACCCGCGAAAGCTTCCGAAACTGCGCAGAAGAATACGAAAAGCACGTTTCTTCACTTCTTCCGTCGCTCAGAATGACCTCGCCCGACCGTTACCTCTCCGTAATGACCGAATACTATCTTCCCTATCAGGCGCTCGTCTGCCGCTTCTACGGACGGACGGGCTTCTATCAGTCGGGCGGCGCATACGGCTTCCGCGATCAGCTTCAGGACTGCCTTTCTATAATGCTCTCGGCACCGTCGGTCGCAAGAACTCACATTCTGCGCTGCGCCTGCCGCCAGTACGAGGAGGGCGACGTCAACCATTGGTGGCACGTCACAAGAGGCGTCTGCCGCGGCGTTCGCACTCAGTACACGGACGACCTTTTGTGGCTCCCATACGTTGCATCAAAATACGCGTCCTTCACGGGCGACCATGAAATTTTCGACATCGAGCTTCCCTATATCGTCTCGCCTCCGCTTCGCGATAACGAACGCGACCGCTACGAGCGTCCCGAAAAAAGCAAATACCGCTCGTCCCTCTATATTCACTGCGTAAAGGCGATAGAACGCTCGCTCGAGCTCGGCTCTCACGGACTCCCCTTAATGGGCGGTGGCGACTGGAACGACGGAATGAACGAGGTCGGACAAGACGGCGGTGAAAGCGTATGGCTCGGAATGTTCCTCTCCGTCGTCCTTGACTCCTTCGCGCCGATAGCAACACGAATGGGCGACCTTTCGGGCGCATCAAAATACCGACGCATCCGAGACGAGCTGATCGCGTCGGTCGAAAAGTGCTTTGACAGCGACAAATATCTCCGCGCCTTCTTCTCTGACGGCACGCCGATAGGCGGTGACGGCTTTACCGATATTCTTCCGCAGGCGTTCTCTGTGTTTGCAAAATGCGACGAAAAACGGTCAAAAACTGCACTTAAAACGGCGTTTAAGCGTCTCTTTTTGCCCGAAAACGGCACGTTTTTGCTCCTTTCTCCGCCCTTTTCGCGTCCAAGCGAGCGCGAGGTCGGCTATATATCCTCCTATCCTGGCGGCATCCGCGAGAACGGCGGACAGTACACTCACGCCGCCGCATGGGCGGTAATGGCGATGACGGAGATCGGAATGAACGACGAGGCGACCGAGGCGGTGACGGCGATAAATCCCGCGTCGATCTGCCAAAGCCGCGAGGGTGCCGAGCGTTACCGCGGCGAGCCCTATTTCGTTGCAGGCGACGTGTCGGGCGCGCCCCAAAGCGTCGGCAGATGCGGCTGGTCGCTCTACACCGGCTCTGCCGGCTGGCTCTTTAACGCGGTCTTTGCGTCTATCCTCGGCATCGTCATCGAGGGCGACGCCTTCACGGTAAGTCCCACCCTCTCCGAGCGTCTGCCTTGCTATTCGGTAGTTTTCACTCACCTCGGCACGACCTACGAGATCACCGCCCACCGCGGCGAAAGGACGCAGTATATCCTCGACGGCAAAAATGTAAACAATTTATTTTATTTTGATAAAAATTACCATTTACTCGAAATAACGGTTGAAATTTCCTCCGAATTGCAGTAAAATAGTAGGAGTAATTCCCGAAAGGATAAACCTATGCTACCGATAAGGAAAATGATAGGCGACGGAGTCGCACTGAATATCATACCGACCGATAAATTTAAGACGAACTGCATAACCGTCCGTTTCCTCTGCCCGATGGCGGAGGAGACGGCGGCGCTCAATGCTCTGCTTCCGTCGGTACTCAAAAGGGGATGTCTGCGTCTGCCGACGATGACGGACATCGTAAAGGAGCTTCAGATGCTTTACCGCTCGGAGCTTCAGAGCACCGTCGGGCGCTTCGGCGACACGCAGTATTTCGGTTTCACCTCCTACCCGCTTCGTGCATCGTACACCGAGGGCACGAACGTAACGGAGCAGATACTTTCCCTTATGTCGGAGCTTATGAATAAACCGCTTCTTGAAAACGGCGTGCTTAAAGCAGAGTACGTCGAGGGCGAAAAGAGGACGCTTGCCGACCGCGTAAGGGCGGCGATAAACGACAAGGGCTCTTACGCCATCCGCCGCTGTGTTGAGGAGATGGGAAAGGGCGACGCGTCGTCGATCCCCGACACGGGAACCATCGAACAGATCGAGGCGGTAACTCCCGAAGCGCTTACGAAGCATCTGAGCAGCGTTATAAACACTGCCCGTATCGAAATATGGTGCGCCGGTGTATTCGATCAAGATGCGCTCGAGAATGACTGCCGCCGTCTCTTCGTGCGTGAGGGCAGAACGCCCTGCGCCGAAGCCGAGGTCACTCCCATCGCGCCCGCCGACACCGTCAATAACGTGACCGAGGATCAGCCCGTTAAGCAGGGCAAGCTTTCCCTCGGCTTTACGACCTCTATCCGTCCGACGCCCGAGGTCTCGGCGTCCTTCAATCTTTTCCTCGGCGTTCTTTCGAGCTCGCCGACCGCGAAGCTCTTTATGAACGTCCGCGAGAAGCTTTCGCTTTGTTATTACTGCTATGCGCTTCCCGACCGTCAGAAGGGCACTCTCGTAGTTTCGAGCGGAATTGAGGTCAAGAACAAGGACGTTGCAGAGCGCGCCATCATAAACGAAATTGAAGATATTAAGCGCGGCAAGGTTACGGGCGAGGAGCTCGAATCTGCAAGAAAGGCGCTCATCAGCGGCTGGAGAAGCGTCTGCGACGACGAAATGGCAATCATAAACTGGTATTTCTCGCAGATACGTTGGAACGGATTTATTTCTCCCGAGGAATTAGCCGAGAAATGCGCCGATATTACCGTTTCCGATATTGCGTCGGTCGCTTCAACTCTGAAGCTTCATACCGTATATTTCCTTAACGGAACGCTCATCGGAGAAAGTGAGGACGAGGATTATGAATAAGCCGATAACGGTCAAAAACGATCTGCTCGGCGAGCAGTATTCGGTCGTCACTCACAAAAGCGGTCTTAAAATATACGTTTTCCCGAAGGATCTGACGTCGTCCTACTGTCTTATCGCGACCCGCTTCGGCTCTGTCGACAACACCTTCAAGGTCGGAGACGAGAATGAATACGTGACCGTCCCCGACGGCGTTGCACATTTTCTTGAGCACAAGCTTTTTGAAAACGAGGACGGCGAGGACACCTTTGTGAAATTCGCGCGCACGGGTGCTGACGCAAACGCCTACACGTCCTTCCGCGTGACCGCTTACCTCTGCTCCTGCACAGACGAGCTTTATCCGTCGCTCGAGATACTGCTCCGATCCGTTTTCTCGCCGTATTTCACCGAGGAGAACGTCAAAAAGGAGCAAGGCATAATCGCCCAGGAGATAAGAATGGGCGAGGACAATCCCTCTAACGCCGTTCAGTACGGAATGCTTGAGGGTCTGTACGAAAGGAACAGCGTCCGTATAAACATCGCAGGCACCGTTCCGTCGATAATGAAGATAACGCCCGAAACGCTCTATCGCTGTCACAAGGCGTTCTACAATCCGTCAAATATGGCTCTCTGCGTTTGCGGACGAGCCGAGCTCGACGAGGTCCTTGCAGTCGCGGACAGGTGCTTGAGCGGAATCGAGCCGATCCCCGTCGCAAGTCAGACCGTGACCGAGGGGAATACCGCGTTCAAGAAACGCGTCGTGCAGAGGATGCAGGTATCGAAGCCGATCGTTTGTATCGGTGTAAAGGACGCCGACATTTCGCCCGATCCCGAGGAAAGAGTTAAAAAGAGCATCGCCTTTGATCTCATTTCCGCCATTTGCTTCGAAAAATCGTCCGATTTCTACGCGTCGCTATACGAAGGCGGACTCATCTCCCCCTCGTTCAGCACCTGGTACGAGCATACCGAGTCCTTTTCCTTCTTCTCGGTGTTTACCGACACCGACGAGCCCGAAAAGCTCTTCGAAAAATTTGAAGAATACTCCCAAAACGGCTTGACCGACGCCATCACCGACGAAAGCTTCGAGCGGTGCCGACGGGCTCTGTATTCGTCGTTTATCAAGAGCTTCGACAGCGTGGACGAAATCGCGAACAATCTTATCGTTGATTTCGCGCTCGAGGGTGCCGAGCTCTTCGGTTATTTGGATCACGTGAAAAATATTACCGCCGACTACGTCAAGGACGTTGCAAAAAAGCTTTTCGTTCCCGAGGCGTACACTATGTCGGTCGTAGAACCATTATGAGGTACAATATATGAATCATATATCGTTTCCCGGCCTCGGGATAAAGGAATTTGCCGTTAACCCTCAAGCTTTTGAGCTTTTCGGCCGTCCCGTTATGTGGTACGGAGTCATCATTTCCTTCGGAATGATCCTCGCCGTGCTCTACGTTCTCTACCGCGCAAAGCACAATGAAAATATCAAACAGGACGACGTTTTCGATTACGCCATCTGGGCAGTTCTCTCGGGCGTTATCGGAGCGCGCATTTACTACGTCGCGACGAAGTTCGAGGACTACAAGGCGGACACTCCTCTTGAGACCTTCAAAAACTGTATCGCGATATGGGAGGGCGGAATCGCCATCTACGGCGCGATAATCGGAGGGCTTCTTGCCGTCATCGCCGTTTCTTACTTTAAGAAGATCAAGCTCGGCAAGGCGCTCGATATGATATCCCCTGCCGTGATGCTCGCACAGTCGATCGGACGTTGGGGCAACTTCTTCAACGCCGAGGCGCACGGCGGACCTACCACGCTCCCCTGGCGAATGGGTATCCGCAACGACGAATTCCCGAGTGCGGTTTACGTTCATCCGACCTTCCTTTACGAGTCTCTTTGGAACATCCTCGGATTTGTACTTATAAATCTCTTTTATAAAAAGAAAAAATACGACGGGCAGATCTTCGTTATGTACCTGACCTGGTACGGCTTCGGAAGAATGCTCATTGAGGGTCTCCGTACCGACTCGCTTTACGTCGGCTCCTTCCGCATATCGCAGGTGATTGGCTTCCTCTGCTTCTTTATCGGAGCTTGCTTCCTTTCCGCTATGGAGATAGTACGTCACCTTCGCAAAAAGGACGAGGAGACGGCCGCGCTTGAAGCAAATGACGAGGAAGAAAAAGCCGAGGAAGAAAAAGCCGAGGTCAAAGAGGAAGAAAAAGCAGAAGAAAAGAAGGACGACGGAGTTTTTGAGATCGCCGACAATTACAGTGGCGACGAGGACGATGACTGAAAGGACAAACCCATGAACATAATCAACGGAAAAGAAATATCGGCATCTATCCGCGCCGAGATCAAGGCAGAAACAGAAAAAATGAGTGTCCGTCCCGGACTTGCCGTCATTCTCGTCGGCAGCGACCCTGCGTCGCAGGTCTACGTTCGCAACAAGAACAAGGCGTGCGAGGAGGTCGGCTTCTACTCGGAAATGTATACCCTTCCCGAGGAAACAAGCATGGAGGATCTGCTCGGTCTTATCGATCAGCTCAATCACAGTCCGCAGATACACGGTATCCTCGTTCAGCTTCCGCTCCCGAAGCACCTTGACGAGGAAAAGGTCATTCTTGCCATCAGCCCCGAAAAGGATGTTGACGCCTTCCATCCCGTTAACGTCGGAAAGATAATGATAGGAAACCACTCCTTCCTTCCCTGCACTCCCGCAGGCGTTATGGAGCTTCTTTCGCGCTCGGGAATTGACGTCAGCGGCAAGGAATGCGTCGTTATAGGACGGTCGAACATCGTCGGTAAGCCCCAGGCGATGCTCCTGCTTCACGCGAACGGTACAGTCACCGTCTGCCATTCGAGAACCAAGAATCTAACCGAGATCTGCGCCCGTGCCGACATTCTCGTCTCGGCTATCGGAAAAGCGAAGTTCGTAACTCCCGATATGGTAAAAGAGGGCGCGGTCGTTATCGACGTCGGTATAAACCGCGACGAAAACGGCAAGCTTTGCGGCGACGTTGACTTTGACGCCGTTGCTCCCAAGACGTCCTTTATCACTCCCGTGCCCGGCGGCGTCGGCCCCATGACCATCACGATGCTGATGAAAAATACCCTCACCGCTGCCAAAAATATCGAAAATAAGTGAGTTTACAGAAAGTTTACATTTGCATATTCAAATCTGTTGACAAACCGATAAATTAAATGTTATAATGTCATTTGCCGCGTGATCTACGGGTCATAAAAAGTACTTCGTACTTACCCGTATCAGCGAGTCTGCGGTTAAAATCCGCGTAATGAAAGTGAGGTGCTTTTCGTGTTTGCAGTTATTGAAACCGGCGGAAAGCAGTACAAAGTCTCCGAAGGCGACGTAGTTTACGTAGAGAAGCTCGACGTAAACGAAGGCGAAACTGTTACCTTTGATAAGGTTCTTGCAGTTTCGGCAAACGATTCTTTCTCCTGCGGCGCTCCCTACGTTGAGGGCGCTACCGTTACTGCCAATGTCGTTAAGAACGGCAAGGGCAAGAAGATCCACATTCTTCGCTACAAGGCAAAGAAGAATGAGAAGAAGAAGATCGGTCACAGACAGCCTTATACTAAGGTTCAGATCACCGCTATCAACGGCTAATCTGACATGATCAAGGTCACATTCTTCAAAAGAGACGGCGTTTATTACGGCTTCAGAGAAACCGGTCATGCGGGATTCGACGATGCCGGTAAGGATATCGTTTGTGCGGCTGTGTCCGCTATGACGATGCTCGTCATAAATGCTATTGAGGTCTCTTACGAATCAAACGTTGAGTATTCTATCGACGAGGACACCGCTGATATCGAGGTCAGAGTGCCGAGCGCGCTCCCCGAGAACAGCGACGACGAAACGAAGCGTTTCGCCGTATCGGGTCTTATCGGTGCGTACTTCCTTCAGCTTATCGATATGCTTGAGGATTACGACGAATATCTTGACGTAAACGAGGTCGAGGACTAACGGTGCCTCGGCGCAACACATTTAACGATTAACGGAGGTAAGAAACGATGTTGAAGCTTAATCTTCAATTCTTTGCTCATAAGAAGGGCGTTGGTTCCACTAAGAACGGCCGTGACTCTGAGTCCAAGCGTCTTGGTGCGAAGAAGGCAGACGGCCAGAGCGTAATCGCCGGCAATATCATTGTCAGACAGCGCGGAACTCACATCCACCCCGGTAAGAACGTAGGTCGCGGTAAGGACGATACCCTTTTCGCACTCACGAACGGTGTGGTCCGTTTCGAGCATATGACTCGTGATAAGAAGCGCGTCAGCGTTTACGAGGACTGATTCACCAAATAAAAAGAACGCCGAACGGCGTTCTTTTTTATTTGTGAATGAAAACCACGCGTGAGGAGCGTGGTTCAAAAAAAGGTTAACCGATGAACAGAAATGATGTAAAGAAAAAATGTAGTTTAAGGGTAGTTTGTGCCAATGGCTCCAACTCCGGAGTAGTTTGCTGCGCAACCTACGGGAGCTGTCACCGAAGGTGACTGAAGGAGCCATCGGGCGAGAAACGTCCGATAGAAGATATTTACAGAACCGCCCTAATGAGAAGGGCAACGCTCTATAATTCCTTTCATCGCGTGCTCCTTCCGTCTTTTTGCTTCGCAAAAATCCACCTCCCTCCCGGAGGGAGGCAATGAAACGTCCCTGAACCCATTTATGGGTAGCAAGTATCAAATGCATGGCTGGCAGGTGGGACTAAAGCGCACTTGTGCGCAGCCAGTAGTATTAGGGCTACGCCCGAAAATGAAATACCCCCCGCTATGCGGGGGGATATTTGTTTTTATCAGTTCGTTGCGTCGGGAGCGCTCGTATCGGGTGCGGGAGTTTCAAGCGGTGCGCGGGTACCGGTCTCAAGTGTGACCGTTACGATAAATCCGTTCATATTATCACCGCTTACCGTATAGGGACGGTTTTCCGGCACGGGAAGTCGAAGCGTTCCTTCCTCAGGTGCTTCAACGTAGTATACCTGATAGGTATTTCCGTCCTTGCTTTCAAGAGTGTAGCTGTTCGTCACGCCGTTGTGGTCCGCGGCAAGCTTCGAAAGATACTCTTCAAGGCAAAGCTCATTCTGATACATATACTCCGCGTGGGGCATTCCCACGTAACGGAGTTGCCACGGCTCTGCATAGCCGACGATATTTTTCTTGTCGCTCGGTGCGCGGAAGATGAAGCCGTACTCGTGTGCATGCTCCTTTATCCACTTCGGCTCACTTGCGGTCGTGATATTTACCGTCTTTCCCGTTTCGGAATTATAGCCGTTGAAACGGAAGGTCGCACCGCTGTGCCAGTCGCTCGCGCCTGCGGGAGTATCTGTCTGTCCCTTATCAAAGAGGTTCTTCTGCGAATCAAAATCGTAATACGCCTTATTGATGTTCAGATACTTATATTTGGTCACGATATAGAAATCGTCCATCATTTCGTTGAGCGCAACTACCGCGTCGTACTTCAGCATGTGGGTCGATTTCGATATCTGATATGACTTCGTGCTCGGGCGGTTCTCATAAAGAGAGGCAAGGAGATCGTCTTCCTTGAAGCCGTAAAGATGCTCTTCATTTATAAGCTGGAGAAGTCCGAGCTTGAGCCCCTCTCTATCCTTATTTATAAAGGTCATCTTAAGGGTGTCGTCGGATTCCGAAGTATCGGGCGTATCATCTCCCTTTCCGTCCGTCGTTGTGCTGCCGTCGGTAGTCACCGCCGGGGGGTCGATCTTCGGCTTATCGCCGCCCTTTTTGTCGGCGAAAAGTCCCGTTCCCGTTACCGACATAATGAATATCACGACAAACGCGATTATCACCGCCGTCATTACAAGCACGAGTGCCGTGCGGACCGGATTTGGCTTATTCTGATTCTTGTAGCTTCTGATCGGAGCGGATCCGAAGTCATTACCGTTATTCATACAGTATGCCTTTCAGGTGATTATTTGTAGTTTGAAATGCTCTCCGAGATCTTAAGGAGCTTTTCAACTTCCTTCGTTCTCATATCGCAGAATTCCTTCATCTCCGCCTGTCTTTCGGGAGAGTAGTTATTAAGCGCCTCGGGAGCGGACATTCCGGGAGTAAAGGTGCTCTTATAGAGCTTGTCTATAACGATCGCCTCCTGGATGTCGGTTGCAACCATCTCGCCGTCGCGCTCGCAGACGAACACGTTTTCCTTGCCCTCGAGGAGGAAGTCAACTGCCGCAACACCCATCTTTGCCGCGAGAACACGGTCGCGAAGTGTGGGCGAGCCGCCGCGGACGATGTGTGCAAGGCGTGCGAACTTGGTCTCAACGCCGGTCTCGGTCTGGATACGCTTAGCAAGGCCCTCTGCGTAGTTATCAACGCCCTCTGCTACGATGACGATGAAGTTACGCTTGCCTGCCTCGCGTGCGACCTTGATCTTCTCAATTACGTTTGCTTCGTTATAGTTTGCGTCCTCGAGAACGACGACTGCCGTTGCGCCGAGCGCGATAGAGGTCTCGAGTGCGATGTATCCCGCGTTTCTTCCCATGACCTCAACGACGTTACATCTTGCGTGAGACTCGCAGGTATCGCGGAGACGGTCAACTGCCTCGATTACGGTATTCATTGCCGTATCGTAGCCGATGGAGTTATCAGTGCAGGTGATGTCGTTATCGATCGTTCCGGGGATGCCGATACAGGGAATTCCGTGTTTGCAGAGATCGGATGCGCCTCTGAAGGTGCCGTCGCCGCCGATGGTTACGATACCGTCGATTCCGAACTCGTGGCAGGTGTCGACTGCCTTCTGAATGTATTCTTCCTGTTTGAACTCAACGCAGCGTGCGGAATAGAGAACGGTACCGCCTATGTTGAGGATGTTTGCTACGTCGTGGGGAGCGAACTTCTTGATGCTTCCCTTTCCCTCGATGAGCCCCTTGTAGCCCTCGTAGATACCGTATACCTCAAGCCCCTTGTTAAGAGCGTATCTCGTTACGGCTCTGACTGCCGCGTTCATTCCGGGAGCGTCGCCGCCCGAGGTAAGTATTCCTATTTTCTTAAACTGCTTTGCCATTGTTATTCTCCTTTATGCCGTTAGTATTGCCAATTTATAGATATGATAATACATTTTCCCAAAAAAATCAATATAAAATCTGTAAATATTACCTTCCAAAACGAATTCTCGCCGGCAAACGAAACTTTACAATATATATAATTACCAAATTACCCTCATTTGACCTCAATTTATGTGCAAAAAATGTGCAGTCTGCCGAAAATACGGTATAAATGAATATCTTATTGACAAAAATCAAAAAAGGTTGTAAAATAGACTATGTCTGGTAAAATGCTTATCCGACGACAAACAAATACTAAAGAAAAGGAGGTGCGGTATGCCAACTTTTAACCAGCTCGTTAAGCACGG
Organism: Clostridia bacterium; assembly: GCA_017466625.1. GTDB lineage: Bacteria > Bacillota > Clostridia > Oscillospirales > CAG-272 > Colimorpha_A. The sequence continues at coordinate 50,669 of JAFTTT010000064.1, forward strand.
CCGCTCGGAAAAGAACTACAAGTCGAAGTCCCCTGTTCTTCAGCACGGATTCAACACTCTTTCCGGAAAGCAGACCGATCTTAGCTCCCCGCAAAAGAGAGGCGTTTGCACAAAGGTAACCACCACGAGCCCTAAGAAGCCGAACTCTGCTCTTCGTAAGATAGCGAGAGTACGTCTTACCAACGGTCTCGAGGCAACGACTTATATCCCCGGTATCGGACATAACCTTCAGGAACACTCGGTTGTCCTTATCCGCGGAGGAAGAGTACGTGACCTCCCCGGTGTACGTTACCACATCATTCGCGGTGCGCTTGACGCTCAGGGCGTTGCAAACCGTAAGCAGAGCCGTTCCAAGTACGGCGCTAAGAGAGCTAAGAAGTAATTTCCGCTCTCATCTCGACCGCCGAAAGGTGATATTGTTCGGCGGAGATCGTTTGTTTGTCAGTTGAGAATATATAAATTATTCCGATATCTGACGAGCACAAACGAAGAAATTTATTTTCGAGTACCTGTGATATCATATTTTTAATGAAGGAGGGAAGTACAGTGCCGAGAAGAGGTCAGATATCAAAAAGAGACGTCCTGCCGGATCCGCTTTACAATTCCAAGCTTGTTACCAAGCTTATCAATAACGTAATGCTTGACGGTAAGAAGGGCGTTGCACAGAAGATCGTCTACGACGCATTTAAGGTTGTTGAGGAGAAGTCGGGAAAGAATGCTCTTGAAGCGTTCACCACCGCACTTGACAACATAATGCCCGTTCTTGAGGTTAAGGCAAGACGTGTAGGCGGTTCTACCTATCAGGTTCCTATGGACGTTCGCCCCGAGAGACGTCAGACTCTTGGACTCCGTTGGCTCGTTAACTATTCGAGAAGCCGCGGTGAGAAGACCATGGCAGACCGTCTTGCTGCTGAGATCGTTGATGCTATAAACGGCGTCGGCGGAGCAGTTAAGAAGCGCGAGGAAACGCACAGAATGGCTGAAGCCAACAAGGCGTTCGCTCACTACAAGTATTGATGATTTGTTGATTCCGATAAATTTCGGAATAAGATTAAGGAGAATCAAATGCCAAGAGAATACCCTTTGGAAAGAACCAGAAACATCGGTATCATGGCGCACATCGACGCAGGTAAGACTACTACCACCGAGCGTATCCTGTTCTACACAGGTAAGACCCACAAGATGGGTGAAACGCACGACGGCGGTGCTACCATGGACTGGATGGCTCAGGAGCAGGAGCGCGGAATCACCATCACCTCCGCAGCTACTACCTGTTTCTGGAAGGACAACCGAATCAATATCATAGACACCCCCGGATACGTTGACTTCACCGTTGAAGTTGAGCGTTCGCTTCGTGTTCTTGACGGTTCGGTTACCGTTTTCTGCGCTAAGGGCGGTGTTGAGCCACAGTCCGAGACCGTTTGGCGTCAGGCCGATCAGTACGGCGTTCCCCGCATGGCGTATGTAAACAAGATGGACGTTATGGGCGCAGACTTCTACCGTGTCGTTGACATGATGAAGACCCGCCTTAAGACTAATCCCGTTCCGATTCAGCTTCCTATAGGTGCTGAGGATACCTTCAAGGGTATCATCGACCTTATGAACATGGAAGCAGACGTATATTACGACGATATGGGTAAGGACATGCGTGTCGAGCCCATTCCGGCTGATATGCTTGATAAGGCGCAGGAATATCACGATGCAATGGTTGAAGCAATCGCTTCTACCGACGATGACCTTATGATGAAGTACCTTGAGGGCGAGGAGATCACGGTCGACGAGCTCAAGGTTGCTCTCCGTAAGGCGACCATCGCAAACGAGCTCGTTCCCGTTTGCTGTGGAACTTCTTATAAGAATAAGGGAGTACAGAAGCTCCTCGATGCTGTCATCGACTTCATGCCCTCTCCTCTCGACATTCCCGCTATCAAGGGTGTAAACCCCGATACCGACGAGCCCGACGAGAGAAAGGCATCCGATGACGAGCCCTTCGCAGCACTCGCATTTAAGATCATGACCGACCCGTTCGTCGGAAAGCTTTGCTTCTTCCGCGTTTACTCGGGTACACTTGAAGCAGGTATGACCGCTTACAACCCCGAGAAGAAGTCGAGAGAGCGTTTCGGCCGTATTCTTCAGATGCACGCTAACGAGCGTAAGGATATTGATAAGGTTTATGCAGGCGACATCGCAGCACTTATCGGTACCAAGAATACCACTACCGGTGACACCCTCTGTGACGAGAATCATCCTATCATTCTCGAGCAGATGGTATTCCCCGATCCCGTTATTAACGTAGCTATCGAGCCGAAGACCAAGGCAGGTCAGGAAAAGATGGGTATCGCCCTTGCGAAGCTCGCAGAGGAAGACCCCACGTTCCGTACCCACACTGACGAGGAAACCGGACAGACGATCATCGCAGGTATGGGCGAGCTCCACCTCGAGATCATCGTTGACCGTCTCCTTCGTGAGTTCAAGGTCGAGGCAAACGTAGGTGCGCCTCAGGTTTCCTACAAGGAGACCATCCGTCAGGAAGCTACCGTCGATACCAAGTACGCCCGTCAGTCGGGTGGTAAGGGTCAGTACGGTCACGTTAAGCTCACTATCTCCCCGAACGAGCCCGGTGCAGGTTACGTCTTTGAGAATACCGTCGTCGGCGGTGCTATTCCGAAGGAATACATTCCCGCTGTTGACGCAGGTATCCAGGGCGCTATGCAGAACGGTGTAGTTGCAGGTTATAGCGTTGTTGACGTTAAGGTTAACCTCTTCGACGGTTCTTACCACGAAGTCGACTCTTCCGAAATGGCATTCAAGATCGCCGGCTCTATGGCGTTCAAGGAAGCTATGAGAAAGGCAGACCCCGTGCTCACCGAGCCGATCATGAAGGTCGTTATCACTACTCCTGACGACTACATGGGCGACGTAATCGGCAGCGTTAACTCCCGCCGCGGTAACATCGTTTCGATGGATCCCGTTGCAGGTGCTACCCAGATCACCGCTCACGTTCCGCTTTCCGAAATGTTCGGATATGCAACCAACCTCCGCTCCATGACTCAGGGACGCGGACACTACTCGATGGAGCCCAGCCACTTCGCAGAAGTGCCGAAGTCCATCCAGGAAAAGATCATTGCCGGCAGAAAGTAAGTCGGTTCTGATAAATAAAAACAAAAACAAAAAAATTAAATTTTTATTAAACGGAGGATATTAACAATGGCAAAGGCAAAATTTGAAAGAACCAAACCCCATGTTAATATCGGTACCATCGGTCACGTTGACCATGGCAAGACCACCCTTACCGCAGCTATCACCAAGTACCTTTCTCTCGGAAACGGCGCAGAGTTCATGGCTTATGACCAGATCGACAACGCTCCCGAGGAAAGAGCTCGTGGTATCACAATCAACACCCGTCACGTTGAGTACGAGACCGCTAACCGTCACTACGCTCACGTTGACTGCCCCGGACATGCTGACTACGTTAAGAACATGATCACCGGTGCTGCTCAGATGGACGGCGCTATCCTCGTTGTTGCAGGTACTGACGGCCCTCTCGCTCAGACCCGCGAGCACGTTCTTCTCGCTCGTCAGGTTGAAGTTCCGCAGCTTGTTGTATTCATGAACAAGACCGACCTCGTTGACGACGCTGAGCTTCTCGACCTCGTTGAGATGGAAATTCGTGACCTTCTCTCTTCCTACGACTTCGACGGTGACAATGTACCGATCATTCGTGGTTCCGCTCGTGACGCTCTTACCTCTGCTAACACCGATCCTTCTGCTCCTGAGTACGCTTGCATCGCTGAGCTTATGGACGCTGTTGACGAGTACATTCCTACTCCTGAGAGAAAGGCAGACCTCGACTTCCTTATGACCGTCGACGACGTATTCTCCATCTCCGGCCGTGGTACAGTTGCTACAGGTAGAGTTGAGAGAGGTACAGTTAAGGTTGGCGACGTTGTTGAAATCG
>JAFTTT010000065.1 GCA_017466625.1 Clostridia bacterium
GCTGCCGATCTTCACGTCGATCACAAAGCTCGACAACCGCTATATCGAGGCGGCGCACGACCTCGGCTGTAACAATATCCAGACTATGACAAAGGTCGTCCTTCCCCTCACCGCATCGGGAATTATCTCGGGCGTAACTATGGTATTCGTACCCTCTATCAGCACGTTCTACATCTCGCAAAAGCTCGGTGCAGGTAAGATCGACCTCATAGGCGACACCATCGAGCGACTCTTCCAGAACACCAGCACCTATAACGTCGGCGCGGTCATTTCCCTCGTTATGATGATTCTTATTCTCATTTCGGTATGGATAATGAACAAGTTCTCCGACGACGAAGGAGGTGTGATCATATGATGAAATTCCTGTCCAAATTCTATATGTTCATCATATTCGCTCTTCTTTACGCACCTATCGTCGTGCTTATCGTCTTCTCATTTAACGACGGCGGCTCACTTAGCGAATTCACGGGCATATCGCTCAAATGGTACGGCGAGCTCTTCCGCGACGAAGAAGCTCTGACCGCCCTGAAAAACTCTCTCATTCTCGCGGTCTGCTCCTCTGTCATAGCAACTGGCATAGCAACCTTTGCGGCGCTCGGACTTCACCACATGAGAAACAAGTACGTCAAGGGCGCGGTGAAATCTGTCACCAACATACCTATGATGAACCCCGATATCGTAACGGGCGTATCTATGATGCTGCTCTTCGTGGCGGTAGCCAATTTTATTCACGCAAAGCAATTCTTCGGCTTCGGAACTATGCTTATAGCGCACACAACCTTCAATCTGCCCTATGCGCTGCTTTCCATTATGCCGAGATTCAATCAGCTTGACAAATCGCTCTCCGAGGCGGCGCAGGATCTTGGATGTACCCCCGCCCGCGCGTTCTTCTCGGTTGAGCTCCCCGAAATAGTACCCGGCATCGTCTCGGCACTTATGATGAGCTTCACACTTTCGCTCGACGACTTCGTGATCAGCCATTTTGTAAGCTCGCCGAACTTCCAGACACTTCCCCTCTACGTTTATAACCAGACCGTGCACAACGTAAAGTTCAGCATGTACGCGCTCTGCGCACTTATCGTAGCGATCATTCTTGCGATCCTGCTCGCAGTCAACTTCACGGGCTCGGTCAACAAGAAGAAAAAGAGAAATGGGGTGGCGTAAATGAGAAAAATTAAAAAGATCATCTCTGCTCTGCTTCTCCTTGCACTCCTTACCGTATCCTGCTGTTGCCTCTTTGCCTGCGACAAGGCAAACGATAGCGGCGACGTGACAACGCTCTACGTCTATAACTGGGGTGAATACATCTCCGACGGAAGCGAGGACTCGGTAGACTCCAACGAGCAGTTTGAAAAATGGTACTTCGACACCTTCGGCGAAAGAGTCAAGGTCAGCTATTCGACCTACTCCTCCAACGAGGATATGTACGCCAAGCTCTCGGGCGGTGCCGTCAGCTACGACGTCATAGTCCCCTCGGACTATATGATCGAGCGACTCATCAAGGAGGACAAGCTCGCTCCGCTTAATTACGATAATATCCCCTTGGCAAAGGAAAATCTCGACTCCGAGTTTTTCGGCGAGAACGCAAAATACGACTACTACGACGAGGGCAGCGTATACTCCGTCCCCTACTTCTACGGAATGATCGGTATCATCTATAATACCGAGATGGTGGACGAGGAGGATATCGGCTCGTGGGATATTATGTGGAACGAAAAGTACAAGGGCAACATTCTACAGTTCAACAACTCCCGCGACGCGCTCGGCACCGCGCAGTATAAGCTTGGAATCGACGTCAACACCGATAACGAAGCCGAGTGGAGACGCGCGCTCGAGGAGCTCAAGGCTCAAAAGAATATCGTTCAGGGTTACGTCATGGACGAGATATTCAACAAGATGGAGGGCGGAAGCGCTGCGATCGCGGCATATTACGCAGGCGACTTCCTGGCTATGTACGAAAACAACGAGAGCCTCGACTTTTTCTACCCCTCCGAGGGTACGAACCTCTACGTCGACGCTATGTGTATCCCCAAAACCTCCGCGAATAAAACGGTGGCAGAGCGATACATCAACTTTATGCTCAGCATAGATGAAAAATACGGCGCTCCCGCAATAGCAAACGCCGAATATACCTATTACGCCTCTCCCAACGCAAAGGTCGTTGAGAGCGAGGAATACCGTGACTATATGAACGAGATCAAGGACGACGCCTTTGAAAAAATGTATGACCTTGGCCACGTTGAAGCAACCTATTACGAAAACCTCACCCCCGAAAAGCTCGCCCTTATTAACGAGCTCTGGGAGGAGCTGAAATCGGATATCGACGTAAGCCCCACGATCTATATCATCTGTATAGCGATCGTCGGCTCGCTCGTCGGCTTCGTCACCTTCTTCGGCATCAGAAAGCGTAAGAGAAATAATTATTGATGATAAATGCACGTCGGATTCTTCTGCATTTGGTCGGACTATGCCGCAAAAATCGCCATCGGCATAAACGTCAATACCACAGGTGCCCGCAAGAGTCATTATCGGTATTTGATATATCCTAGTAACCTTTACGCTTACGGCAACGTAAGGGCTGTCTGTTATGAAGCGGACTCTGCCTCCCGCATTGTGCGATGCACCGTGAGCAATTCCCGCGCTGACGCGCTCTGCTACCGCCTTTGGCATTCTTACGAAAACGCCGTTTTCGCGAAAAACTCCGCGTATATCGAAGATATCCTCGTCTATGGAATAATATTTGATTTCGGGGCGAGTGGCAGCCTTCTCTACTATCATATTTTTGTCAAATTCTCTCTTCATAAAAACCTCACAGAA
>JAFTTT010000066.1 GCA_017466625.1 Clostridia bacterium
AAGGAGCACGCGTTGAAAGGGATTATAGAGCGTTGTCCTTTTCATTAGGGCGGTTCCGTAAATATCTTTTATCGAGCGTTTCCCGCCCGATGGCTCCTTCAGTCAGCTACGCTGACAGCTCCCTCCCGGAGGGAGCCATTGGCGCGAGCTGCCCTTAAACCGCATTTTTTCTTTACATCATTTCTGTTCATCGGTAAACCTATATTGAACCCCGCCCCTATGGCGGGGATTTCATTTACAAAAAAAGCAGACGCTGAAGCGTCTGCTTTTTCCTTTCCTGAAGCTGCCTAAAATTTCTCCGACAAATATCGTCAAACTTGTTGACAAGTCAACAAGTGTGTGATATAATTCTTCTCGGCTTGTTGAAAAATCAACAACTTATTAGGAGCAGAAATGAAAGAAAGATTTGAGACGTTCACCGTGCTGATAAACCGCGTCAGCCGAAACATGCGCAAGATAAAGATGCATGAAATGGAAGAATACGGGCTCAGAAGCGCACACATGACCTGCCTTTACTATCTCTACGATTCCGACCGCATGACGGCGACCGAGCTTGCCGAAAGATGCGAAGAGGATAAGGCGACCGTTTCGCGTGCGATCGAGCATCTTGAGATAAACGGCTTTTTGACTCACAAGTCGAGAGGCGCCAAAAGATACAAGAGCCCCCTCATACTGACGAAGAAGGGCCGCAAGCTCGGAAAAATGATCTCCGAGAAAGTTAACCTCATCGTCAGACAGGCGAGCGAAGGTCTTACCGAAGAGGAGACAGACGCCTTCTACCGTGCATTTTCGATAATAAGTGACAATCTTCAAAAAATCGCAGACAACAGTTCAATAAGAGGTAACGATATGCTTACAGGCGAAACCCAGCAAAAAAACGGGATCATCCCAATATTCTTCTCGACCGACGACAACTACATTCCCTTCCTCGACGTCGCAATAACCTCGCTCATAGAAAACGCGTCGAAGGAATATAATTACAAGCTGATAGTTCTTAATACCGGTCTCGATCCCGAAAACGTCGCAAAGGTAATGAAGAACGCCCGTGACGGCTTCGATATCGAGTTCGTTAACATCGACGAGCAGCTTGAGGACATAAAAGCAAAGCTTAAAAACGTATATCATTTTTCAATAGTTACCTACTACCGTCTGTTTATCGCGTCTCTCTTCCCCGAGTACGATAAGGCGCTTTATCTCGACAGCGACCTCGTCGTTACGGGAGACATTTCGGAGCTTTATAACTACGATCTCGGAGACAATATTCTCGGCGCCTGCCCCGAAGAATTCGTTCAGAACACGCCCGAGTTCCGCATCTACGCGGAAAAGGCGCTCGGCGTCGATCCCGACACCTACGTAAACGCAGGCGTTCTCGTTATGAACCTCGCGCAGTTCAGAAAGAACAAGATCGAAAAGAAATTTATCAAGCTTATAACCAAATACGATTTCGACCTTCTCGATCCCGACCAGGCATATCTCAACTATCTCTGCCGCGACAAGATCCTCGTTCTTCCGAACGGCTGGAACAAGGAGCCGTTCCCCATCGAATGCGAGGGAAAGAAAAACATCGTTCACTACGCACTTTACAAGAAGCCGTGGCAGTACGACGACACGCCCGACGGAGAACACTTCTGGGAATACGCAAAGCGCTCGGCCTTCTACGATACTATCCTTAAAAGAAAAGAATCGTTCAGCGATGCCGAAAGAGCCGAAAAAGAAGCGGCGGGAAGCGAGATCCTTGAGCATGCGCTCAAGATAGTCGAATCGGACGAAACATTTTTGAAAAAGCTTTGAGGTGAACAAGTGGAAAAGTCAGAACACAAATTAGAGCTGCTGCGCCGAATAAAAGAGCTTGAAAAAAAGGAGCTCTGGCATCTCGACGTCGAGGACGATCCCGAGACCTATCCTCTAATGCCCGATCAAGTCGATTATCTAAACGAAAAGCTTATAAACAAGATCAAGAATAAGATCGCCAACAAGGCCGGATCGAAGTTTTTTGACAAAATGATAGCCGACGGTCAGCTCGTCATAAAGGAAGTCAAGGGAATCGAGAATTTCACGGCAGTTGAGGGCGGTAAGCTCGTCACCTGCAACCATTTCAGCGTCGGCGACAACTACGCAGTATGGGTCGCGCTCCGCGACTACATGGGCGGAAAGATGCTCTACAAGGTGATCCGCGAGGGCAACTATACGAATCCCCCAAAGCCCTTCGGTCTTTTTATGCGTCACTGCAACACCCTTCCCCTCTCGAGCCAGATGTCGACGATGAAGAAGTTTTCAAAGGCGATAAAAACGCTCCTCTCAAGAGGCGAAACGATACTCATCTACCCCGAGCAGTCGATGTGGTGGAACTACCGCAAGCCGAAGCCGATGCAGGACGGCGCGTTCGCGCTCGCGGTGCGTAATAATACCCCTATCGTTCCGATATTTATAACAATGGAAGACAGCGACGTCCTCGACGGCGACGGCTTCCCCGTCCAGGAATACACGCTCAACATTCTTCCCGCCATCTACCCCGATCCGTCGCTCCCGTCAGGCGAGCGCAAGGACAAGATGAAGCGCGAAAACTACGAGGCGTGGGTAAGGGTCTACGAGGAATTCTATCAGAAGCCCCTCGTTTACGGTGAAGAAGAATGACGCTCTACCTTTCCGTTATCGCTATCGCGGTTGCAATTATCTCGGCAGTCAACATAGTATTCTCGACAGCGTCGTGGTACTATATCATAATCGCCGCATTGTGGTGCACCGCGCTTCAGTTCGCCTTCGACATTTCGATCGCAGGCATCATCAAGGCGATGCCCGACAGATGGTTCGGCGTTGACAATCCGCATTACCTCGTGACCGACCGCGAAAGACGCTTTTACGGCAAGCTCAAGGTCAGATATTGGAAGGACTACGTCTGGGAGCTCGGCGGCATCGGCGGCTTCAGCAAAAAGGTATTAAAGGAGCCCGACAGTCCCGAATATATTGAGAAGTTCATTATCGAGTGCAACAAGGGCGTGCTCACGCACCGTCTTTCCTATCCTGTCGGATTTCTCGCGATGCTGACGCTTCCGAATATCTGCTCGCTCACGATCGCGCTTCCGGTCGCTATCGTAAATCTCTTTCTGAACATTCTTCCGACACTCGCTCTGCGCTACAATACCCCGATGCTCAAGGCAGTCCTCAAGAGAATGAGAAAAAAGGAAGCAAAGCAGCAAGCGACCGTAATTTCAGAATAAATATCCACCCGCACAGCGGGTGGTATTTCATTTTCGGGCATAGCCCTAATGCTACTGGCTGCGCACAAGTGCGCTTTAGATTGGCCTGCCAGCCATGCATTGGATACTTGCTACCCGTAAACGGGTTTAGGGACGTTTCATCGCCTCCCTCCGGGAGGGAGGTGGATTTTTGCGAAGCAAAAAGACGGAAGGAGCACACGTTGAAAGGGATTATAGAGCGTTGTCCTTCTCATTAGGGCGGTTCCGTAATTATCTTTTATCGAGCGTTTCCCACCCGATGGCTCCTTCAGTCAGCTACGCTGACAGCTCCCTCCCGGAGGGAGCCATTGGCGCGAGCTGCCCTTAAACCGCATTTTTTCTTTACATCATTTCTGTTCATCGGTAAACCTATATTGAACCCCGCCACTATGGCGAGGATTTCATTTACAATAATAAAATCCGCCCGTTTAGGCGGATTTTTTAATACAAAAGCCCTCTGTTTTTCCAAAAAATAATTGACTTTATACCGTGTTATGTTATAATAAAATTAACATCAAAAACACAGGAGAAAGACATGCTTAAAAGACGTGACATCAGAGTAAGAGACCCGTTCATCGTCCTCGATGACGGTAAATATTATATGTACGCGACCTCGGGCGAAAGAACGATGTCGTACTACGTGAGTGACGACCTTGAAAATTGGGAGGAGGGCGGAATCGCCTTCGAGATTCCCGAGGATTTCTGGGCGTACAAGGATGTTTGGGCGTCCGAGGTGCATAAATATAACGGAAAATTCTATCTTCTCGTGTCGCTCCTCGGTCATAACGGACTTCGCGGCACGCAGATAGCCGTCTCTAATACCCCGCGCGGACCGTTCGTGCCGATCGCTCCTCACGCGGCAACGCCGCTTGACAGAAGCTGTATCGACGCGTCTCTCTTCGTCTCGAACGGCAAGCCGTACATCTTCTATTCTCTCGATTGGCCCGACAATTTTAACGAGAAAAAGGGCGCATACGTCGGCTCTGTCTGGGCTGTCGAACTTACTCCCGACCTAAAGGAAGAGGTAGGCGAGCCATTCTGCCTCTTTATGTCCGACGAATGTCCGATCTCGAAGGCGACCCCCGACCGCACGACGGTCTACGAGGGCAAGCCCGTCGTCCGTTACGGCTCCGACGCGCCCTTCGTGCAGAAGCTCTCTAACGGTTCACTTTTCCTAACCTGGTCGCCCTATCTTAACGGCAACTACGTCGTTCTCGGCGCCGTCTCGGAAAGCGGCGACGTCAGAGGCCCCTGGAAGCATCTTAGCGAGCCGATCTTTGACGGTAACGGCGGTCACGCGATGTTCTTTACCGACAAGGACGGCAGAAAAATTATGTGCATACACGCTCCCGAGCGTGATATGGACGAGCGCGCGCACCTGTTTAACATGGTTGAGCGCGAAAACAAGCTTGAAATAATCGAAGAATTACCTATATGAGAGGCGCATTATGAAAACACCGTACATCGCAAGCGAATGGAAAATGCTCTTTGAACCGAAGGAGCACGGAGATTATATAAACGACCATTCGGTCATCGTCGGTCCCGACGGAAAATGGCATTTATTCGGAATAACGAGCTTCGCAAGCTTCGCTGCAAACGAAAGATATTTCGCTCACGGCGTCGGCGAATCGCTTGAGAGCCAATTCACCGAGGTCGGACGCTCTATCGACCGCGGAACTCTCGCGTGGGCGCCCGGCGTAATCGAAAAGGACACCTACTACTATATGTTCTACGGTCCGTCGCCTACATCTCTTGCAGTATCTTTCGATATGTACGAATGGACGGGACAGAAGATAAATCTCAACAACGAACCGCTTCTCGGTGCGATCCGCGATCATTTCGTGCTTAAAATCTCGGACAGCGAGTACCTTATGTATATCACCGGTATGCTCGACAAAAAGGGAGCAATCTCCTGCTTCCGTTCGACGGGAGACCTGCGCAATTGGGACTTCGTCGGATACGCGCTCACCTCGGGTGACGACGCACCGTTGACACCGCCTTGGGGCGCCTTTGAGTCTCCCTACGTAGTCAAGAAGGACGGATTATACTATCTCTTCACTACCTACACCGACTGCGCTCTTGAAAATTATAACGATACCCTCGTTTTCGTCTCCTCCGATCCCACCTCGTTCGGCGAGTACAACGGCGGCATCGGCGGCGCGATCCCGGTAACGAAGCTTCACGCTCATGCGCCCGAGATCTTGGTTGAAAATGGAAATTATTACATAACGTCCTGCGGTTGGAGAAACTTCGGCGCAGTTTGTGAAGGCGGCGTAGGAGTTGCGCGCCTTGAATGGAAGGAGAATGACTAATGAAGAATCACATTTTTTCAGGATACTTCGGACACGGAAGCTGTCACTGCCAGGGAATTGCAGTTGACCAAAAGAACGGCTACATCTACTATTCCTTCACGACGAAGCTCGTAAAGGGCGACCTTGACGGCAACATCATCGGCTCTGTAGATAAGATCGTCGGCCACCTCGGATGTATTGATTTTAACGAGCATGACGGCAAGCTCTACGCTTCCCTCGAATACAAAAACGACGAGATCGGACGCGGGATTCTGAAGTCTATCGGCGTAAGCGACGACAGCTTGGAGGACGCATTCTACATTGCGATCTTCGACGTTGACAAAATTGACAAAATGGGCATGGATGCCGAAACAGACGGCATTATGAAGACCGTATATCTCGGCGCAGTTGTTGACGATTATAACGGAACGGCAAAGAACGGCGCACCTCACGTTCACGGCTGCTCGGGCATCGACGGACTAACCATCGGCCCCGATTTCGGCGACAAGAACGGCAAGCATTACCTTCACGTTTGCGAGGGCATTTATTCAGATCATTCCCGTACCGATAACGACTATCAGGTAATGTACCAGTACGATATAGACGGCTGGTGGGACAACTACGCGAAGCCCCTCAACCAGCACGCAATGCACAGAAGCGGTCCCGAAAAGCCGAGAAACAAGTATTTCTTCTATACCGGAAACACGACCTACGGCGTGCAGAACCTCGAGTACGACGCATTTACAGGCGACTATTTCGCCTGCGTTTACGAGGGAACGAAGCCGACCTTCCCCAATTACCCGATGTTCGTCGTTGACGGAAGCGTTCCTGCCGTTGAAAAAGAGCTCATCGGATATGACGGCGAAAAGGGGCTTGTTCTGACGCTTAAAAACACGGGAGAACGTAAAAACGGCATCTACGGCGTTAAATTTCCGCACGGAAGTACCGGAATCTATTCCTTCGGCGACGGAAGATTTTATATCTCGCATCACACCTATTCTAAGGAAGAGGGTCATGCGACGAACGTCTACCTTTACCGTCTCGTAAATAATGACGGCGTTATTGATTTTGAAAAAATAGACTGATAAAAAAGACACCCGAAAGGGTGTCTTTTTTAGGTGAGAGGGTAGACACAACGATGTCACTCAATACCCTCTCCGGCACTTCGTGCCACCTCTCCCAGAGGGCGAGGCAAAAGAATGCCCCGATGGCTCGCGCAAATCTTGCATTCCGTCTCTTTTTACTTGCAAAAAGACCTTGTTAAAGCAGATAAGGCGTGTTATAATGGTCTTAACGGAGGTGGACTGAATGAAAATTCTGAATTTCGGATCCTGCAATATTGACTACGTTTACTCTATGGACCATATCGTCCGCGTCGGTGAGACGCTTTCTACCTACAAGCTCGAGACCTTTGAGGGCGGAAAGGGACTTAACCAGTCTATCGCCATCGCGCGCGCAGGCGCGAAGGTCTATCATGCCGGCTGCGTCGGCGAGGACGGCAAGATGCTTACCGATCTGCTCTCAAAGAGCGGCGTTGATCTAACCTACCTCAAGACCGTCGAGGGCAAAAACGGCCACGCCATCATTCAGGTATCGAGCAAGGGCGAAAACTCCATTTTCCTCTACGGCGGCTCGAACGAAATGGTGACCGAGGATTTCGTCGATTCTGTGCTCGAGAATTTCTCGGAGGGCGATATCATTCTTCTTCAGAACGAGATAAGCTCGGTGCCGTACATTATCGACCGTGCATACGAGAAGAAGATGTGCATCGTATTCAACCCCTCTCCCTTTACCGACGAGATCAAAAAGCTCGACCTGAACAAGCTCTCCTACGTGCTTCTCAACGAGGTCGAGGCGTCGGAATTTTCGGGATACGACGACCCGGAGGCGTCGCTTTCCTATTTTGAAGAAAACTATCCCTCGCTGAAGGTGATCCTCACCCTCGGATCGAAGGGCTGTATTTATCTTGACAACGGTACCCGCTACCGTCAGTACGCATTCAAGACCAACGCCGTCGACACAACGGCGGCAGGCGACACCTTCACCGGCTATTTCGTGGCGGGCGTTTGCGGCGGGATCGACACCGCCCGTAACCTCAAGCTTGCAAGTGCCGCGGCGGCAATTACCGTCTCCCGTATGGGCGCCGCGCCCTCGATACCGCTTATGGACGAGGTGCTCTTCACCCTCGGCACGCTCAAAAGCGGTGAATCGGACGCCAAGAGCGAGATGCTTAAAAAGCAGATCGTCGATTACGTTGAGGGAAACGTGAAGGACGCGTCGCTCTCCGAGCTCGCTTCGCTTCTCAATTATTCCGTCATCTACTCGGGACATCTCGTCAAGAAGCTGACGGGCAAGCCGTTCTCCAAGCTTTTGCAGGACGCAAGATGCGACAAGGCGTCCGAATATCTTATCCGCTCCGATATGTCGGTGCGCGAAATAATCTCCGCCGTCGGATACGAAAACGGAAGCTTCTTCCGTGCGATCTTCAAGGAGAGATTCGGCGATACGCCGCTTCAGTACAGACAGAAAAAGGGGAAGTTTATATGACCAACGAGCAAAGAATAAAGAATTTGTCGGTGCCGACGGGCCCCGTTGACGTCGTTCTCGATACCGACGCGTATAACGAGATAGACGACCAGTTTGCCATCACCTATCTTCTTTCCTGCAAGGAAAAGCTGAACACCAAGGCGCTTTACGCCGCGCCCTTTTTGAACGATCTTTCGACGTCGGCGGGCGACGGAATGGAGCAGAGCTACAACGAGATCATCAAGCTTCTCGATTTCATGAACGAAAAGTGCGAGGTCTACCGCGGCTCGAACGCCTTTTTGACCGATGAAAAAACACCCGTCATCTCCGATGCGGCGCGTGATCTTGCTTCTCGCGCGAAGAATTATTCGCCCGAAAAACCGCTTTACGTCGTCGCCATCGGCGCTATAACGAACGTTGCGTCGGCAATTCTGCTAAACCCCGAGATCGCCGAAAACTGCGTTGTCGTCTGGCTCGGCGGTCACGCGTTCCACTATCCGCACACGCGTGAATTCAACATGATGCAGGATATCGCGGCGGCGAGGGTCGTTATGGGAAGCGGAGTTCCGCTCGTGCTTCTCCCCTGCCGAGGGGTCGTCAGCAGCTTCACTATCTCGCGCCCCGAGCTTGAATACTGGCTCAAGGGCAAAAATCCCGTTGCAGATTATCTTTCCACCCACACGATAAACACCGCCGAAAAGTACGCCTCCGGCACCGCCTGGACGCGCTGCATCTGGGACGTAACGGCAGTTGCCTGGCTCGTGAACGACGGCGACGGATTTATGGAGGACCGATTCGAAAAGTTGCGTCTTCCGAATTACGACGACATCTACGAGGAAGCCGACGGACCCGATATAAAATACGTTTATCACATCAAGCGCGATTTCCTCATGACCGATCTTATAAAGAGAATTTTAGAGAGATAACAAAAAGCGCCCGGCGGAATCCATTTCCGCTTGGGTGCTTTTTTGATTGGCTCCCTCCGGGAGGGAGCTGTCGAGCTGTAGGCGAGACTGAAGGAGCCGGCGGGGTTCCCCGAAACGAGCGAACGCGAGTTTTGGGGGTTCCAAGCCAACGGGCGCGAAACGCTCGATAATAGATATTTACGAGCCGCTCAAATGAGGCGGGCAACGCTCTATAATTCCTTTTATCGCGTGCTCCCTTCGACATTTGCTTCGCAAATGCCACCTCCCTCCCGGAGGGAGGCCTTTACTGCGGCGTCAATATATGCGCACACGCCTTGAAAGTTTGAATTTATTTGACTGTTCGTGAACCGTATTATTTTCAGACCGTAGTTTTCAAGAATTTCTGTGCGATATTCATCTTTATGTTTGCCGTCTTCAGTATAATGCTGCGAGCCGTCGATCTCTATAATAAGCTTCGCCTTGTGACAATAAAAGTCTGCAATAAAATTGTCTATTGCCTTTTGCCGTTGGAATCCGATTTCATACTTTGACAGAAAATCGTACCATAAATGCTTCTCTTCGCGAGTAGCGTTTTTTCGCAGGTTTTTGGCAAGAGCAATATTCTTTTTGTTATAATCAAGAGACATATTGCACCTCCAAAGCGGATTTTATCTTCTCTTCGTTTCCTTTGTCAGCGCCGAGATCTTATCGCGGAGCGCTTTCGTATTATAGCGCGGCGACATTCGCCAGCCCCAGTTACCCGAGGGGGTCGAGGGCATATTCATTCGTCCCTCCTCGTTATTCAGATAGAGATAGTCCTGCATCTGAACGACGGCGAGGTTCGCCTTACTCTCAAAGGCGAGACGAATTACCGAACAAACGAGGTTTTCACCCTTGATCTTTCTGCGCTCGCGGTTAAAGAGCTTTCTTGCGTCGCCTGTCAGGTCGTTGACCCAGCTTCTTGCGCAGTCGCTGTCGTGCGACGAGGTATAAACGACACAGTTTTCGCTTTTATAGTTGCGCGGAATATAATCGCTGTTCTCGTCAAAGAATGCGAACGGAAGCATTTTCATTCCCGGGAAGTCACAATCGGAAAGCAGCTTTTTGACGTCGTCAGTTATCACGCCGAGATCCTCTGCGATGATCTTTGCGCTCGGGAATCTCTCGTTCACCGCTTCAAAAAGCTCCTGCCCGGGGGCTTCGTTCCACCAGCCGTTAACGGCGGTCTCGTCGCCGAACGGAATGGTATAATAGCCGGCAAAGCCGCGGAAATGGTCGATCCTTACGATATCGTAGAGCTCAAACGCACGTCCGATGCGGTCGAGCCACCACTCGAAGCCGTCGTTTTTCATTTTTTCCCAGTTATAGATGGGATTTCCCCAAAGCTGACCCGTTTCGGAGAAAGCGTCGGGCGGAACGCCTGCGACGAGGGTCGGGTTATAGCTTTCGTCGAGCAAAAACTGCTCTCTTGACGCCCAGACGTCGGCGCTGTCGTGCGCGACGTATATCGGCATATCGCCGATAAGAACTATTCCCTTTTTCTTCGCGTAATCGCGCAGATGCTTCCACTGCGCGTCAAACTCGAACTGCACCCATCTCCAGAATGCCATTTCGCTTTCATATTGAGAAGAGCTTTCACGTGCCTGCTTATAGTCGCGCTCGCATTCGTTCCAAAGCGTAAAAGAAGCGTAGTTATTCTTGACCTTAAGCGCCATAAAGAGCGCGTAATCCTCTATCCAGGATGCGTTTTTGCGCAGAAACGCGCGGTATTCAGCGTTCGGCTTGAAGCGAGAGAATGCCGTTCGAAGCACCTCGTACCGCGTTTCAAAAAGCCGGCCGTAATTAACCTTTTTGTCGTTATTTCTCTGACCCTTCAGCTCCTCTTTCGTCAAAAGCCCCTTTGACGAAAGAACGTCAAGGTCGATAAAATACGGATTTCCCGCGCCCGACGCGGGCGACTGATAGGGACTGTCACCGTACGAGGTCGGGTTGAGCGGAAGCACCTGCCAGCATTTCTGACCCGTTTCGTAAAGGAAATCTACGAACTTATGCGCTTCGCGTCCGAACGATCCGATGCCGTATTTATTCGGGAGCGCGCTTATCGGCATAAGAATGCCTGCCTTGTGCTTAAATCCAAAGTTTTTTAGTTTGCCCATTTGGGAGTCTCCTTGGGGGTAATATGGGAATATCGTCTCCCGAGATAATGTTCGAGAGCTTCGCCGCCTTTTCGTAGGGGTCGGCGCCCACGACGACCCGTGATGCTACGTATGGCGTTTAGATATTTCAATAAAACAGCGTGATTCTTTTTATAAAAGAAAATATGTCCTGCT
>JAFTTT010000067.1 GCA_017466625.1 Clostridia bacterium
CGATAAGGCAGTGGGGGTCGCCCTCGAGAACGGAACGGTCCATGAATGCACCGGGGTCACCCTCGTCGGCGTTACATACGACGTACTTCTGATCTGCCTTGTTAGGTGCACAAAGCGCCCACTTACGGCCGGTCGGGAATCCGCCGCCTCCACGTCCGCGGAGTCCGGAATCGGATACGATCTTGATTACGTCGTCAGGAGTAAGCTCGGTAAGACACTTAGCAAGTGCCTGGTAACCGTCACGAGCTACGTATTCATTGATGTCCTCGGGATCGATAACACCGCAGTTACGGAGAGCAACACGAATTTGCTTACGGTAGAAGTCAGTCTCATTAAGGGACTTGATCTTGCCGCCTTCACCAACGGTTTCATCATAAAGGAGGCGGGTAACAACGTTACCGTTTACGAAGTGCTCCTTAACGATTTCGGGAATATCATCTACGTTAACCATAGAATAGAAGCTTCCCTCGGGGTAAACTATCATGATCGGGCCGAGTGCACAAAGACCGAAGCATCCGGTAGTAACTACCTTAACTTCATTCTCGATGCCGTTTGCCGCGATCTCGCGCTTAAGCGCTTCAACGATCTTGAGACTGTTCGACGAGGTACAACCGGTACCGCCGCAGACAAGAACGTTTCTCTTGTAATCGCACTTTACGGATGCAAGCTTTTCAGTATCGCGGAGAGCGATGGTCTGAAGGACCTGCTCGCGAAGAGCGTTAAGTTCTGCAACTGTTTTAATCATCAGTGCTTATTCCTCCTAAATTAATTGTGTACCGCAGAAGCTATATTTCGGACTTGCCGGATGAGACCGAAAGACGTGCGGTTCTTAAATTATATTACTGATATTTTGCAAGGATAGTGTCAACGTCCTTGGCTTCAAGACGGCCGTAGACTTCTTCGTTGACGGTAAGAACCGGTGCAAGTCCGCACGCGCCGATGCAACGGCAAGCGGTAAGACTGAATTTTCCGTCGGCAGTACACTCCTCAGCACCGATACCGAGCTTTTCGGAAAGCTTATCAAAGATGATACCTGCTCCCTTTACGTAGCAAGCCGTACCGAGACATACCGAGATGTTATACTCACCCTTGGGGGTAAGAGAGAACTGTGCGTAGAAGGTCGATACGCCGAATACCTTTTCGATCGGAATATCCATTCCGTCGGCGATCATCTTCTGCACTTCGTAAGGCAGATAGCCGTAGATTCCCTGTGCTTCCTGCATTACAGCCATAAGCAGACTCTTATCGTGCTTGTTAGCGTTTATAACAGCTTCAAGCTTAGCTGCCTGCTCGGGCGTTCCGTTAAACGGATGATTACTGATTTTCTTTTGCACGTTAACTGAACCTCCATCGTTTTTTAATGTGCTTCCGGCAAAATTATTGATAGCGTTTATATGAAAATAGCCATACTTATTCAGCATATCTTCATATCTATATTAGTATAACATACTTAAATAAAATAATCAATAGGTTTTCAAGAAAAAAACAGTTTTTTCGATAAAATCTTAGCGATTAAACTTTTACTGAATTGTTCTCTGTTGACTTATAATGAAAAATTTGTTAGAATATTATATATTCCAATTTCGAGGTAATATCATGCTTATAATCAAGCCCATTGAGGATAAAAACGAGCAAAAGGAGATAACGTCGCTCTGCAGTATTGAATTCAAGCCGGAGCTGTTTGCGTACAAGGCGCACAACGACGGTGAGCTTCTCGCCTGCGCACAGTTTGATATACGCGAAAGCGGAGCTGTTATTGACGCAATGCGCCAGGTTGTCGGAACGACCGAAGATTTTGAAGGAATGTTCATTCTCGGGCGCGCAGTTCTTAATTTTCTTGATCTTTGCGGTGTTGTAACTGCATATTACCCTGCCCCCGGAAGCGAAGGCGAGGCACGCCTTGCCAGGGCTATCGGCTTTAAGGACGTTGACGGAGTTCTTACCGCTACCCTTACCGGTATGTTCGACGCAAAATGCGATGGTCACTGTGAATAAGCCGATGGACCTGCCGAGGGAAATAGATCTTATATTTTCCCTTTTGAGCGCGCGCGGATACAGTGCCTACGTTGTCGGCGGCGCGGTACGCGACCATCTCATGGGCAGATGCGTAAACGACTACGACGTTTGCACCGATGCGCTTCCTAATGAGGTCGAAGCGGTCTTTTCGGATTTCAGAGTCATCGAGACGGGATTAAAGCACGGGACCGTGACGGTTTTGATAGGCGATTCATCTATTGAGATCACTACCTTCCGCACAGACGGCAGCTACTCTGACGGGCGCCATCCCGACAGCGTTGATTTTACTCGGGACGTCATTAAGGATCTGTCCCGCCGCGATTTTACCGTAAACGCGATTGCATATTCGCCCAAAGAGGGATATATCGATCCGTTCGGCGGATGTAATGACATAAAAGCAAGTATTATCCGTTGTGTCGGTGATCCGATAAAACGCTTCTCCGAGGACGCTCTGCGCATTTTAAGAGCGCTTAGATTTTCCTCTTCTCTTGGGTTTGAGATCGACAAGGAAACCTCGGACGCAATATTCAAGCTCAAAAGCAACCTTGCCCTCGTTTCGAAGGAGCGTATTCGCGATGAAATGAAAAAGCTCATTTGCGGAGACGGTATGTCTAACGTGATGCACTACTATAGAGACGTTATTGGTTTTTTGATCCCGGAGCTGACGGCGACCTTCGACTACGATCAGAATAATCCGCATCACGACTACGATCTGTTTACTCACACGATAAAGACAGTCGCCTACCTACCGAAGGATCCCGTTCTGCGCTTTGCGGGACTTCTTCACGACATTGCGAAGCCCCTTTCCGAATCGAAAGACGAAAACGGTATCAGCCATTTCTACCGTCACGCGCAAAGTGGTGCAGAAATTGCAGAAGCAATTATGAAGGATCTGCGGTTTTCGAATACGGAGATAAAAAGAGCCGTGACGCTGATAAGACATCACGACGGTGTTATCGAGGAAACGGAAAGCGCCGTCGGCAGAAAGCTGAGTAAGATAGGCGTTGATCTGTATTTCGATCTTCTCGACCTGCAAAGATCCGACAACGCGTCGCAAAAAGAGGATACTTCCCTACGCGCCGAGCATAACGAGGTGCTTCGCCGTATCGCAAACGATATTCTCAAAAAGGAGCCCTGCCTTTCCCTTTCAGATCTCGCTCTTGACGGTAACGATATTAAAGATTTAGGATTCAAGGGCAAGGAAATAGGAAAAGCCCTTTCGATTCTCTTTGACGCCGTGATAAACGGCGAGGTTGAAAACACGAAAGAGGGCTTAACTCATTTTCTGACTGATAATTTCAAAGATTAAAATCGAGACAAAGACGCTGCACGGTATAAGGACGAACGTAGTTATTCGCTACGCGCAGATGCTCGGGATGATCCTTATATACCTTTAGTGCTTCGGCGCTCTCAAGGGTGCTGTCAAGCATCATATCGGCGTTAGAGCTCTCAAGCCGCTCTACCGTTATCTGCATGCTCAGAAGCCCCGGGATCTTTCCGACAAGTCCTTCAAGCTCGCGCTTTGCGTTTGATCTTACCTGTTCCTTTTCGCTTTCGGAAAGCTTATCGTCGAGCTTCCATAGAATTACGTGTTTTACCATTATTTCACCGCCTTTTACGTAATTATATCAAATTGGCGCTTATTTGTCACTACCAAATTATAAAAATTTCAATAGGTAAATATAATGATACATCCAATTAAGCATTTCAAAACCATAACGAAGCACAGACACAAGGTCATCGCCAACTGCTTCAGAGCAGGAATCGGTTTCCAGGGGCTCTTTCACGATCTCTCCAAATACTCTCCGTCGGAGTTTATTGCCGGAGCGAAATATTATAAGGGGACGAAAAGTCCGAATGAAGGAGAACGCGAGATATACGGATACTCTCCTGCGTGGCTACACCACAAGGGCAGAAACAAGCACCATTTTGAGTATTGGAATGACTATGATCCGATAGCGCGCAAGGTTATGCCTGTTGAAATGCCGAAGAGATACGTAGTAGAGATGTTTTGCGACCGAGTAGCCGCGTCGAAGATTTACCAAGGAAAGAATTACACAGACGGCTTCCCTCTTGAGTATTTTCTGCGCGGAAAGGCAAACAGATTTATACATCAAAACACTTCCGACAAGCTCGAAGAGCTGCTTATCATGCTAAAGGAAAAGGGCGAGACCGAAACATTCAGATATATTAAAAAATGGGTAAGAGAAAAGTAACTCTTACCCATTCTTTTATTTGGTCATAGTATAAAGCTTTGCCGCATCCAAGGACGTGATACGTCCGTCACCGTCAAGGTCGCAGATGAGTTTATCGAGCTGATCGGACGAGACCGCCATACCGTTTGAAAGCTTCATTATCTTTACTACGTCGTTATAGTTGAGAGCTCCGTTCCTATCTGCGTCACCGAGAATGACGATAGTCAACGTTCTCGTCACGTTTGACGTGTCAAGTGTCGAAATGGTGCATCCCGAATATACGAGCGCGCTGCCGCCGTTCATAAGAGCGCCGCTCTTATCGTATATCTTGATATTATCCGGCTTCGCCATAAGAGATATAAGCTTATCAGCCGTCAAGCTGTGCGCGTTTACGACGAAGCAGTCGCCGTTGACCTGTGCAGACAGCGAGCTGCCGGGTGCAAATCCCTCAAGAGCCGGAGGAAGCGTACCGGCGTCCGGCACGATTATTTCTACCGTATACGGTGTAACGTTTCCTGCGGCGTCTTTAACGAGTATCGTATTGGCGGGAATTTTCTCTATACCGAAAATTATCGCAGAATTTGAACGTCGATAACTAACTCCGCCGTCAAACGAGTAGTATACTGTTCCGCTGTCATCGGCCGCTCTAACGGTGACAGAAACGCTGTCGCCGGCTGATCCGGTAACAGACACAGTTACATCGCTTATCGTCGGCGCCGTATTATCCAGCCAGATAGCGAAAAGAACCGCTGATTCATTCTTGGAGTATACGTCTCCCGCCTTATATTCGGCTACCGTCGATGTAGGACTCGAGCCCCAACCGACAAAGGTAAACCCTGGGCGAATAGGAGCTGCCGGTATCATAATATCACGGCAAGATTGCTTGTCAATAATCGAATAATCGGCAGTTCCGCCGTTAGTGTTAAAGGTTATCTTATAAATTGCGCCGCTTTGATATACAGCGTAATTAAGCGCGCACCAGCCATTTGCAGTATAACCCCAATATCTGCCGTCGGAGCTATTATAGACGACGTCGGTGATCGTCACAAGCGATCCGTTGGGAGCTTTTCCTGCTACCTTATAATTTGTGCCGGGGCCGGCTCTTAAATTCAGATTACTGCTTGAGGAAAGCTGAACCTTATATATTTCGCTTCCGTTGCTTGACGGAACCGTAAACACAATTGAAGATTCATCCGAGTTCATATATGGATCGAACGCTTTAACTGTGAGGGTATAGCTGCCCGCGCCGTTTAACGACGAGAACGGGATCTCTACCGAATATACGCTGCCGTTAAGTGTCGAATTTAACGTCGCGTTAAATCCGTTACCGTTTGTGACGGTAAAATAGATCTGCTGGACCTTTTTATTATCGGTAGCTATTACAGACAGGTTAATAGCCGAGTCGGTCATTGACGTGATCTTGATATCCTCAACGAGCGGAGGAACGTCGTCAGACGCTGATTTATCTATGATAATATCCGATGAAAATACCGAGTAATACTTGCCTTGCGTGTCTGCGCCCGGGAAGGAAGCAGTCTCATTTATAAAAATTTCGTACTTGTACTTTCCGTTCTTAAGATCGTCGATGCCGAATCCCGAGGAAAACTTATTGTTGATATCAAATTCATTTGAATCGACAAGTGTCTCGTAGGATGCGACAAGACCGCTGTCGTCTCTGATCTCTGCCCTTACCATCTTGATGGTATTGGAAACAGATATCCTTCCGCCGAAGTATATATCCGAGAAGCTGCCGTAGGTACCGCTCGGAGGATATTCGTCCTTATAATCTGCCGCAAAGGAATATGCGTAGAATCCAACGTCGCTCTCGGGGATCCATTTATCAAGCGAGTTATTATCGGCAATATACCAAACGTTACCGTAGCCGTCTGTATAATAGCCGTATACCCGTATTTCGCCGCCGAATGCAACGGTATCCTTTACCGTTGACGATGAAAGTGGCTGGCTGTATATACGCGCGCCGTTAGTTCTTACACTCTTCACAGTCGCTCCGAGCGATATCTCGCCGTAATTGCCGAAATGTCCGCCCGAATAAACGTGCATGCCGCTTGAAAGAGTCTTGTAGTATGCTGTAAGGTGTGTACCGTAACGCACGCTGTTCGCAGTTACGCCGTCCTTAAATTTGAAGTTAGAAACGTAAAGCGGATTATTTATATACTTATCAAAGACGTAAATATCGGTATTCGTCGCGCTCTTGTTTGACGGATACGCCTGAACGTGAAGATGAACCTCGGAAGAATTGCCCGTATTGCCCATCTTTCCTATCACGTCGCCCGCATTTATCTTACCGTATTTGCACGTTACGCTTTGCAGATGAGCGTATACGATACAGTAATTTCCGCTTTTGACTATAACGTAATTTCCCCAGCCCGATCCGCGGTTATTTGTTTCGTCGTAAGACTTCTGGATGTACAGTACCTCGCCGCCCGTTGCGGAAACAACGTCAAGACGCGTGCTACCCGTATAACCGTTATTGCCAATATCCATCGAGTTCCCGAGATCGTGCTGAGTGCCGTCAGCGTAGTGATCGAGCCCTGTCACAACGTAGCTTCCCGGAACAGGCCAAAGCCACGGAAGACTATAATTATCGCCGCTGGACACCGCATTTATATTAAGAGGCAAAATCAAGATCAGCATACTTAATACGAGAATGCTGAATATTAACTTGCTGAATGCACTTTTCTTTGCTTCACGCATTTGCATACCGACCTCCAATAATCATAGTTATTTATATTTTAATATATAACTGCGAAAAAAGTCAAGAGTCAAGACGTTAATAAGCTTATTAATTTTCTAAATCGTCATCTTTGACAAAACACGTCCATTATTTATGTTGAAAACAACAAAAAAGCCCGGTTGCCCGAGCTTCAAAATTCTATTTCTTTTTTGCCGTTTTGGGTCAGGATCACTCTTGACCTGAAGCCGCATCGCTTCGCTAGATCCGTCGCCACATCAAAGGCGTAGCAAAGGTTTTTGGCGTTATGGCTATCGGAATCAAGAATAATACTTCCGCCCTTTTCCTTGATATATTTGAGTATTTCGGGAGACGGATATGGAGCGCTTCTGTGTCCGCGCGACATTGCACCCGTATTGATCTCAAACGGAACGTTATGGGCAAGCAACGCGTCAAGCGCGTCGCTACAAGCTTTTATATAACGAGGAGCAGCGGTATCGAAC
>JAFTTT010000068.1 GCA_017466625.1 Clostridia bacterium
GATGCATCGACTTCGTCGATATGATGTATTGCGCTATGCGCAATATGATGTAAATTCGCTTCGCTCATTTATGATGCGAAGCGTTCCTTAATGTTGCGAAGCAACACATCATTAACGAAGTGACATCATTAGCGTAGCGTCATCATGTTCCCGAAGGGAACGCTTCATTGAAAAACGACAAGTTTCTGTCGAAACTTGTCGTTTTTCATGGTGGGAGCGGGTGGATTCGGACCACCGAAGTCACTGACAACAGATTTACAGTCTGCCCCCTTTGGCCGCTCGGGAACGCTCCCATATTGGAGCTGGTGATCGGAGTCGAACCAACAACCTGCTGATTACAAATCAGCTGCTCTGCCATTGAGCCACACCAGCATATACTGTCGCTGCCCGATTACCCGCAACGTTTGGTATTATATCATATTAGTTTCCACTTGTCAATACTTATTTTCAATTTTTTTAGAATATTTTTTCTATAAGCGAATATAATTTACCAACTGTATAAACCCGGAGGAAGATATGTTCGTATTCTCGATAAAAGCATCGACGCTTAAAATAGGAGCAGTCGTCTGTGCGTCTGTAGTTGCACTTATTGTTCTTCTCACAATGATACCGGTAAACGAGCCGACTGCTGCGTCTCTTATGTATTCTTCTGTATCGTCCTATAGCTATAACAACGTGAAGACCAACGAAGACAGGATCAGTTTCCTAAAGCAATTCGGTTGGGAGACAGAAGGCGAGCCGATCGAAAGCGTCAAGGTAACTCTGCCAACGAAATTCGACAAAGTATTCGTTGGTTATAACGAGCTATAAAAACAGCAAGGGCTTGATCTCGGAAAATATAAGGGCAAGGACGTTACCCGTTATACATATAAGCTAACTAACTTTGACGGCTACGACGGTACGGTATATGCAAATATCATCGTCTACCGCGGGAAGGTAGTAGGCGGAGACATCTGCTCTGCCGACTTAAACGGCTTTGTAATGACGCTCGACGGAAAGACAAAATTACCTTAAAAAAGCGGCGCATGCCGCTTTTTTATTATTTACTTTTTTGGCAAGTTATGGTATAATTCATTTAAGGCGGTGATAAAATGATTTTCCATAAGGAAATTGAAGAAGTATATAAGGCGCAGCTTTTCGTCCGTTGCGACGACATCGGAATTGCCCACTATTTTTCACATAATGATTTTGACGGACTGAACGCAGTCAGATACGAATTCACCTCATCAAAGAACAATCGTCTCGTCGGATACTTTTACAGTTACGACGGATATGATCCGAAGCGACTCATAATATTTGACCACGGATTTGGCGGCGGACATCGCTCATATATGAAGGAGATCGAAAAGCTTGCATCGTTCGGCTATCGTGTATTCGCTTACGACCACACAGGTTGCATGGAGTCAGACGGAGAAAACACGGGCGGACTTTCGCAGTCGCTCTGTGACTTGAACGACGCAATTATAGCTCTAAAATCCGATGAGAACGTCAACACGAACGATATTATCGTCATGGGACACAGTTGGGGCGGTTACTCAACTCTGAACATCAGCGCTCTTCATCCCGACATAAAGAAGATCGTTGTTTTAAGCGGATTTACCTCGGTTAAAAGAATGACTGAACAGAACTTCAGAGGATTTTTGCGATTCTATATCAAGGACATTATAAAGCTTGAAGGAAGCTCTAATCCGGGGTTCGTTGCTTATGACGCAGTTGAGACACTGAATGATTCGTCTGTTAAAGCTCTTTTGATCTATTCCGATAATGACCACCTCGTAAATAAAGAAATTCACTTCGACGCGCTATATAGAGCTCTTAAGGACAATAATAATATCGAGTTCGTCCTTGAAAGCGACAAGGGACATAATCCGAATTATACGCACGAAGCCGTCAAGTACCTCGCTGAATATTCGGAATCAGCCACGCGTGCGGCCGAGCTTTCACCGAGTGAAAAAGAAGAATTCAGAAATTCCTTTGACTGGGACAGAATGACCGAGCAGGATGAAAACGTCTGGGGAAAGATTCGTGAATTTCTTATCAAATGAGTTTCTTGCAGTTAATTTTCCTTTATCCGTGATATAATAATAAAAAATTAAAGGAATGTATATGAAAATAGCATTTTTTGACGCAAAGCCATACGACAAAGCGTCTTTTGACAAATACGCAGAAGGTAATAATATCACCTTCAAATACTTTGAAACGAAGCTAAATGACGACACCGTTTACCTTGCAAACGGATTTGACGGTGTTTGTGTTTTCGTTAACGATACGGTCAACTCATTCGTTATAGACAAGCTCGTCGAGATGGGCGTTAAGGTCGTAGCACTACGCTGTGCCGGATTCAATAACGTGGATATGAAGCATGCCTTCGGTAAAATACACGTTGTACGCGTGCCTGCTTACTCTCCTTACGCCGTAGCGGAGCATACTATGGCACTTCTTTTGACTTCCGTACGACGAATCCACAAGGCGTATATACGCTCAAAGGAGTTCAATTTCAGTCTCAACGGTTTGACCGGCTTTGATCTTTACGGAAAAACGGTCGGAATCATCGGCACAGGTAAGATAGGTAAAGTGTTTGCTCAAATCTGCCGCGGCTTCGGAATGAAGGTTCTCGCCTACGACAAGTTTCCTTCTTACGAAATCGAGGAAAATGATAACGTCAAATACGTCACCCTTGACGAAATATTCCGATACAGCGATATTATTTCCCTACACTGTCCTCTGACCGACGAGACGTATCATTTAATTAACGAAAATGCAATAGAAAAATCGAAACGGGGCGTTATAATACTTAACACCTCGCGAGGCGCTCTTGTTGATGCGGAGGCGCTCCTGAACGGCATAAAATCCAGAAAGATCGGAGCTGCCTGCCTTGACGTTTATGAGGAAGAAGCAGATCTCTTCTTCGAGGACAACTCGGGACACATTATGGAGGATGATACTCTTGCCCGCTTGATCTCAATGCCTAACGTGATCGTAACATCGCATCAAGCGTTTTTGACCGATGAGGCGCTTGAAAATATTGCGAGCACTACGATAAATAACATCGTCGACATGCTGACAAAGGGCCAATGCGAAAACGAGCTCTGCTTCAGATTCGGAAATACAGAAGACTGTAAAAACGGTAAATGCTTTTAATAGGAGGATAAAATGAACATTACAAAAGACATCAAATACATTGGAGTTAACGATCACAAGATCGACCTTTTTGAAGGACAGTACGTAGTTCCGAACGGAATATCGTACAACTCGTACGTAATTCTCGACGATAAGATCGCCGTTATGGATACAGTTGACGCTGCATTCACTCACGAATGGCTCGACAACCTTCAGAACGTACTCGGAGAAAGAAAACCGGACTATCTTGTGATCCAGCACATGGAGCCCGACCACTCTGCTAATATTTTCAACTTTGCAAAGGCATATCCCGATGCAATAATCGTTTCCTCGGCCAAGGCATTTTCAATGATGCAGAACTTCTTCGGAACCGATTTTTCCGACAGAAGGATCGTCGTTGGCGAGGGAGACAAGCTTGAGCTCGGAAAGCACGTGCTCAATTTCGTAACGGCGCCTATGGTACACTGGCCCGAGGTCATCGTGACCTACGACAGTACCGACAAGGTTCTCTTCTCTGCCGATGGTTTCGGCAAATTCGGCGCTCTTGACGTCGAAGAAGAATGGGCGTGCGAGGCAAGGCGCTACTATATCGGTATCGTCGGTAAATACGGCGCGCAGGTGCAGGCGCTTCTTAAGAAGGCAGCGACGCTTGATATTCAAACGATCTGCCCGCTTCACGGTCCGATACTTAAAGAAAACCTCGGATACTATCTCGGCCTATATAACACTTGGTCAAGCTATCAGCCCGAGGATGACGGCATCGTAATTGCTTACACGTCTGTATACGGAAACACTAAAAAGGCGGTCAACCTCCTCGCAGAAAAGCTCAAGGCAAACGGTTGCCCTAAGGTCGTCGTAAACGATCTTGCACGCTGTGATATGGCGGAAGAAGTTGAGGATGCTTTCAGATACAGTAAGCTTGTTCTGGCTACAACTACCTACAACGCAGAGATCTTCCCTTTCATGCGCGAGTTTATAAACCACCTTACTGAACGCGGCTTCAAGAACCGCACTGTCGCCTTTGTAGAAAACGGAAGCTGGGCTCCTCTTGCGGCGAAGGTCATGAAGGAAATGATGGAAAAGTGTAAAAACATCACTTATACCGATACAACTGTCAGAATAATGTCGGCTCTCAATGACGAAAGTAAGGCGCAGATCGAAACCCTGGCCTCAGAGCTTTGCCAGGACTATCTTGCAATGCAGGAATCGACCGCCAACAAGAACGACCTTAAGGCGCTGTTCAACATCGGTTACGGTCTTTACGTCGTCACCTGCAATGATGGCAAGAAGGATAACGGACTTATCGTTAATACAGTTACCCAGGTAACAAGCACACCCAACCGTGTAGCTGTAACGATAAATAAGCAGAATTATTCGCACCACGTAATTAAGCAGAGCGGTGAGATGAACATTAACTGTCTCAGCGTTGAGGCACCCTTCTCCGTGTTTGAGAATTTCGGCTTCACAAGCGGACGTAATATCGACAAGTTTGCCGGCTGGGAGATACTTCGTTCTGATAACGGGCTTCCCTTCCTAACGAGATATATAAATTCGTTTATGTCTCTTAAGGTCGAGCAGTACGTCGATCTTGATACTCACGGAATGTTCATTTGCTCCGTTGGCGAAGCAAGAGTTCTCTCCGATAAGGAAACGATGACATACACCTACTATCAGCAGAACGTTAAACCGAAGCCCGAGACCGAAGGCAAAAAGGGATTCGTGTGCAAGATCTGCGGATACGTATATGAGGGAGATACTCTTCCGGAAGATTATATTTGTCCCCTTTGCAAACACGGCGCATCCGACTTTGAGCCGATCGAATAACGTTTCCAACAAAAACAGCCACCCGAGGGTGGCTGTTTTTTAATTTTGTTATTACTCTCCGAAAGGATTAAGCGCGGGAAGCGCGTTTCTTCCGAAGCTGAAGAGATAGTTAAGTACTCCGGAGCTTGTAATAACGTCTTCGTTTTCAAATACTAC
>JAFTTT010000069.1 GCA_017466625.1 Clostridia bacterium
GAGCGTCGCCATATTCTGCGGTAAAACGGCGCGATTTTCTTTCTGAATATTCGCGCTCCTATGACAACAAGCGGAACGGGAGTAAGAGAATAAAGTGTCAGCTTCCAGTTTATACACAGCATTACGATAACGATACCGATAAGCGTAAAGAACTGCACGACTACCTCTTGCGTTATACGGAGCATAAACGCCTGTATTGTTGCCGTATCACCGCTTATACGGTTTATCACCGCACCCGTTGAGGTCTTATCGTAGAATCGCATAGGAAGATACTGCGCTTTTTCGTAAACCTCGCAACGCAGGCGGGCTATTATCTTATTCCCTGAAACTCGAAGCATATATCCGCGAATACCGCCAAGCAAGTGCTGGACTACGTGAATACATACCAAGAAAACTACCACGACCGTGAGCATCTGACGGTTTTTGTCGGGAATAATATCGTCGACCAGTGTTTTTGTAAGCAATGGCGGAACGAGCGCGAGCGCCGTCGTGATAACCGAGATAACAACGGATACCGTGAGGATCAGCATCTCGGGGCGCAGATACTTCCACAGCTTTTTAAACACCCTGCCCTTGTCCATACAGTGTATACAAGGTACGCCGGGTGCGGAAAGGGTTCGTCCGCACTTTGGACAAACCGAAAGCAGCTTTTCGTATACCGCCTGCATAACGGAAAGAGCTTCTTCAACGCTTTCGCCGTCGCGGATATCCGCGACGTACTTTGCCGCGGCATCACAAAGCGCAGTTACGGTAAAGGTGAAGCGGAAAAGATCGTGGGTTTCACCGTCAAGAGTCTTTACTCTCATCATTCCGTTTCCGTACATACGCTTACTGTATATACTGTCAATTTCGGAAAATGCGTAGCGTTTCGACTCTTCGTTTTTACTGAAATCATAGGTGAATATTTCAGAATCGGTGGCAAGCAGTACGCAGGTAGCATACTTTGCCTCATTTGAAATCTCACCGACAACAGCAAAACAAATCGGCTTATCTTCGCTTCCCAAGGAACGAATTGTTTGGATCTGAGCTTCTGTAAGCTTCTGATTTATTAGCAAGCTATCCATCA
This sequence comes from Clostridia bacterium, assembly GCA_017466625.1. Taxonomy (GTDB): domain Bacteria; phylum Bacillota; class Clostridia; order Oscillospirales; family CAG-272; genus Colimorpha_A. The sequence continues at coordinate 1,067 of JAFTTT010000069.1, forward strand.
CATTTGACCGCCTATTTTGGCGCTCTCCTTTATTTGGTTAGGACATTTTACTACACATTATTTGGGTTGTCAATGACTTTTTGATTTTTTATTATAAATATTTTTTACACAAAAAGCGAGCCGTTTATAGCGGCTCGCCTTTATTTTTATTCATCTGTTTTCGCTTCTGCGATGATCTTCTGAGCGATGTTGCCCGGAACTTCTTCGTAGCGAACGAACTTGTAGGTGAAGCTTCCCTTGCCCTGCGACATAGCGCGGAGAACGATCGGATAATCGGTCATTTCTGCCTGAGGAGCTTCAGCTTCTACAAGCGAATAGCCCTTCTTGCCTGCGATATGGTCCATACCGAGGACGCGGCCGCGGCGCTTGTTAAGGTCGCCTATAACGTCTCCGACGAGAGCTTCGGGGACTGTGATCTTAAGAGTTCCGACCGGCTCAAGAAGGACGGGATTAGCGTTTATAAGCTCCTTATATGCGAGGTTAGCCGCAAGCTTGAACGCCATTTCGGAAGAGTCGACGTCGTGGTAGGAGCCGTCGTAAAGATCGGCAGCAAGACCAACCATAGGATATCCGGAGAGGACACCCTTCTGCATAGCTTCGGTAAGTCCCTTTTCGACTGCCGGGAAGTAGTTCTTAGGAACTGCTCCGCCGACTACGCTTTCGGTAAAGGTAAGTCCTTCCTCTTCACTCGGCGAGAAGGTTATACGAACGTGACCGTACTGACCGTGTCCGCCCGACTGCTTCTTATGCTTTCCTTCTGCCTGGATTCGCTTCTTGATAGTCTCACGGTATGCGAGCTTCGGCTTGCTGAGCTCAACGTCTACCTTGTTTCTGTCTTTAAGCTTATTTACGATGATATCGAGGTGGATATCGCCGAGACCCGAGATGAGAAGCTGCTTGGTTTCAGCGTTGTTCTCGAAGAAGATCGTCTTATCCTCGTCACGAAGACGTGCGATACCTGTTGCGATCTTATCCTCATCGCCCTTGGTCTTCGGAGCGATAGCCATCGTCATATACGCCTTCGGGAAGGTTATCGGCATATAGGGCTTCATATCCATATTGGTAAGCGTATCGTTCGTCGCGGTATCGTTAAGCTTCTGGATCATACCGATATCGCCGCAAGAAAGAGACTCGACTTCCGTCGTCTTCTTTCCTCTTACTTCGTAGATGTGACCGAACTTTTCGACAGCACCCGTACGGAGGTTCTTAAGCGACATAGTATTATCGAGGTTGCCCGACATTACCTTGAAGTAGGTCTGCTTACCGAAGGAATCGGCTACGGTCTTGAATACGAATATTGCGGGCTCGCTGCCTTCCTTGTCGATAGCAACGTCGTTACCCTCGTTATCGGTCTCGACCTTTTTAGCGGTATGACGGGGATAGGATTCGTTGATAGTATCGAGGAGGGTCGCAACGCCCCACATCTTTCCTGCAGAGCCGCAGATAACGGGACAAATCGAGCCGTTAATGATTCCCTGATGGATGGCTTCGACTGCTTCCTCACGAGTGATCTCTTCGCCCGCGAAATACTTCTCCATAAGCTCGTCGCTCGTTTCGGCAATAGCTTCAAGAAGCATATCTCTATAGGTGTCAACGTCGCTCTTGAATTCATCCGGGATCACACCTTCGGTATACGTGCCGTCTTTACTGAATACACGGGTCTTAAGATCAATAAGATTAAGGAATCCCGTAACGGCACCGTTTTCGACCATCGGAATGAAGAGAGGACATATACGCTTGCCAAAGTGCTCGCGAAGCTGATCGAAGACCTTACGGAAACGGCACTCGGGATCGTCAAACTTATTTACGAATACAGATTTAGGAAGTCCTGCCTCGGTCGCATATTCCCATGCGAGCTCTGCACCGACCTCGACACCTGCCTTACCGTCAACTACGATAAGAGCTGCGTCCGCTACTCTTACTGCCTGCTTGACTTCGCCGACAAAATCGAGGTATCCGGGGGTATCGAGAAGATTTATCTTAACGTCCTTCCAGATTGCGGGAGCAACTGCAGACTGGATCGAGAAGCCCCTCTTTATCTCTTCGGGATCAAAGTCACAGACAGTATTACCGTCGGGGGTCTTTCCGAGACGGTCGGTCGCCTTCGAAAGATAAAGCATTGCCTCGGCAAGAGAGGTCTTTCCGGAACCACCGTGACCGAGAAGGCAGACGTTGCGAATTTGAGCTGTTGTGAACTTGTTCATAGGTTTATTTCTCCTTGTGTAAAATACATGATGCTCTTCGTTCTAAAAAAACATCACCTTTTCAATTATATAACACTTTTTGGCAATTTTCAATAGGTGGAAAGAAAAAAGTGATGTGAGAACATAAAAATAATAAAGCGATTTTTGTACATTTTAGACAAGTTTCAGCTGTTTTAGGTATTTAGGGGCAAGTTTTTATGTTTATTTTGATAATGAAAAACCTCCGCCGAAGCGGAGATTTTTATAGTTAAAACAGTATTTCGTTATGATATTTCGTTTCGATTTTTGAAACGAGAAGATGAGAGTCGTTAGATACCTGAAGCACCTTCGGAACAACAAAGCCGTCGCCTGCAAATTCGATCACGGTCATTCCCGAATGTCCCATATCGAAGCGCGTTGCAAACTGTGAATACGGGATATCAAGGAGTGTGCTCAAAAACTCAAGTCCGAAGCCCTGATGCGCAAAAAGTGCAACTCTATCGTCGTTCGGGCGCTCTGCAATATATCCGTTGCCCTCGTGACGGTAGCCGAGCGAGAGCAGAAACGCGTCTGTTTCACGTCTCATTCTCGCCATCTCGTCACTCAGCCATGGCATTTTATCGAAAAACGGGTGCTTATACCATTCGCGGTCAAGCTTACGCACCTCGTCGGAAACGAGCACCGGGCGTGATTCGCGGTGGCGGAAGATCCAGTCTCGGCTTCCGTCGCTTCCCGTATAGAAAAGCGCCTTCGCGGAGTAGCTTTCGTTACACCAGTCAAGTATTTCGATCTCCTTGCCGAGTGCCTTTGAAGTCGGTCTCGCGGTCAGGATCGCACGGTTTGAGCTTGACGCGTATATCTTTTCCGGGTTACAGATCTTCATTCTGCTTACAAGCGCTTCCGCCTGCTTATGTCCGAGCTCCGTCAAGCTGTCGGGGCTGTATATCGGATCACCGTGGCGAACGTAAAACAGTAGCATAACAGTTCTCCTTATAAGAAAACGGGGTGCGATGCACCCCGTTCGGTATTAGTTGTTAACGAGCTTTGCGATCTCGTCTGCGAAGTTCTCTTCTCTCTTCTGGATTCCTTCGCCCTTTTCGTAACGAACGAAGCCCTTGATGGAGATGTTTCCGCCGAGTGCCTTTGCGGTGTTCTCAACGTACTTAGCAACCTTCTCGTGATCGTCGCTCTTAACGTATTCCATATCAACGAGGCAGTTGTTGTCGTAGAACTTACCGATCTTACCGTTGATGATTCCCTCGAGAACCTTCTCGGGCTTGCCTGCCATCTTAGGATCGTTTGCGAGCTGCGCCTTGATGATCTCCTTCTCGTTATTGAGAACGTCTGCGGGAACGCAGGTTCTGTCGAGGTAAGGAGTAGGATATGCGCCGACCTGGAGAGCGATGTTCTTAGCGAACTCATCGAAGCCGTCCTTGTCTGCACAGTCGGTCTCGAAGTTTACGATAACGCCGATGGAACCTGCGCCGTGGATATAGGTGCTGGTTATGCCCTCAACGAGGTCAAAACGGCGGACGGTGATCTTCTCACCGATCTGGAATATAAGCTCCTTAAGCTTTGCGTCAACGGTATTTCCCTCGTACTCGGAAGCGAGAAGAGCTTCAACGCCCTGGGGGTTGGTGTCGATGATGCACTTAAGAAGGTTCTTAACGAAGGTCTTGAAGATCTCGTTCTTTGCAACGAAGTCTGTCTCGGTGTTTACCTCGATGATAGCGGTCTTGTTGCCTTCCTTGAGGACGTCAACGATACCGTCAGCAGCGATTCTGGTAGCCATCTTGGACTCTGCCTTGAGCTCACCCTTCTCACGAAGGATCTTTATTGCCTTTTCTACGTCGCCCTCTGCCTCAACAAGTGCCTTCTTGCACTCCATCATACCGATACCGGTCTTTGCGCGGAGATCTGCAACGTCTTTAGCGGTTATATTAGCCATTGTGGTCAATTCCTTTCAATATTAAATTTTATGAGAATTAAGCGTTCTCAACTTCCTCGGTAGCTTCCTCTGCTACTTCAGCGGTAGCTTCGGTCTGCTCGCCCTGCTTGCCTTCGATAACTGCGTCTGCAATTACGGAGGAGATGAGCTTGATAGCGCGGATAGCGTCGTCGTTACCGGGGATAACGTAATCAGCGTCGTCGGGATCGCAGTTGGTATCGATGATTCCTACAACCGGAATACCGAGCTTCTTAGCTTCTGCTACTGCGTTCTTTTCTTTTCTGGGGTCAACGATAAATACTGCGGAGGGGAGGCCTTCCATGTGCTTGATACCGCAGTCGGACGTCTCCAGGTTGGAAATCTCCTTCTGAAGAGCTGCAACTTCCTTCGTGGGAAGGCGGTCGAAGGGTCC
>JAFTTT010000070.1 GCA_017466625.1 Clostridia bacterium
AGAGGCAAGAGCGATAACGAGGTTATGCGCTTCTGCCAGTCCTTTATGACCGAGCTTTCGAAGCACATCGGCGCAGACACCGACGTTCCCGCAGGTGATATCGGAGTCGGCGCACGTGAGGTCGGATATATGTTCGGTCAGTATAAGCGCCTCCGCAACGAGTTTACCGGCGTTCTTACAGGTAAGGGACTTTCCTACGGCGGATCGCTCATCCGTCCCGAGGCAACCGGCTACGGCGCAGTTTACTACACCGTTGAGATGCTCAAGCACTTCGGTGACGATATAAAGGGCAAGACCTTCGCTGTCTCCGGCTTCGGTAACGTTGCTTGGGGAACCGTTAAGAAGGTAACCGAGCTCGGCGGTAAGGTTGTTACCATCTCCGGCCCCGACGGATATATCTACGACGAGGACGGTATCAATACCGAGGAAAAGATCAACTATATGCTCGAAATGCGCGCATCCTGCCGTAACAGAGTTCAGGATTACGCAGATAAGTTCGGCGTGCCCTTCTACGCGGGTGAGAAGCCCTGGGGCGTTAAGGCAGACATCCTTATGCCTTGCGCAACGCAGAACGAGGTCGACGTCAAGGAAGCAGAGATGATCGTCAAGAACGGCGTCAAGTACTACGTTGAGGTCTCCAATATGCCTTCTACCAACGAGGCAGTTGCTTATCTTAAGGCAAACGGCGTTGTCGTCGCTCCCTCGAAGGCAGTTAACGCAGGCGGCGTTGCTACCTCCGGTCTTGAGATGTCGCAGAACTCGATGCGTTACAGCTGGACCGCAGAGGAGGTCGACGCGAAGCTCCATCAGATCATGAAGAACATCTTCGATTCTTCGGTATCTGCCGCTAAAAAGTACGGCCTCGGTGACGACCTTGTTGCAGGCGCAAACATCGCCGGCTTCGTAAAGGTCGCAGAAGCAATGCTCGCACAGGGCGTTTGCTGATCATCGAATAATAAAAACGGACACCGTTCGGTGTCCGTTTTTTCGTCACATAAAAAACACGTACGCAACTTGATTTGTTAATATTGTTGTGGTATCATAGGAGAGATAAAGCTTTTGGAGTGTATTATGAAAAGAATAATCGCATTTATCCTTGCATCGGTCATGATGCTCTTTACTCTTATATCGTGTGACGAAAAGAAGGAAAAGGAGATCGACCTTTCCTCATTCATCGTCGCCAAAACGGAGCACTACGAGATCGACGGCGCAATGTACGCCTTCTTCCTTTACGACTTCGTAGGTCAGTATGCCGAAACCCTTATGTATTACGGCTACGACCCTACGCTCCGCTTGAGTGAGCAGACCTCAAAATGTACCGTTGACGAGGAAAAGACGTGGTTCGAATTTTTTGCAGAGATGGCAGATGCGCAGATAGACCGGTATCTTTCCGCGTGCGAGGCGGCTTATGATGCGGGGGTTGAGCTCAAAGAAGAGGAGCTTGCGGAGATAAAGAATTACGTTGCGGAGCTTGAAGCCGACGCAGTAAAAAACGGATATAAGAACCTTGACGAGCTTTTGTCCGAGTACTATATCGAGGGTGTTACCAAGGAGACCTTTGAAAAGTGCTTATTACTTCAGCAGCTCTCGTATAGCTATATGAACGACTATTCAACGACGTTCGAACCCACCGATGAGGATCTCACGAAATACCGTGACGAGCACCCCGAGCAGTTCCTTATGATAAACGTTCTTCAGTATAGCTTTTTCGCGGAATATGCAAAGGAAGCGGCTGAAGCAGAGATCGAAGCCGCGGTTGCCGCCGCTAAAGCAAAAGCAGAGAGCTTTTTGGCCGAGAACAAGACGGTCGATGACTTCAAGAACGGCATAGTTGCGCAGGAGCAGTCAAACGGAAACACGACGGAATCTGCGTCGGTCATAATATCGAAGCATCTGTACGACGCCGAGTTTTACGATGCTCAAGCAGCGGCAGAAGAGCCGTATAAGCAGTATTATGAATGGGCGTATTCGTCTGAACGCAAGGCGGGAGACACGTTTTTGCTCGAGGATAAGGATAGCAGCGAAGAAAAGTTTTATACCGTTTTCTGCATCGTCGAGCCGTCATATTACTACGATTATCTGACGAAGGACTGCCGACATATCCTGTTCTTCGTCGATAATAGTGAAACCGACAAGGACGTACTTGCACAGGCAAAGGAAGAAGCACTTGAAAAGGCAAATTCGGTCCTCGCCGAATTCAATAGCGGAAACAAGACCGAGGACGACTTCAAGGCGCTTGAAACAAGATGCCTGAACGATGAAAGCGCAATGGAAGCGACCTTTTATTATAACGTCACAAGGGGCTATATGGTAACGGAGTTCGAAAACTGGATCTACGGTGAAAGAACCAAGGGCGACTGCGAAATAGTGGAAACGACTTACGGATACCACGTCGTATACTTTGTCGGTGACGGACTTCCCGCATGGAAGGCAGAAGCAAAGACAAGCTACGTTTCCGAAGCTATGACGGATTATCAGGAAGATCTGATAGATAAGTATAAGGTCACCTACGATAGCGAAGCAGTAAATAGAATTCCTTGATGTAAAAGGCGGCGTCTGCCGCCTTTTATTTTTGCATAATTGACAAAAGACGTCTTTTGTATTATAATTGATTCGTTCGACAAGGGGCACCGCCAAAGGGCGGTTTAATAAGGAATATCGGTGAAAGACCGAAGCGAGCCCGTCGCCGTGAACAGAGAGTGGTTTCCCACGGCAAAAAACTACCGCCCGACCGCAGAAGGGCGGGACAAGCCATTGGCGAAAGCCGAGAAGGTGTTTTTTGCAATTTGGGTAGAGATACCCGAACTATCTCTGTAAGCCGGAAGACTTACCCCGACTTTGTAAAAGTTGCGAGAGCCGACGTCGCGTAAGCGAGTGCAAAAACGCCGAACAAATTATTTATCATGGGATATTTCCCAAAAGAAAGGAATAAGAACATGACAAAACTGAAACGATTTCTATCGGTTCTGCTTGTTCTTGCGCTGACTGCGGCGGCGTGCATGAGCTTTGCAGGATGCGAAAAACCAAAGGGTGACAACGACGAGAAGACTATCACAGTCACCGTTATCGACGACAAGGGAGAAAAGACCGTTTTCACTATAACGACTAACTCTCCGAACCTCCGCGGCGCGCTCGAGCAGGAGAAGCTCGTTGAGGGCGATGAAGGCGAGTTCGGACTTTACGTTAAGGTCGTAAACGGACTTCGCGCCGATTACGACAAGGACGGCGCCTGGTGGGGCTTCTATAAGGACGGAGTAATGCTTCCGAGCGGAATTGACGATACGGTCATCTCCGACGGAGAAAAGTACGAGATACGGTACGAAAAAGCAGCGTGAAAGTAAGTAAACACGTCAAAAAGATCGAGGAAATGATCCTTTTTGCGCTGTTCGGCGCAATAATGTATCTGACCGCTCAAATAGATATCGTTCCGAATATGCACCCTCTTACGCTCTTCATTGCGGCGTTTACCGTCGTGTATCGCTTCAAAGCGCTGATACCGATATACATCTACGTCTTTTTAGAGGGACTGATGGGCGGATTCGGCATCTGGTGGTATCCAAACCTGTATATATGGACGTTTCTTTGGCTTCTCGTAATGCTTATACCGAAGAACTTAAACGAGGTCGCGGCAGGAATCATCATAACCGTTCTCTCAACGCTACACGGCATCGGCTTCGGCTTACTTTATATGCCGTATCAGTGCTATGTCTTCTTCAAAGGGAATTGGGATTTCGCTTATATATGGCTTCTGAACGGCTTGCCGTTTGATGTCCTTCACGCACTCGGAAACCTTGTTTCCTCTCTTCTTACGATACCGCTCGTGTTGCTTTTATGCAAGCTCGGTAATTACAAATACCCATTCAAAAGAATAAAAACAAAAAGGAACGGATAATATATCCGTTCTTTTTTATGTCAAATTCATCATTTCTGCATAGTATGTAAGAGAATAACTGTTTTTACGGAGGATCTCTATGTCAGAAAATGGAGCGGTAAGAACTAAAAAATTTTTTATAGGCGCAAATACCTCAAGGGGATTTATAAATTACGGTGACGATATATTCGCAGATCTGAAAAAGCTGTACGTAATAAAGGGCGGCCCGGGTACCGGAAAATCGACCTTTATGAAAAGATTTGCCGCAAAAGCGGAAGAAAAGGGATATGAGACGGTGTATTATTACTGCTCCTCGGACCCCGATTCTCTTGACGGCATCGTTATCCCGAAGCTTGGTATAGGGGTGACTGACGGCACTGCGCCGCACGTATTTGAAGCGCGTTTTCCCGGCGCAAAGGAAGAGTATCTGAACCTCGGCGAATTCTGGAACGGCGATTTTCTTGCGCTTTGCCGCGATAGGATCGAAACGCTTTCGGCAAGAAAAAGTAAGTGCTTTTCGTCGGCTTATAAATACCTTTCGGTCGCCGAAACGGTGAGAAACGAGAGGGAAGGCGTGCTTTCAAGCTGTTATGAGAACGACAAGGCACAAAAGGCGATTTCCCGACTTATGAGGAGCGTCGGAACGGGGAAGGGGTATTCACTCGCCCCGCGTCAGATAGGCGCGTTTTCGATGAACGGAGAGGTCGCATTTGATACTTACAGAGCGGAATGCGACAAGATAATATGCGTCAAGGATAAACGCGGAATATCGCCGTTCATATTCGATGAGATAATTAAAAACGCGCAGGAGCAGAAGCTGTTGACCTACGCGTCGTATGACTGTCTCTGTCGGATAAATGCAGTAATGTTCCCTGAAAAGGGAGTGGCGGTGCTTGTCGGCGATGGTGAAAAGGTCATAAATACCGAACGGTTTATAAAAACCGAAAAGCTTTGCGAGGTAAGGAAGAAGCTTCGCTTCTTAAGTGCTCTTGAAGCGGAGCTTAAGGACTGCGCGCAAGGAGAGCTTTTGATGGCGAAGGAGTGCCATTTTGCTCTCGAGGACATCTACCGTGAGGCGATGGATTTCCGTTCGCTTGAGAAAATGGAAAAGGCGTTTATCTCAAGGGCCATAAAATAACAAAAGGCGGTTACGAAAGTAACCGCCTTAAAGTATTCAGTTTGCTTTTGCAACCGGCTCGGTATCGTCGGGGTAAGTGACCTTTTCGATATCGGCACCGACTGCACGGAGCTTTCCGACGATGTCGTCGTATCCGCGCTCGATGTGGCGAATATCCTCGATCTCGGTCGTTCCTGACGTCGCAAGTCCCGCAAGAACCATAGCTGCACCTGCACGAAGGTCTACCGCCTTTATGACGGCGGGGGAGAACTTCTCGATTCCCTCGATGACCGCGGTCTTACCGTCGACCTTAACGTTTGCGCCCATTCTCTTGACTTCCTCGAAATAGCGGAAGCGGTTGTCGTAGACGCCCTCGCTCAGACAGCTGACGCCGCTACACAGACAGAGGAGAACTCCCATCTGCGGCTGCATATCTGTCGGGAAACCGGGGTAGGGCATGGTTTTTACGTTTATGCGGTTAAGAGTACCGCAGTATTTGACGGTGACGTGATCGTCTCCGTCCTCAACCTCGACGCCCATTTCCTCAAGCTTTGCGGTAATGGACTCAAGGTGCTTCGGAATAACGTTAGTTATTGTTAGGCAACCCTTCGTGATAGCTGCGGCGAACATATAAGTTCCCGCCTCGATCATATCGGGGATTATCGCGTAGGTACAGCCGTGAAGCTCGGAGACACCCTTGATCTTTATAGTATCGGTTCCGGCACCGCTGATCTTTGCTCCGCAGGAGTTGAGGAAGTTTGCAAGGTCAACTATATGCGGCTCACGCGCGGCGTTTTCGATTACCGTCGTGCCTTCCGCCTTGACAGCGGCGAGCATTACGTTCATCGTTCCTCCGACGGTTATGACGTCGAAGAATATGTTGTTTGCCTTGACTCCGTCCTTGGCGACCGCTTCAACGTATCCGCCTTCGACGTTTACCTCTGCACCGAGTGCCTCAAAGCCCTTTATATGCTGGTCTATCGGACGGACTCCGAAGTCGCATCCGCCGGGATAACCGACGTACGCGCGGCCGAAGCGTCCAAGCTCTGCGCCGAGGAGATAGTAGGAAGCTCTCATCTTACGTACGAGCTCGATGGGAGCGGTCCCGCCGACCGCAAAGGTCGAGTCGATCTCGACGGTATTGCGGTTTATCATACGTACCGACATACCCATAGCGCTCAAGATCTTGAGAGAAAGGGTAACGTCGTCAATTTCGGGCAGATTTTCAATTATACATTTATCTTCAACAAGCAAGCAGCCCATAAGTATCGGAAGCGCCGCGTTTTTCATTCCGCTGACTTCGATCTCACCGTGCAGGGGCTTGCCTCCGTTTATTACGATTCTTTCCATTTTTATGTCAACACCTTTACTTTATTTTTTAGCAAAAGGTACAGTTACCTATTAAGAGGGCAGACTACTCTACCATAATTATTCATCTTAAACATTATAACACAAACGATCAAAAAAATCAAAGTATTTTTTGCGAAAAATAAAAAACTATCGTTTTATACATATATTGATACCAAGTTTTGTATAATGTACTTAAAAATATATATTAGTATAGAACTAAAAAACCGTCACACTGCAGTATATGCGCGTAACGGTTTATTGTTCGTGTGTGTAATTAAATACGTCCTTGATGTATCTGTAGGTCTCGATGCCGAGTCGGAGCACGAGCGTGACAGCGTTAAAGAGGCAGAAACGCACGCAGGCAGTTTTCAAATACATTGCGGTAAGCTGAGGCGGATAGTCGAAGACGAAGTATATCGGAAAGACGCTCGTTACGAAAAACGTAAACGCCGCACCGAGAACGATGGTCCCGAAATAACCGACCGAAAACGCCGACGAGCGGTTTTTGTAAAATACGCAGTACTCAAATAACCAGTAGAGCGCGGCACTTACAAAGGAGAGAACGATGCTCAAGGTCAGCGCAAGATATGGCTTTTTGTATTCGCTGAACACGAGCGCCGAAACTGAAAAGAGGAGAGATAAAAATATAATCGCTAGCACGATTCCGC
>JAFTTT010000071.1 GCA_017466625.1 Clostridia bacterium
ACGATGCTCTCGGGTACCGGCTTCGCTCAGGCAAATCTCTTTGCCCTTTCGGTCTCCCCGTACATTACGGCACAGATCGTTATTCAGCTTTTAACAATAGCTATCCCCGCTCTCGAGCGCCTTTCCAAGGAGGGCGAAGAGGGCAGACAGAAGATCAACAAATATACCCGTTACCTCACGATAGCTCTTTCGCTCGTAACCGCATACGGTTACTACAATCTTCTTAAGAATTCCCATGGAACTCTTCTTGAAGACGGCGAAACTACCTTTGGTATGCTCGTAATGGTTGCTTGCTACTGCGCGGGCGCTTCGCTCGTAATGTGGCTCGCTGACAAGATCAACGAGAACGGTATAGGCAACGGAGTATCCATGATACTCTTCGTAAACATCCTTTCGGGCGGCGCTCAGGCGGCTACTACGCTTATCGCGCAGATCCAGAGAGGCGGTTTCTACAACATCTTCTTCGCAATTCTTTCGGTTGTCATCATGCTCGCGGTTCTCGTTCTTATCGTGTTCATTACGAACAGTGAGAGAAGAATCCCCGTTCAGTATGCAAAGCGCGTCGTCGGACGTAAAATGTACGGCGGTCAGAGCAGCAATCTGCCGCTCAAGCTGAACATGGCAGGCGTTATGCCGGTCATCTTCGCTTCGTCGATCGTTTCGCTTCCCGCAACGATAGGTGCATTCGCACAGCCCAAGGCAGGCGGCTTCTGGGACAAGTTTATCAACTTCTTCGCGCCGAATACCTGGGTATACGTTGTACTTCAGCTCGTACTGATCGTAGCGTTCTCTTACTTCTACATCTCGATAAGCTTCAATACCGTTGAAGTATCGAACAACCTTAAGAAGAACGGCGGTTTCGTTCCCGGTATTCGTCCCGGACGTCCCACCGCTGACTATATCAAGAAGATTCTTAACAGAGTTACCTTGATAGGTGCGCTCTTCCTTATCATCATAGCCGGCTTGCCTATGCTTGCAAGCTTGCTCGCTCCTCAGTATCTCGGACTTCTTCAGTTCGGCGGAACGTCGCTTCTTATCGTGATCGGCGTTGCACTCGAAACAGTCCGTGAGCTCGAGTCCCAGATGGCTATGCGTCACTACAAGGGATTCCTTGAGTGATAGATTCGGAGGAAAGCGTATGAAGATAATTTTTCTCGGAGCTCCCGGCGCAGGAAAGGGCACTCAGGCCGAAAAGGTCAGCGAGCGCTACAATATCCCCGCGATCTCTACGGGTGCGATAATAAGAGAAGCGATCAAGACCGGAACCGAAATGGGACTCGCTGCTAAGGCGTATACCGAAAGCGGTGCGCTCGTTCCCGATGAGGTCGTGATCGGAATTATTAAGGAACGGCTCGCAAAGGATGACTGCAATAACGGCTTCATCCTCGACGGGTTCCCCAGAACCGTTCCCCAGGCGGAAGCACTTGATACGATGGGTGTTACCATTGATATGGTAATCAGCATCGAGGTTCCCGACGAAACGATCGTCACTCGTATGAGCGGCAGACGCGTTTGTCCGAACTGCGGAGCATCCTATCATACCGAGTTCAAGCCGAGCAAGGACGGTAAGACCTGCGACGGTTGCGGAAGCGAGCTTACGATCCGCCGTGATGACGCTCCCGAGGTGGTACTTTCCCGCCTTGAGACCTATCACGAGCAGACCGAGCCGCTCAAAGCTTACTATGAAAAGACAGGTAAGCTTAAGCTCGTTGTCGGTCAGGTAGAAGTCGCTGATACGACTCGTCTCACCTTCGAGACGATCGACGGCGGTATCTCCTAAGATTTATGATACAGCTTAAAAACTCACTTCAGATCGAGAAGATGAAGATAGCGGGGCGTATCACGGGTGAAGCTTTGCTTTTAGCCGGCGAAGCTGTAAAAGAGGGCGTAAGCACGAAACACCTCGACGATATAATCCGTAACTACATCGAAAAGTGCGGAGCGAAGCCGACGTTCTTAGGATACGGCGGATTTCCCGGAAGCGCTTGCATCTCGATAAATGATCAGGTCATACACGGTATCCCTTCTCCCGACGTAATTCTTCGGGAAGGGGACATCGTGAAGATCGACGTTGGCGCCAACATCGGCGGTTTCACCGGTGACAGCGCAAACACGTTTCCGGTAGGAAAGGTGTCCGAGAGTGCTCGGAAGCTTATAGAAACGACAAAGGAAAGCTTCTACCGAGGAGCTGAACAGTTTAAGGAAGGAAACAGGATCGGTGATATCGGTCATGCTATCCAGACTTACTGTGAGGACCGAGGTTTTGGAGTTATCCGTAAGTACGTCGGCCACGGTGTGGGCAGAGAGCTTCACGAGGACCCTGAGGTACCGAACTACGGAAAGCCCGGACGGGGCCCGCGCCTCGTGACCGGAATGACGCTTGCCATAGAACCTATGGTCAGCGCCGGCTCCTACGAAGTTAAGGAGCTTCGCGACGGCTGGACCGTGGTTACAGCAGACGGCTCGCTCACGGCTCACTATGAGCATTCGGTGGCACTCACCGAGGAAGGACTCGTTTACTTAACGAGAGTGGACGAAACGCTGTGATAAGACGCGGCAGTTACGTCATATCCTTAAAGGGACATGACACGGGAAGAATTTATCTTGTGACCGAGCTTGACGGGGCGAACGCCTACGTAAGCGACGGACGCGAGCATAGACTCGCCCGACCGAAACGAAAAAACATTAAGCATATATTTCCGATCCTTGAAGGCCATGAAACGGATCCGACGGATATGACCGACGGAGTGCTCCGTAAGACCTTAAAGGAAAAAGGAAATATCTACGACAGTATCATAAATTGAAGAGGAGGGATTCTTCTGCCTAAGGATGATGTAGTAGAGTTCGAGGGTGTCGTTCTTGAGTCACTGCCTAACGCACACTTCAAGGTTCAGCTCCCTAACGGACACATCGTAACAGCCCACATTTCGGGCAAACTCAGAATGAACTATATATGGATATTGCCGGGAGACAAGGTAACCGTTGAGGTTTCCGTCTACGACCTTACAAAGGGTCGAATCACCTGGCGTGCTAAATAAGAAAGGAATGGTAACAAAATGAAGGTTAAGCCATCCGTTAAAAAGATTTGCGAAAAGTGCAAAATCATCAAGCGCAAGGGACGCATAATGGTAATTTGCGAGAATCCCAAGCACAAACAGAGACAGGGTTAATAGAAAGGGGAAAATCACATGGCTCGTATAGCAGGCGTTGATATTCCGAACGCAAAACGCGTTGAAATCGCTCTGACCTATATTTACGGCATCGGAAGAACCTCTGCCAAGAAGATCCTCGAGGTAACCGGAATCAACCCCGATACCCGCGCAAAGGACCTTACCGAGGAAGAGATCGCAAAGCTCCGTGAAGAGATCGAAAACCACTACCACGTAGAAGGTGATCTCCGCCGTGAAGTTGGTCTTGACATCAAGAGAATGGTCGAGATAAATTGCTACCGTGGCATCCGTCACAGAAAGGGTCTCCCCGTAAGAGGTCAGAGAACCAAGACTAATGCCAGAACCCGCAAAGGTCCCGCAAAGACCATCGCTAACAAGAAGAAGTAAAGGGGTGAACTAAATGGCAGCACAGAATTCGGCCAAGAAGGTCGTAAGAAAGCGCCGTGAGCGCAAAAACGTTGAAAAGGGTCAGGTTCATATCCAGGCAACTTTCAATAACACAATCGTAACCGTAACCGATATGGCGGGTAACGCCATCTCCTGGGCTTCCGCCGGAGAACTTGGCTTCAAGGGCTCGAGAAAGTCTACTCCCTTTGCTGCTCAGAGCGCATCTGAGACCGCAGCAAAGATCGCAGTTGACCACGGCATGAAGAGCGTAGAAGTTTACGTTAAGGGACCCGGATCGGGAAGAGAATCCGCTATTCGTGCGCTTCAGACCGCAGGACTCAACGTTGAGATGATCAAGGATGTAACTCCTATTCCTCACAACGGTTGCCGTCCCCCCAAGCGCAGAAGAGTCTGATGGCTCACATTAAGTAAGCAGGAGGAAAAAACAGTATGGCAAGATATACAGGATCTGTGTGCAAACTTTGCCGCAGAGAAGGCACTAAGCTTTTCCTTAAGGGCGACCGTTGCCTTTCCGGTAAGTGCGCAATAGAGAAGCATCCTTCCGTTCCCGGCCAGCACGGTAATGGCAGAAAGAACGTAAAGGAATACGGAGTACAGTTCCGCGAAAAGCAGAAGGCAAAGAGATACTACGGCGTTCTCGAGAACCAGTTCAAGGGTTACTTTGAGAAGGCAGAAAAGACCGAAGGCGTTGCAGGTGAAAACCTCCTCAACCTTCTTGAAAGACGTTTCGACAACGTTATTTACAGAATCGGTCTTGCGAATAGCCGTAAGGAAGCTCGTCAGCTCGTAACTCACGGTCACTTCCGTCTCAACGGTAAGAAGGTAAACATTCCTTCTCTCATCGTTCGTGCAGGTGACGTTATTACTCTTCGTGAAGAGAGCCGTTCTTCTGAAAAGTTCAAGGCACTCATCGAGTCCCTCGATTCTCATATCACTCCTAAGTGGATCGAGCTTGATAAGGGACAGGTAGTCGCAAAGGTCGCAGCTCTCCCTCAGAGAGACGACGTAGACTTCCCCTTCGAAGAGCACCTCATCGTCGAGCTTTATTCCAAGAACTAAACCCGATAGCCGTCTATGCGGCATCGGGGTTCAGCTCGGCTGCATAACGGTACTGATTTGTTTCAATAAATAAATACAGGAAGGGGTACATCACATGATAGAAATAGAAAAGCCAAACATTGCTACAGTCGACCTCAGCGAGGACGGAAAGAGCGGTAAGTTTGTTGTCGAACCTCTTGAAAGAGGATACGGCACGACTCTCGGTAACTCTCTCCGCAGAGTGCTTCTCAGCTCTCTGCCCGGCGTAGCAGTAACAAGCATTAAGATCGAGGGAGTTCTTCATGAGATCTCCACTGCTGCAGGCGTAAAGGAAGACGTTCCGAACATCGTCCTCAACGTCAAGGGTATCACCGCAAAGCTCTTCAGCGACACCCCCAAGACCGCTGTTATTGACGTAACTGGTCCTTGCACGGTAACTGCAGGCGATATCAAGGCAGACGCAGACCTCGAGATCCTCAATCCCGAGCATCATATCGCAACCGTAAGCGACGGCGCACGCTTCTACATGGAGCTCACCTTCAACCACGGCCGCGGATACGTATCTCAGGAGAAGAACAAGCTCAATAACCAGCCGGCGATTGGCGTTATATATACGGACAGCATCTATACTCCCGTATATAACGTAAGCTACACGGTCGAGAATACCCGTGTCGGTTCCAACACCGACTACGATAAGCTCACGCTTAACGTACTTACTAACGGCACCATCTCGGCGAAGGAAGCTATATCGCTCGCCGCCAAGATACTCAACGAGCATCTCAACTTGTTCGTAAACCTTTCGGACGAGGCACAGAAGATCGACGTACTTGTCGAGAGACCCGAAACCGTCAAGGAGAAGGTCCTTGAGATGACCATTGAGGAGCTTGACATGTCTGTTCGTTCCTTCAACTGTCTGAAGAGAGCAGGCATTGATACGGTTGAAGATCTTACAAACAAGACCGAAGAAGATATGATCAAGGTCAGAAACCTTGGTAAGAAGTCTCTTGAGGAAGTAATTCAGAAGCTTCACTCTCTCGGACTTGATCTCAAGAAGGAAGTTGACTAATAGTCAATTTCTACCGCATAATGATTAATGGAGGTATGAAATAATGCCAGGAACAAGAAAGCTCGGCAGAACTACCGCCAACCGTATGGCAATGCTCCGCGGTATGGTAACGCTTCTGCTTGAGACCGGTAAGGTTGACACTACCCTTACCAGAGCGAAGGAAGTTCGCGCTCTTGCCGAGAAGATGATTACTCTCGGAAAGAAGAATACACTTGCAACCCGCCGTCAGGCACTCGCATTCATCACGAAGGAAGACGTAGTTAAGAAGGTCTTTGACCAGATCGCTCCCGAGAATGCAAACCGCAACGGTGGTTACACGGCAATCTACAAGCTCGGTCCCCGTCGCGGCGACGGAGCGGAGATGGCTCGTATAGTTCTTCTCAGCGAGGTTGAGAAGAAGGTCGCTGAAGAAAAGGCATCCAAGAAGTCTAAGAAGGCGGCAAAGGTTGAAGCTCCCGTTGAGGAAGCTCCCGTAGAGGCAGCAGCAGAGGAAGCAGTAGAAGCTCCCGCTGAAGAGACAGCTACCGAGGAAGCTCCCGCAGAGGAAGCTGCTGAGGCCTAAAAAATTAAAACTCCGAAAGCTTTGCTTTCGGAGTTTTTTATTTGTCTGTACTTTTGTATGCGGCGGGACTTACGCCGCATATTTTTTTGAATATTGAGGAAAAATTTGACAGCGACCCGAAGCCCGACGCGTAGCAGGATTCGGAAACGGAAAAACCGCTTTTGAGTAGTTTTTTTGCGTAGTTTATCCTGAGATCGGTCAAAAATTCAGTGTAGTTCTTTCCTGTTACCTTGCAAAAAAGACTACTGAAGTACGACGGATGATATCCGGCTATCTTTGAGAGATCGCTGAGCGTCATTTTTTCCCTGAAATGCTGTTGTGCGTAGGAGACCGCTCTCATAATGCCGTCAGGGTGCTCGTCTCCTGCGACCGTCCTGCTTTCGCCTTTTGCTTGTGGAGAAAATCTGCCAATTAAGTATTCGATAAGCTGTCTGATGCAGGGGCCTTCGTTTTCGTACTCGCTTTTTATAAGTTCAGATGCTGATATAAAGCGCTGAAGCTCTAACGCATCGAGCTTGCGTCTTTTCGCACATTCGGAAGAATAGAGAAAGTACTGCATTTCTTCCGAAAGCCATTTCTTGTCAAACGAAACGTTGATAAATTCAAGTGTGTCATCGGCTATGATCTTATGAAAGTCGACCGGCGTCAGAAGATAAGCGTCACCTACTCCGATCGAATATTCAATTCCGTTTAAGATATGTTTTCCCGTTCCGTTTACGACTGCTTCGATTTCGAAATAATCGTGCCAGTGCTGGCGATACGATTGACATGAGCTGTTTTTGACCAGAATATGCTTGTTGCCCGTTTTGTCTTCCGTTTTGAGACGAGGTACGTTGCTGTATATTTTCAAAATCATCACCCCTGAAATTATGATAAACTAAAATTTCGCATTTGTCAACAAAATCTTAAAAAACAGTATATAATTCTTCATAAATCGGTTGCCGTCATAAGCAGTATATTTTATAATTCAAGTAGTATCGTAAATATTATTGAATAACAAGGAGATAGACCATGTTTCAACCTGAAACCATAGACTTTTCCAAAAATAAGACTTTTTCTGCGAAGGATCGGCATAATCTGGTAAGAATAGATAATCTCCGCACGCCCGGTGCGCAGGACGACAACCTTTTTGAAAGTGAAGAATTTTCGATTTTGCTTTCCAAGCTAAAGGAAGCGAAGGAAAACGGACGCGCAGTGACCTGTTTTTATGGCGCGCACGTTATAAAGTGCGGCCTTTCACGTTATCTTATATGGCTCGCAGAGAACGGCTACATAACTCATCTTGCATCGAACGGCGCGGGCTCTATTCACGATTTTGAGCTTGCATATCTCGGCGGAACGTCGGAGCACGTGCCGACCGCGATCGAGGACGGAAGCTTCGGAATGTGGGAAGAGACGGGAAGATGGATGAACGAGGCCATCAAGCTCGGTTTTGAGAAGGGATACGGCTACGGTCAGTCGCTGGCTAATTATGTCGACGAAAATCCCGATAAGTTCCCATATCGCGACGACTGCGTCTTTTACAGAGCATATAAGATGGGCATTCCGGTAACTTATCACGTTACCATGGGAACAGATATAATCCATCAGCATCCGAAGGCGGATTTTACCGCATTGGGAGCGACGAGCGGACGCGACTTCAACTATTTCTGCCGCTCGATCACGAAGCTTGACGATAGCGGTGTTCATATGAATATCGGCTCGTCGGTAACGGGCGCGGAGGTGTTCTTGAAGGCGCTTTCCATCGCGCGGAACCAGGGCTATGCTCTTAAACATATAACGACTGCAAACTTCGATATTGTTCCTCTGGGGGATTACAAGTCCGATGTCGGCAAGGACACCTTTGAATACTATTACCGCCCGAGAAAGAACATTATCAACCGTCCCGTATCTCTCGGCGGAACCGGACTTTACATTTGCGGAAATCATGCAGAGACCGTTCCGAGCTTGTACGCAGGACTGAAAGGATAAGAAATGAAGAACCTTTT
Source organism: Clostridia bacterium (assembly GCA_017466625.1). Lineage (GTDB taxonomy): Bacteria > Bacillota > Clostridia > Oscillospirales > CAG-272 > Colimorpha_A. The sequence continues at coordinate 8,233 of JAFTTT010000071.1, forward strand.
GACAAAAGACGAGCTTATAAGTATCATTAACGGCTTGAAGCAGATAAAGGTGTGCTTTGTCGGAGACGTTGCACTCGACGCGTATTGGCGTGCCGACATGAAGAAAAGCCAGCTTTCGCGCGAAACGCCGCACTGGACACTTCCTGTTATCTGCGAGACCTATTCGCCCGGTGGAGGCGGAAACGTTGTCAGCAATATTGCCGCTCTCGAAGTCGGCAAGCTTATACCCGTGACTGCGGTCGCAAAGGACTGGAGAGGCGACATTCTGCTCGAAAAGTTCAGGGAGCAGGGCGTTGATCTTTCGGGAATCGTGAAAAGAAAAAGCGGCGTAACGACCTGCTATATCAAGCCCGTTAAGTTTGGAATATCGGATCAGCTTCAGGAGGATCCCCGTCTCGATTTTGAAAATTACGAGGATATCGACCCGGATGATGAGGAAAAGCTTCTTGCATCGCTTGACGAGGCGGCTAAGGATGCCGACGTTATCGCGGTTTCCGACTATTGTAACTACGGAGTTATAACGAAGCGAGTAAGAGACCGTCTTTGTGAACTTGGGAAGACGATTCCCGCGATCGTTGACAGCCGCGACAGAATAGGAATGTTCAAAAACGTAATCATCAAGCCGAACGAGGTAGAAGCGGCAAGAGCTGCCCGAACTGAGGCAAGCACGCTTGATGAGTACAAGGAAATAGGAAAACGGCTTCAGAAAGAGACCGAAGCTCCCGTCATCGTGACACTGGGCGGCCTCGGCGGACTTTGGTGCGAAAACGGCGAATGCGAGTACGTCGAAACCGCTCCTGCGAGTGGTGAGATAGACATCGTCGGTGCGGGCGACACATTTTTATCTGCGTTTTCGTGTGCTTACGCCGTGTGTAAGGACGGCAAAAAGGCGATGGCGTTTGCAAATCTTGCGTCGGGAGTTACAGTTAAAAAGCTTGGAACAACAGGCACCGCCTCTCCCGAGGAAATAATCTCAAAATGGGAGGAGTGTAAGAATGATCGATAATTTTGAAATATTACATCCCGATCGCATTCCTGCCGGCAAGATACGCGCCGCAGTTTTCGACTTCGACGGTACGATATCGACGCTTCGCTGCGGCTGGGAAAAGGTTATGCGTTCTCTTATGCTCGAGCTTCTTTCTGACGGAACGAAGGAAACAGAGGATAAAATAGACGCGTATATAGATTCTTCTACGGGTATTCAGACAGTGTATCAGATGAAATGGCTCAAAGAACAGGTTGACGCAATCGGTCGCGGTGACGTAAATCACGACGTCTGGTGGTACAAGGACGAATACAACCGCCGTCTTATGGAAGAGGTCAGTGCAAGAAAAGAGCGCTTGAAAGCCGGCATTGATTCGCCGAATCAGTACCTTATTTCGGGCGCAGTCGATTTCGTCAAAACCTTGAAGTATGCGGGAATCGAGCTTTATCTTGCAAGCGGAACGGATCACGACGACGTGCTTCTCGAAGCCGAAGCGCTCGGCGTTGCAGAATATTTTTCCGTCATCAAGGGCGCGCCGAGAAGAGCCGAGGCGTGCTCAAAGGAAGCGGTCATAAAAATGCTTCTTGACGAAAGCGGACTCAGCTCCGACTCGCTTCTTCTCGTCGGAGACGGAAAGGTCGAAATTGCCCTTGGTGCCGAAAGAGGATGCTACACTCTCGGCGTTGCGTCCGATGAAGAAAAGCTCTGCGGACTGAATCCCGTTAAGCGCAATCGCTTGACGAAGGCAGGGGCTGACGTTATCATTGGTGACTTCACCGAGCGTGATGAGCTGATAAATTGGCTCGGACTTTGAGAAAAATGGAACATAAGATATCGTCGCCATACCTGACGGTTACAGTAAGCGAGCTTGGCGCGGAGCTGCGATCGATCAAAGATGCCGACGGCACCGAGTACCTGTGGCAGGGCGATCCCGCATATTGGTCTGACCGCGCGCCGAACATTTTTCCGTACGTAGCGCGTCTGACGAAGGGAAGCTATTATCTCGACGGTAAGCTTTTCGAAATGAAGCCGCACGGCTTCGCGTTAGGCGAATGCTTCAAGGTCATATCGAAAAAGGATAACGAGCTCGTTCTCGAGCTGACCGACAGAGAAGTAACGTACGAGCAATATCCGAGACGGTTTTCTTTAAGGGTCAAGTATATTGTCGACGGCGCAACGCTGAAAATAATCTTCTCCGTTACGAACCGAGACGAGAGGACTATGTATTTCGGAATAGGCGGACATCCGGGATTTAACGTTCCTTTGACGGCTGAGCTCGAATTTGATGATTATTATCTTGAATTCGACGGAGAATGCAGTCCGAAGCGGATCGGCTTTACTCCGACGTGCTATTTGAACGGCGAAAGGGCAGATTTTCCTCTTGAAGACGGAAGGATTATCAAACTGTCGCACGGTATTTTTTCGGACGACGCGATAGTATTGACTGACGTTTCGGATAAGGTAACTCTCAAAACCGCGAAAGACAGCCGCAGTGTAACGGTATCGTACCCGAAAATGAAGTTTCTTGGCATCTGGCACCGCCCGAACACTGACGCGCCGTACGTATGCATTGAACCCTGGAGCTCGCTCCCGTCAACGCAAGACTTAATTTCGGTATTTGAAGCGCAAAAGGATCTTGTGACACTTGAACCGGACAAAACCGAGGATTTTCCTTGGGAAATAACTGTCAAATATTAAGAGGTAAATATGAACGAACTTTTGGAGCGTTATCCCAAACTTGCTGCTTGCAAAAACGAAATAATAAAAGCGGAAAATAAGCTTATAGAGTGCTACGAAGGGGGCGGAAAGCTTCTCGTCTGCGGTAACGGCGGAAGCTGTGCGGACGCCGATCATATCGTCGGCGAGCTGATGAAAGGTTTTCTGAAGAAAAGACCTTTGTCCGACTGCCAAAAGCAGAACATGATGAGCAAAAGCCCGTCGCTTTCGGAAAAGACACTTGAAAAGCTTCAGGGAGCGCTTCCCGCAATTTCGCTTTGTTCGCTTACTGCGCTCAATACTGCATTTTCAAACGACGTCGATCCCGAGTTGATATACGCGCAGAACGTGTTTGGGCTCGGTAGTAAGGGAGACGTTTTTATCGGTATCAGTACGTCGGGAAATGCGTCTAACGTATATCTTGCGGCGTGTGTTGCAAGATCACTTGGAATGACTGTTATAGGGCTAAGCGGCAAGGATGGCGGAAAGCTGAAGGAAATATCGGATATCTGCATTGTTGCTCCCGAAACCGAGACCTATAAGATTCAGGAATTGCACCTGCCGATATATCACTATCTCTGCGCTGCTGTCGAAAAACACTTTTTTAAGGAATAATAAATAAAAATCCGAAAGCGAAGCTTTCGGATTTTTTAGTAAAGAGGGTTTTAAGCGTAATTATAACCAAATTAATATTGTTAATGTTGTGTAAAATTGACACTTATACATCTTGCCTGAAAAGATAAAAAGGAGTATAATTTTAACTTGGTGGGCTTTGCTCAAAATGAAACGAAAAGGTGAAGTGTAATGCAAATTCTTCTTCCGCTCTCGCTCGCACTCTTTGCAGGACTTATGCTTTCGAGAGTTACAAAAATATTTAATCTCCCCGCGGTAACGGCATATCTCGTTGCGGGAATACTGATCGGACCGTTCTGCCTCGGCGCGATAGGCATAGAAGGCCTCGGCTTCAATTCGCTTGAGCAGGTTCACGGCTACAAGCTCCTTTCGGAGGTCGCACTCGGCTTCATCGCGTTTACGATGGGTAACGAATTCCGCCTCGAAACGCTTAAGCATATAGGCAAAAAAGCGGTAATAATCGCAATTTTCCAAGCGCTTGTCGCAACGGCGTTCGTTGACGTAGCGCTTTACGGAGTTCATCTCCTTATGCCCGACAAGCTCCCGCTTTCGGCGGTTCTGACCCTCGGTGCGGTCGCTACTGCAACCGCGCCCGCCGCGACGCTCATGGTCGTAAAGCAGTATAAGGCGGACGGACCCTTGACGAAAATGCTTCTTCCCGTCGTCGCTCTCGACGATATGGTCGGACTCGTCGTATTCGCGGTATCGTTCGGCATATCCAAATCTCTTGAGCTTCATCATCTTGACGTCGCTTCGATAGTTATAGACCCGATCCTTGAGGTCGTTTGCTCGCTCCTTCTCGGCGCGATAGTGGGTCTTGCGTTCCACTTTATCGAGCAGTTCTTCCATTCGCGCTCAAAGAGAATGAGTATCTCGGTAATGTTCGTCTTCTTGGCAGTTGCGCTTTCGCAGCTCAAGTTTGACCTCGGCGCAAACATAACGCTCGCCTTCTCGCCGCTTCTCGTTTGTATGGCGATGGGAACGATCTTCTGCAACCTCTGTGACTTCTCTGAGGAGCTTATGGACCGTGTTGACCGTTGGACGGGACCGCTTATGGTCCTCTTCTTCGTCCTCAGCGGATGTGACCTTGACTTTGCGGTCTTCTCTGACTGGGCGATAATCGTCGTCGGTGTCGTTTACATAATCTTCCGCTCGCTCGGTAAGATATACGGCGCGCAGCTTTCGGCAAAAATGACTAAGTGCGACCCGACTATACAGAAGTATCTCGGAATAACGCTTCTGCCCCAGGCAGGCGTTTCGCTCGGAATGTCGCTTACTGCAATGGTTCTTCCCGCAGCCGGACCTATCATTCGTAACGTGGCGCTTTTCGCGGTGCTTATATACGAGCTCGTCGGACCGCTTCTTACGAGAATCGCTCTTGAAAAAGCAGGTGAGATCAAGGAAAGACCGATCACGGAACGCGAAAAAGCAAAGCTCGAAAAGAAAAACAAGGAAAAAACTGCCGTTTAACGGCAGTTTTTTATTCATATAATACGCATAATTATTAAAAGTTCGCAATTTATATTCGTTTTTGCCATAAAAGATGAATAAACACGGTAATATTCATCGAAACAATGAGGTTGATGGGAAATTACATCGCATTTTGTCAAAAAGCAGAGTACGGTTACAAAGGGAAACGTATTTACAAATCCGCTCTATCGGTGCTATACTTGGTTCAGCAAATTGCGGAGGACAGAAAATGGACACGACGATGGAACTTATAATGCTGAACGTGGCGGAGGAGGACGGTATCGTTATACGGTATTTTCTTTACGAGGACGTATGTGAAGACCGACCGTCGTTTTCTATCGAATGCCGATGCGGAGAGGAAAGCACGTTTCTGCCGGACGTAACCTCACAGCGCGAGCGTGCCGAGAAAATATTCGAGCTTTTCGTGCGTGGCAGAGTAACGCCGACGTCGGCACGCGACGTGATAGAGGAAATACTTTCGTAAAAGCCCCGTCGGGGCTTTTTTATTTATTAAGAATATGTTACCATTTTGTAATAAATAAAACCGTTTTATAGACTTTTGGCGCATAAAGAGTTATAATATTATATTATATATTACTGTCGGAGGCAAAATGTTCGGATACGTAACCCCTCTTGAGGGCGAGCTTAAGGTAAAAGAACAAGCTTTTTACAAAAGTGCATATTGCGGACTTTGCAAAACGATGGGCAAGCGCGTTTGCAACGAATCACGGTTGACGCTCAGCTACGATATCGTTTTCCTTGCGCTTGTACGTTTTCTTCTGACGGAGGAAAAGCTTGAGTTTGTCAATGGCAAATGTGCGGTCTCTCCCTTCAAGAAAAAGCCGATAATGAAAAGCAACGCGTCGCTCGAGTATTCGGCGGCAGTCGGCGCGCTTTTGGCGTATCACAATATCGCGGACGATGTCAAGGACAAAAAGGGAATAAAGAGGACTTTATCCCGTTTTCTGCTTTTTTCGGCAAAAAGGATGAAAAAGAGAGCGGCGCTGCCTGACCTTGATGCTTTCATCAAAAACAAGCTTGACGAGCTTGATGCTCTTGAAAAATCTGACGAGGTCACCCTCGATTCCGCGGCGCAGATATTCGGCGAGCTTCTATCAGAGATCTTCGCAAACGGTCTTGAAGGCGAAGGAAAGCTCATCGCCCACGAGATCGGACAGCATATCGGCAGATGGATATACATAGCCGACGCCGCAGACGACTACGAGAAGGACGTCAAGCGCGGCGAGTTTAATCCGCTGACGGAGCTTGCTCCCGAAAGAATAAGAATATCACTTACCCTTGAGCTTGAAGCGGTATCCCGCGCGGTCGAGCTTATAACCCCGTACGACGACGGGATAATGAATATCGTCAAGAACATAATCTACCTCGGGCTCCCGTACCGAAGAGACAAAATCGTAAAGGAAGAAAAGTAATGACCGATCCTTATAAGGTGCTCGGCGTTTCGCGTGACGCCACAGACGAAGAAATAAAAAAGGCATACAGAGAGCTTGCGCGTAAGTATCACCCCGATAATTATGCGAACAGTCCGCTGTCCGATCTTGCAGGCGAAAAGATGAAGGAAATAAACACCGCCTACGACGAGATACAGAAGATCCGCGCGGCGTCGTCGAGCGGACAGACGGGCAACGGCTACGGCGGAAGCTACGGCTCGTACAGTACCTATGACGGCGATAACGCCGCAGATTTCAAGAAGATCCGCGAGTACATAAATATCGGACGCTATTCCGACGCCGACCTGCTTCTTAACTCGATGCCCGTCGGCGCACGTAACGCGGAGTGGAACTTCCTCAAGGGCTGCGTGCTTGCGCAGAAGAACTGGTTCTACGACGCGCAGAAGTACTTTGAGACCGCGTGCTATATGGACCCGAACAATATCGAATACCGTAACGCGCTTAACAGTATAAGAGCGCGCGCACAGTCCTACGGCGGCGGCTACCGCACGAGCGGCGGCGGACTTTCCGCATGCGATATGTGCCAGGGACTTATATGTGCAGACTGCTGCTGCGAATGCTGCGGCGGCGACCTGATCCGTTGCTGCTGATATGAAAAGGAATAACTTGAAGGGAAGCACGAAAATGCTCGCGGTCTCCGCGGTGCTTTCGGCGCTCGGCGTCGTCGTGATGCTTCTCGGAACGGTGATATCGGTGCTCGACCTTACGATGGTCGCCATCGCGTCAATATTCGTGTTCTTCGCGATAATCGAAATGGGCAAGCCGTACCAGTATCTCATATACGTAACGACCTCGGTGCTCGCCGTCCTATTGCTTCCCGATAAATTTTCTGCCGTGCTTTATATCGTTTTCGGCGGAATATATCCGGTACTGAAGCAGAAGCTTGAAAAGCTGCCGAATCTTATTTCCTGGATACTAAAGGCAGTGTATTTCAATTTGGTTCTCGTCGCGACAGTCCTCGGCGCAAAGTATCTCTTTAACGTCGATGAGGAAGAGCTGACGCTCATGCTCTTCGCCGTCGGCAACGCCGCATTTTTCCTCTACGACATCGCAATGACGAAGCTGATAACCTATTATCTGCTCGGTCTGCGCAAGAAATTCCGAATTGAGAAGTATTTTAATAAATAACCGATTTTAACGCTTTTGTCCATTGACAAAAGCGTTAAAAAATAGTACAATAATTGTATATATACTTTTCTTGTACGGAAGTGTGAAAATAATGATAAAAAGCATGACTGCCTTCGGCAGAGCCACCGGCATCGGTGAGGGGAAAAACTATATATGCGAGATCAAATCGGTCAATAACCGTTATCTCGATACCTACGTTAAGCTCCCGCGCGCCTACGGCTTTTTCGAAGAAAAGATAATATCGCATATAAAGGAAAGCGGAATTACGAGAGGTAAGGTAGAGGTCAGCGTTTACGTCGAGGTGACGGAAAGCGTCGGAACCACGGTCGAGCTCGATACCGCTTACGCAGAGGGCTACATTGCGGCGCTCAAAAAGCTTCGCGACGAGTTTTCGCTTTCTGACGATATATCGACTATGTCAGTTGCCGCTAACCGCGACATATTCCTCATAAAGAAGCCCGAGGAGGACGAGGAGAGAGACTGGAACGAGTTTCTTCCCGTGCTTAACGAGGCGCTCGATGCCTTCAACGCGGCAAGAGAAAAAGAGGGCGCTAATCTCCGTTCCGATCTGCTTGCAAAGAAGGAAAACCTCGTAGCGATGGCAAATAAGATCGCAGAGCTGTCTAAGACGCAGGTAGAAAGCTACCGAGACCGACTGGAGAGCCGCCTGCGTCAGCATATAGCAGAAATGGACTTCGAGTTCGACTCGCAGAGGATCCTTACCGAGTGCGCAATATTCGCAGATAAGGTCGCAGTCGACGAGGAGCTCGTTCGTCTCGGCAGTCACTTCGCCGCCTTTGACGAGGCGATGAACGGTGACGGTCCCGTCGGACGCCGCCTTGATTTCCTGCTTCAGGAAATGAACAGAGAAGTGAATACGACCGGCTCGAAGTGCAACGACAGCGCGATAACCGCGCTCGTGGTCGACGCAAAGTGCGAGCTCGAAAAGATCAGAGAACAGATACAGAATCTTGAATAAGGGGAGAGCGGTATGAGATTTATCAGTATTGGCTTTGGAAATATGGTTTCCGCCGGCAGAGTAGTGTCTCTTGTCAGCCCCGATTCGGCTCCTATGAAGCGTCTTATCCAGGACGCACGCGACGAGGGAAGAATTATCGACGCGACCTGCGGCAGACGCACGAGATCTGTAATAATAACCGACTCCGACCACGTTATCCTCTCGGCAATTCAGGCAGAAACGATCTGTAACCGACTCAACGGCGAAAGCGCCGACGAGGGCGACGACGAATAAAGGTGAGACGAAATGACGACGCTAAAAACACCAAAAGGAATACTTCTTATAGTATCGGGCGCGGCAGGAACGGGCAAAGGAACCGTAAACGGAATGCTGCTCCGCGACTATCCGAACTTCGCGTTCTCGGTCTCCGCAACGACGCGCGCACCGCGTCCCGGCGAGACTGACGGTAAGGAATATCACTTCCTTACACGCGAGCAGTTTGAGGAGCAGATAAAAAACGACGGTGTGATCGAATACACCGAGTACTGCGGCAACTATTACGGAACGCTGAAAAGCGAGCTTCGCAAGCTCGACGAGGGAAAGAACCTCATTCTCGAGATCGAGACCGACGGCGCAATGAACGTCAAGCGCCTGTTCCCCGACAGCGTTGCGGTGTTCATTCTTCCGCCCGATTACGACACGCTCAAAAGCCGTCTGGTCAACCGCGGAACGAATACACCCGAGGACATCGAAAGACGAATGAAGCGCGCTCTTGAGGAGTTCGAGCTCGTCAAGTATTACGACTACGTCGTCGTAAATCAGGACGGCAAGGCAGACGAAGCGGCGCAGGCAATATACGACATCGTCATCGGCGAGCAGCATAAGGTCAGCCGAAGCGAAGGCGCAATTGAGAAGATATTTTTTGAAAACAAGTAAAGGATAAACGACTATGAATAACATGATCACCCCCTCTCTCGACTCTCTTACCCAGAACAATAAGTATAACCGTTACACCCTCGTTATCGCAGTTGCAAAGTGTGCAAGAAAGGTGACCGACGAGTACGTAGCACAGAGAGAAGAAGCTGAAAGAATGCTCGCAAACAAGGAGACCGATAAGTCCCTCGCGGCTCTCATCAAGAAGGATTACCGCGACGAAAAGGCAGTAAGAATCGGTATCAACCGCCTGTCGCAGGGCGAGTACGTCATCGACGATTCTTCAATTCAGTAATTTATCAATTCCGTTTCAAGGAGAAAAACAGTGAATAATTCGGTTGCTCGGGTATATCTGCTTGACGCGCCGTATCACATTGATAAGCTATACGATTATTACGTTCCCGAGGACCTTCGTTCCGTCCTTACGGTCGGCTCGTTTGTCGCCGTGCCGTTTGGCGGCGGGAACAAGAAACAGCTCGCTTTAATCGGCGGGCTGTCGGATGCTTCCGATTATACGTCGCTAAAGCCGATCATTGCCCCCGTCTGTCAAAGCATAGCTCTTGACAGAGAAATGCTCGGTCTTTGTATGTATATGAAGGAGCATTTTTTATGTACCGTGGGAGACGCGGTGAAGGCGATACTGCCGTCAAACGCGCTCACGAAGGTAAAGGAATATTATACCGTAACGGAAAAGGGAAAAGTAGAGGTCGATACGCTCCCGCCATCGAGCGCGGCAGTGCTTCGTTATATCGAGGCGC
>JAFTTT010000072.1 GCA_017466625.1 Clostridia bacterium
TCTTAATTCAAGCATCGTTTTACCTTCTGTTTTACATTATTGAGTATAATTTTAAGCGCATTATTTGAATACTCAATGAATATATATGATTTTTTTTGTGAAAAAATTGAAAAACCGCCAATTTTTATCGGCGGCTTTGAATAGGTGTAGCGTTTGTGATCTCGGGGTAGGGCTTGACGTATTTACAGTAGGTCGTGATATAAGACGAACCGAACGTCATCGAGAAAATATTAGCAAAGGGAACGGTCATAGGTCTGTCTGCCCATTCGCCGCTTCCGTCAAAGGTTCTGAATCGAACTCCTTGCTCACCGACGGCAAGCACCTTGCCTACGATGAAAAATCTGCTTACACTGTTCGGCGCGTATCCTTCGATGCTTACGACCTCTCCTGAAGCGAGGATCGAATTGAATACGTGGCGCCAGCTTTTAATGTTTATCGGCGGAGCCGAAAGCCGCGCGATATTTCCTTCCGCCTGGTGTATCTTAAGATAGGTTCCCTTTATTTGCTCGGCAGAGGTAACGTCGGCTATCTGACGTACGGTAAAGCCGTCGAGACGGAAATCCTTTTCGCTTACCGAAAGAAAAAGGTCGTCTGAGATAGCAACGGGAAAGAAAAACTCTTCGTACTGCTGATATTGAAATGATATCTTGCAAATTGCCGTAGGGGAAATGCACGATTTTATCTTAGCCGCAGCTTCATTTGCAGTCATAAGAATTCTCCTTTCTGATAATACTAATTGTGATTATAACAGATATATCACGATAAATCAAGAAGAAAATAAGAAAATCTCCCGACGAGCTCCGTCGGGAGATCTAAGTTAAAGATCAAGCATCTTTTTAAGGGTCGGAAGAATAGCGTAAGCCATGCTGACAAAGCCGGCGTCCGTCGGATGTGTGTTGTCAACGAGACAGCATTCTCTGACCTGCTCGTTGAGAAGCTCGGGACCGGGAATGAAGTAGACGTTACTGTCACCCTCGGAAAGTGCCTTTTCGTAGGTCGCGCGAACGACGTCAAGACGCTGGAGCTCCTCCGCCGTCAAATGATACTTCGGACGCGTAAGGAAGAGTATCGGAATATCAGGGTGATTCTTTCTTACTGCACGGTAAAGCTTTTCATGAGTTGCGCGGAGATGGTCGACCGAAGGTGCGTTGTGATCGTAGTCGGAAACGAAGGCCGACATTTCAAGTCCGGCAACGTGATCGACTATCGGATCCTCACCGCGCGCGCCGCCCGAGAAGCCCATATTGATATGGTCAATATGCAGCTCTCTTGTAAGGATCGACTGATAAGCAACGCCGGGGCGCGAAGCGCAACCGCCCTGTGTGATCGACGAGCCGTAATATACGACGGGCTTGTCGAGACGGTAGGGAGAGGGTGCTTTAAGGGTGCATCCCTCCTTGATGCCGACGTATAGACGCTTTACACCCGAATACAGAGGAAGATTTATCGTGTATTCACGTTCCTCTCCGTCGAGGTCGATAACACTTTCAAAGACGTCCTGAACGCCGAACGGCGGCACGAACGTTCCGTAGTATCTGGTGCCGGAATAAAGGTCCATACCAACGCTTCCCGTAATGGGAATATGATTCATTTTAAGAACGCTTACCGTCTCGGCATGAATTGCGATATAAGGGCTGTTCGTTATGAATCTGACTCGTCCGCCTGCGGTGCGGTCATGCATTTCATCAACACATTCGTTAACGCTCTTTGCAAGCTCCTCGGGAAGGCGGCGGTATCTGCCGTCAATGATCTTGATGCCGCCGTGAAGAACCATTTCTTCACATTCTTCAATGTCAATATACTTGAGTCCATCTCGTTTGATGTTAGTCTCAACTATAAAATTCTTATCACGGATCTGTGATTCCATATCTACCTCGCAAATATGATGATATCAGTCGTTGGGATAGCCCTCGGGATTCTTCTTGACAGCTTCCCAAGCGTCACGGCACATATCGTCGATAGTGAGCTCTGCCTTCCACTTGAGACCGTTCAGCGCCTTGTCGGGAGAAGCGTAGCAAGCCGCAATGTCGCCCTCGCGGCGGGGTGCGATCTTGTAGGGAAGGGGATTTCCGCTTGCCTTCTCAAATGCCTTTACAACGTCGAGGACCGAGTAGCCGTTACCGGTACCGAGGTTGAAGACTTCAACGCCGGTGTGCGCGTCTGCATAGTCGATAGCAGCAACGTGCCCCTTTGCAAGGTCGGATACGTGGATGTAGTCACGTACGCCGGTACCGTCGGGAGTGGGATAATCGTCACCGAATACGTTAAGGTGAGGCATCTTGCCCATAGCTACCTTGAGAATGTAGGGCATGAGGTTGTTCGGGATACCGTTAGGATCTTCAACGAGAAGTCCGCTCTTATGAGCGCCGATGGGGTTGAAGTAACGGAGAAGTACAACGGAAAGCTCGCTGTCTGCGTGGCAGGTGTCCTTGAGTATCTCCTCGATCATGTACTTGGTTTTGCCGTAAGGATTCGAGCAGTCGCCGACGTGCATATCCTCGGTGATCGGTACCTTTTCCGGGTCGCCGTAAACGGTTGCGGACGAGCTGAAGATGAGCTTGTTACAGCCGTACTTTTTCATGGTCTCAAGAAGAGTGAGGGTAGAATCAAGGTTATTTCTGTAGTAAAGGATCGGAAGCTTGACAGATTCGCCGACTGCCTTGAGTCCTGCGAAGTGGATAACTGCGTCGATCTTGTTTTCCTCGAACACCTTTTCAAGAGCCGCCTTGTCGGCAACGTCGTCAACGTAAAGCTTTACCTTCGTTCCGGTTATTGCTTCAACGCGTCGAACAGACTCGGGCTTGCTGTTTACGAGGTTATCGATGATGACAACGCTGTGTCCCTTTTCGATAAGCTCAACTGCGGTGTGGGAACCGATAAAGCCGGCTCCGCCTGTAAGAAGTACGTTCATGATTTATATCTCCTTAAAATTAATTACTTGTTGTCTGGTTGCCGCCGGTGTTTTCGGGGGCTGTTGGCTGATTTTGCCTTATGATCTGTTCCTGGATCTCCACTTCAAGATCGCCGAATACTATCGTATCCGTATTATCGGTGAGCTTGTACGGGAAATCAAGAGGAAGATATTTGCCTTTTTCATCGATGCTTCGCACGATCGTGATCGAGTTTTTGTCCGTATCAAGCTTTATCTCGAGATTCAAGAAGCAACGCTTTGCGAACTCAAGGGGAATATGTACCTTACCCTCGTATAAGAAGGCGTTTCCGCCCGTTCTCTCGGGAACTCCGTTTACATACGCGATGCTTTCGCCGATGACGAATTCAACCGATTCCGCGCTCTCTCTTACGACGTAACGCATGTTCGTACCGTCACCCGTAGTCGTAAGGTCACAGTAGTCGGCGAGAGAATCCATATCGATATAGTAAACGCCGTCTCTGTATATGCGGAAATAAGAGTATGTTTTTCTTGACAGAGTGCTTCTTCCTTCACCGAGCTGATACTTGAAATCGTCGGTCGAGAAGGTGACGTTTGCCTTCAAAAGAAGGACGGCACTAAGCAGCGCTATCGGAAGCAAAATTAGGTAACCGATCACTCCGAGAAGTATAACGCGCTTTGCAAACGAACGGCCCGCCTTGTTTCTTTGTCTTTTGGAGCGTTTCTTACCGTCCTGGCGAACCTTGAAATACTGCGTGTTGGTTCTTCTGACCGTGCCCGGCTCACTCGGAGCACTTTTCTTTTTCATTTGTCTGTTCAGCGGAGTTTGCGAACGGAGACTGTCACTCAAGCCGGATTGCTTTTTAGGAGTATTCGTGTTCGGCGGCGCTTGGCGCTTTACCGGTCTTGCCGGTTGGTTGTTGCTTTTAACAGGAGGTTTTGGTCTTTGATTTGCGTGATTTTGCCGCTGAACGTTCTGACGGCCTTGCGGCTGAGAACCGACACGTCTTTGTGGATTCTGACGCGCTTCCGGCCTTTTTCCGTTTGAATTCAAGACATGACCTCCTTCCCAAAACTGTATACACAGTAATTATATCACGCAGGTGCATAAATTTCAAGAGAAATTGGAATAAATATTACTTGTGAACGCGAAAAAATATTTTGTTTACATTTTTTTCACGGTAAGTACTTGTTAAAAGGCAAAAGTTGTGCTATAATCAAAATGTAAGGCGATGCCTTTGATAAATGATTTTAATATGGGGGTATAATACCATGGAAAACAAGACTCTTAACGTACTTCTCAAGATCTTCCTCGCAGTAGGAATTGTTGCAGGCATCTGCGTTATCGCAAAGATCCTTTACGACAGATACAGAAAGAATCTCTGCTGTCTCTGCGATGACGACTGCGACTGCGATTTCGAGTGCCTCGAAAACGACGAGCTCGACTGCGACTGCGACAACTGCCAGTATCTCAAGAAGAACGACGTTGAAGCAGAAGCTGAGGAAGCAGTAGAAGAATAATTATTCCGATAAGCAAAAACCGCGTTTTATCGCGGTTTTTGTTTTTTGTCTTGAAATAATCGCGCCGTGCGGTTATAATAGACTTATCAAAATTACTTGGAGAACAATATGCAGAGCTTTGAACCGATAGCCGCGATATCCACCCCGTACGGAAGAGGCGGTATCGCTGTTATAAGATTAAGCGGAGAGGGAAGTATCATGCTTGCCGAAAAGCTGTTTAAGCTGAAATCAAATAAACGTCTTTGCGACGTTGATCCCGGATGTGCGGTATACGGAGATATACTGCGTAACGGAAAGCGGATCGACGACGGTATAGCGACCGTTTTTCGCGCGCCGCGTTCATTTACGGGCGAGGATACCGTCGAGATATCCTGTCACGGCGGAATACTTCTTACCGAAAGCGTGCTGACCTCTGCGCTCGAAAGCGGATTCCGTCTTGCACTCGGCGGTGAATTCAGTAAGCGCGCATTCCTTAACGGAAAAATGTCCCTGACAGAGGCAGAGGCAGTTATTGGTCTTATCGACGCAGAAAGCGACGAGCAGCTTCGTCTTTCCGCATCGATAACTAACGGCGTGCTTAAGAACGGCGTAAATAAGCTTTGCGACGAGATTACCGAGCTTCTTGCGTCGGTCTATGCATACATAGATTATCCCGACGAGGATCTGACCGACGTTTCGGTCGGAGAGCTGACCGAACGCGCCGAAAAGCTGCTTGACGAAACGAATAAGCTCGTTTCGAGCTACCGAAGCGGAAAAGCTGTAAATGACGGTATCAAAACGGCAATAGTCGGTAAGCCGAACGCGGGGAAATCATCTGTTCTTAACCGACTTCTCGGATACGACCGTGCGATCGTAACGTCTGTTGCGGGTACTATGAGAGACACCGTTGAGGAGACGGCTAATATCGGACGAGTCACACTTCGGCTTTGTGATACTGCGGGTATCAGAGAATCGGAGGACGAGGTGGAGCGTCTCGGTATCGAGCGAAGCATCGGTAAGCTGAACGAGGCAGAGCTGATACTCGCAGTTTTTGACGGATCGGCTCCTCTTGATGAGCTCGATCAAGACGTGATAGACCGTATCAGTGAAACGAATGCAGAGGTCATCGCCGTGATAAATAAATCAGATCTGACCTCTCAGATCAATATAGACGTTCCTTACAATAAGGTCACGGTTTCCGCCCTTGACGGAGGTGGCTTTGACGAGTTAAAGAAGCTGATCTCCGACCTTTACGTTGACGAAAAGCTTAACTACGACACGACTCCCGTGCTAACTAACGCGCGTCAGTTTGCCGCCGCATCGGAGGCGAAGGCACGTCTTGAAAGCGCTCTTGTGGCACTAAAAAACGGCTTCACGCAGGATATTGCGGGAATGGATCTCGAGCTTTCACTGTCGTCGCTCCGCGAGATCGACGGAAGAAACGTAAGCGAGGAGATCACCGATAAGATATTCAGCCGCTTCTGCGTCGGAAAATAATTCGTAATTTGTTACTGTCACGGCATATTCACATTTGCATAGTCTATAATAGTAGTGAGACAATTATATGTCGGATTATTAATGTGAGGTGTGAAATGAACGAGATCAGGAAAGAAATTACGAGGTACGAGGTCGTCGAAAGATATTGTCCGAAGTGCGGTGAAAACGTCATTATGAGGCGCATGTTCGGAAAGACACCGTCGTTCAAATGTATGAACTACGAAAACTGTCAGGAAAGCAAGGACAGTTTTTGCGAAGAAAACGACGTTTTGTGAATTATTAGGTCAATTGCGACAAAAAAACTCCTTAAAATTTCGTAATATGTTGTCGGTAAATTTCTAAAAATGGTAATTGACAAGTAATATTATATATGATATAATATTCCCGTTGAGATTTTCCGCAACTGACGGATGGGTGGGCAACCACCGGGGAACGGAAAATAATAAGGCCGACCGTCTGGGCAGTTTTGCATTACAAGGCAAGACTGCCTATTTTTCATTTGTCGGAACCATGGAGGTAAACATGAGCATCAAAAAGGTTGGAATCGTAATGGGAAGCGACAGCGATCTTCCCGTTGTCGAAAAAGCAATAAACGTGCTTAAAGAGTACGGAGTGCCTTTCGAGGTACACGTTTACTCGGCGCACAGAACGCCCGTCGAGGCAAAGGAGTTTGCAGTAAACGCAAGAGCAAACGGCTTCGGCGCTATAATTGCCGCTGCCGGTATGGCGGCTCATCTTGCGGGAGCAATAGCAGCAAACACGACTCTTCCTGTTATCGGAATACCTGTAAAAAGTAAAAATCTCGACGGCATTGACGCGCTTCTTTCGACGGTACAGATGCCGACAGGAATACCTGTCGCAACCGTAGCTATCGACGGAGCTGCCAATGCCGCTATGCTTTCTATTCAGATACTTGCAGTCACCGACGGCGTGCTTGCCGCGCGTCTTGATAACGCAAGAAGCGAGGGAGCAGAGAAGGTTCTCGAAAAGAACAGAGCAATCGAAGAAAAATTCAACGCATAAGAACTATAAAAGAGGTAATTCATGGGCGGATATTTCGGCGCGGCACTTAAGTGCGACGCAATTTCGGACGTATTTTTCGGTACTGACTATCATTCGCATCTCGGAACGAAGTGCGGCGGCATTGCGGCATATCACGATCTTGCGGGTCTGCAAAGAGAAATACATAATATTCAAAACTCCCCCTTCAGAACAAAGTTTGAGCACGTGTTCGACGATATGAAGGGAAACTCGGCAATAGGTTGTATCAGCGATTTCGATCCCCAGCCGCTTCTCGTAAGATCGCGTCTCGGCAAGTTCGCTATCTGCTTCGTAGGTATAATTAACAACGCAGAGCAGCTTATAGCCGATCATCTTTCGGAGTGCTCGGGTCATTTTAACGCCATGACGGGCGGAAACGTCAATTCGACGGAGCTCGTCGCGGCGCTTATCGGCCAGAAGGATAATTTCGTTGACGGTATACATTTTGCGCAGAAAGTTATTGAAGGCACCGCCTCGATAATAATTCTTAAGGATGACGGAAAGATCATCGCCGCGCGCGACCGTCTCGGACGAATTCCGGTTCAGATCGGACGGAAGGACGAGGGATACTGCGTCTCCTTTGAAGCGTACGCGTATCAGAAGCTCGGATACGAGTATCATAAGGAACTCGGACCGGGTGAGATAGTTGAGCTCTGCTCAGATTACTGCCGTCAGCTTGCTGAGCCGGGAAAAGAAATGAGGATATGCTCATTTCTTTGGAGCTACTACGGCTATCCGACTTCGACCTACGAGGGCGTTAACGTTGAGATAATGCGTTATCGAAACGGACAGATTATGGCTGAAAACGACAAAAAAGCCGGTCTTGATGAAAACATCGAGTACGTTGTCGGCGTTCCGGATTCCGGAACACCGCATGCTATCGGTTATTCGAACGCAAGCCATCTGCCGTTTGCAAGGGCATTTATAAAGTATACGCCTACTTGGTCGCGATCCTTTACGCCTACTACTCAGGCGGCAAGAAACAAGGTCGCAAAGATGAAGCAGATACCTGTTCTTGAGCTTATCAAGGACAAGCACCTGATGTTCGTCGACGACTCGATCGTCCGCGGAACACAGCTAAAGGAAACGGTAGATTTCCTTTATGATAACGGTGCAAAGAGCGTTCACATGCGCTCGGCGTGTCCGCCGATCATGTACGGCTGCAAGTATCTTAATTTCAGCCGCGCAACGTCGGATATGGAGCTCATCGCAAGAAGGATCATAAACGAGCTTGAGGGCGAAGAGGGCTTCAATTATATCGAAGAATACAGCGACGGAACGACAGAAAGAGGTAAGGCGCTTCGTAAGACGATCTGCGAGCGCTTCCACTTTGATTCGCTTGAATTTCAATCGCTTGAGGGCGTAATTAAGGCAATAGGAATAGATCCTTGCAAGCTTTGCACCTATTGTTGGAACGGTAAAGAATAAACAGTCTGAAAGGAATAACGGTATGAAAAGCAGTTACAGCGAAAGCTATAAGCAGGCAGGTGTTGATATCACCGCGGGTTACAAAGCAGTTGAGCTTATGAAGGCGCATATCGCACGCACGAAGAACGAGGGATGTCTTGACGACGTCGGCGGGTTCGGCGGTTGCTTCGGTCTCCCCATTGCGGGAATGGAGGAGCCGGTCCTCGTTTCGGGAACCGACGGTTGCGGTACTAAAGTCAAGCTCGCAATACTTATGGATAAGCACGACACAATCGGTATTGACGCCGTAGCAATGTGCGTAAACGACATCATCTGCGTAGGCGCAAAGCCGCTCTTTTTCCTCGACTATATCGCTTGCGGAAAGAATATTCCCGAGAAGATCGCAGCTATCGTTTCGGGCGTTGCAGAGGGTTGCGTTCAGTCGGGCGCGGCTCTTATCGGCGGTGAGACTGCCGAGCATCCCGGACTTATGCCTATAGAGGATTATGACCTTGCGGGATTTGCTGTCGGTATCGTTGATAAGAAAAAGATAATAGACAACAAGAAGATGCAGGAGGGCGACATTGTGATCGCGCTTCCTTCAACCGGTATTCACAGTAACGGCTTCTCGCTTTGCCGCAAGGTATTCAATATTGATAATAACGATCCTCTCCTTTACATCGAGAGGGAAGAGCTTGGCGGTAAAACGATAGCGGAAGCGCTTCTTACTCCTACAAAGATATACGTAAAGCCGGTGCTAGCACTTCTAAATGAGGTCGATGTTCACGGTATTTCTCATATCACGGGCGGCGGCTTCTACGAGAACATTCCGAGAAGCATTCCCGACGGTCTCGGCGCGGTTATCAACAAGGCGTCCGTTAAGATCCTTCCTATTTTCGATCTCATCGCAAAGTTCGGCAACATTCCAGAAAGAGATATGTTCAATACATATAATATGGGCGTCGGAATGAGCATCGTGGTTCCTGCCGCACAGGCAGACAAGGCGATAGAGATACTAAAGAATAACGGTATCGACGCATACACTATCGGTAAGATAGTTAAGAGCGAGGAAAAGGTCGTAATATGTTGAAGGGAACTATCGACGGTATTCTTGCCGGAATTATGATAGGCATCGGCGGAACGGTGCTTCTCTCCGTTGGCGGAGGTATTCCCGGTGCGTGCTTCTTTACGATAGCACTGCTTATTATCTGCTACCGCGGTTATTCGCTTTATACCGGTAAGATCGGATTTATGGCGTATAACCACAAGGGAAGCGACTTCGTTACTCTTTTGACGGGGCTTTTCGGTAACGTCATCGGAACGCTTCTTTCGGGACTGTCTGTAAGCTACGCGCTTTCGGATAGAGCCAAGCTTGCTAAGACAATGTGCGAAGCGAAGCTCGATGATGATCTCCTCGGTGTATTCATCAAGGCGATATTCTGCGGAATACTTATGTATCTCGCGGTCGCAGTATTTAAGGAAAACAAATCTCCGCTCGCGATATTCTTCTGTGTTCCCGTGTTTATTCTTAGCGGATTCGAGCATTCGATTGCGGATATGTTTTACTTCTTCACTGCAAGAATATTCTCGCTTGAAATGCTTCTTTTCCTCATAATAGTTATCCTCGGAAACACCGTCGGCGGACTATTGTTCCCGACACTGACCTTGCTTAAAGGCGAAAAGAAGGAGGGCTGATATGAGTAAAACGAAAATTGCCGTTCTCATCTCGGGCGGCGGGACGAACCTCCAGGCGTTGATAGATGCGCAGAACAGCGGAATTATAAAAAGCGGCGAAATTACCTGCGTTATTTCGTCACAGCCCGATGCTTACGGTCTTGTCCGAGCTAAAAACGCGGGTATTCCGACAGAGGTCGTTTGTAAACGACTTCTTAACGGCTCTCAGGAGCTTTTTGAAAAGGGAATTATTGAGGTGCTTGACCGTTACGGTATCGAGCTTATCGTCCTTGCGGGCTTTATGTCAATTCTGACCGAAAACTTCACCTCGCGTTATCCCGAAAGGATAA
>JAFTTT010000073.1 GCA_017466625.1 Clostridia bacterium
CCGACGAGCATGCAGTCTGTATTTTTGACCGCGTCAAGAACGCTTTCAGGCGAAACGTCGCGCCCGAGGTCGTAGACCTTGAAGCCGTAGCTTTCGAGAAGCACCTTTACGATGTTCTTTCCGATGTCGTGAATATCGCCCTTGACGGTCGCAAGAATTACGGCACCCTTTCCGCCGTCAGACGAGGTCGGCATGAGCTTTTTAAGCTCGGAGATCGCACCGCTTGCCGCGTCTGCGCTCATGAGGAGCTGGGGCAGATATGCCTTTTTTTCTTCAAACTGCTGACCGATCTCGTTCAGAGCAGGGATAATTTCCGCGTTTATAACGCCGAGGGGATCGCTTTTCACCCTTGATGCAATTTCCGATGCTTCCTTTGCCATTCCTTTAAGAATACAGTAGGAAAGCGTGAGGTCGGCTTGCGGCGCATCTATCTTTTCCGTCTTTGCTTTATCGGCGTATGAGATGTAATCAAGACAGCCGTTATCAAGTCCGTGAAGCACTCTGAATGCGTGATAAGTGTCGAGCATTGAAGCGGAAAACGGATTCATGATCGCGGAAGAGAGCCCGTTTTCAAGCGCCAGAGCGAAGAAGGACGAATTTATCTTCTCGCGCTCGGGAAGCCCGAAGGAAATATTCGACACGCCGAGCACGGTCCTGAAGCCGAGCTCGGTAATTTTTTTGACCGCGCCGAGGGTAACTAAGGCGCTGTTCTTGTCGGCGGAGACCGAAAGGGCAAGGGGGTCGACGATTATGTCCTTTTTCTTGATGCCGTATTTTGCGGCTTCTGCGGCAATTTTGAGCGCAATTTCGGCTCTGCCTTCGACGGTGTTCGGAATGCCGCTTTCGTCCATTGTGAGGGCGACTACCGTTCCGCCGTATTTCTTGACGAGAGGGAAAACGGCGTCCATCTTTTCCTTTTCGCCGTTAACCGAATTGACGAGCGGCTTTCCGTTGTAGATCCGCATAGCACCCTCAAGCACCTTAGGATCAGAGGAATCGAGCTGAAGCGGAAGCGCGGTCACGCTCTGAAGCTCCTTAACTGCCTTTTTCATCATCTCGGCTTCGTCTATATCGGGCAGACCCACGTTAACGTCAAGAATGTGCGCGCCAGCTTCCTCCTCGCGGCTCGCTTCGACGAGCAGATAAGAGATGTCGTTTTCGCGGAGCGCCGCCTTTAGCTTCGGCTTGCCGGTTGGGTTTATTCTCTCGCCGATAAGTATCGGGTCGTTTCCTATTTTTACCGCCTTTGCGTAGGAGGAGACGACGGTCTCGGTCTTTTCGGTCGGTGCCTTGAACGGCACTTCCTTTAACGCCTTGACCGCTTCACTGATCTGCTCAGGTGTAGTTCCGCAGCAGCCGCCGAGGAGCGTCACGCCCATTTTTGCCATTTCCTTGATGTATCTTGCAAATTCGTCAGGCGTTGTCGTGTAGATGGTTTTTCCGTCGACAACGGTCGGAAGACCTGCGTTCGGGTTCATAACTATCGGGGTCGACGATACCGAGAGGAGCTTTTCCGCGATCGGAAGCATCATGTCGGGGCCGAACGAGCAGTTCGCGCCGAACGCATCGACGCCGAGTCCCTCAAGGAGTGCCGACATCGCTTCGGCGTCCGCGCCCGTCATGACCTTTCCGTCAGAGCCGTAGGCGTTCGTTACGACTATCGGCAGGTCAGAGGTCTCCTTCGCGGCAATAACAGCCGCCTTCGTTTCGTAGCTGTCGGACATCGTTTCGATGAGAACGAGGTCGCAACCGCAGTCAACGGCGCATTTTATGCAAGCCGAAAACGCCTCGACCGCTTCTTCAAATGAAAGATCGCCGAGCGGGCTCAGAAGCCGTCCGAGAGGGCCGAGATCGTATGAAAGATATGCGTCGGGGAAATCCTTCAGCGCCTCTTTTGCACAGGCGATCGACGCCGAGATAAGCTCTTCGAAATTAGTGTATTTGAGGGGATTTATCCCAAAGGTGTTTGTTTTTATTATATTCGCGCCGGCAGACAGATACGCGCGGTGAAGCTCGGTTATCTTGTCGGGGTGCGTGAGCGACCAGCTTTCGGGCGCTTCGCCGGGATTTAGTCCGAGCGACTGCAGGACGGTACCGGTGCCGCCGTCGAAAAACAGATATTTACTTTTCAGATCGTTTCTAAAATTTTTCATTCAAGTATTCCCGCAATGGCTGTAATTGATTTCGTCGGGGTCATTAAGAGCGACGAGGAAAGAGTGATGCCGACGGTCTTCTCGGCATCGAGAAAGTTAAGAAGCGGCTTTTGAAGCTCCAGCGGAAGATCGCCGTAGCCGGGGCTGAAGCGCGGAGCGTGCGAAAGCCCGTCGAAAATGAGCTTTTCCGCCTCGTCGCAAGCCGTCTCGGACAGAGCCGAGGCAATAGCGTCGGTCACGAACTGCTCGGACGGCATAAGCTTGCCGAGCTTGATGAGAAGTCGGTCGACCTCGCTTCCCAAGGTGACGGCGAAGACCGCCGCGCGATTGCAAGCGGAGAGATTCTTTATCAGATCCTTTGACGTTATCTCGCAAAAGCCAAGATCAATTCCGTTTTCGGTGCGCTTGATGTCACAAAAACGGCTGACAAATCGCGCAGAAACGCAGCTTTTCAGCGCGTTTAAGCACTTCGGAATGAGAGAAACGCTCTCTATCGGACAGCCGAGCCGAGCGCGAAGCTCGTTTTGGTCAACCTCGGGGAGATATAAAATTCCGTGCTTTATCATTTGATTATTTCGCTTACGTTGTTACGAAGCTCGCGCGCAACGTCGGGCTTGTTCATGGAGTAAACGTGGACGGCGTTTACGCCGTTAGCGTAAAGGTCGATTATCTGTTCGGTCGCGTAAGCGATTCCCGCCTGACGCATGGCGCTCGGATCGTCACCGTAACGGTCGACGATGCGGAGGAAGCGCTGGGGAAGCGCGCTCTTTGAAATTGAGCAGATCCTCTTGATCTGGCTTGCACTCGTAACGGGCATTATTCCCGCAACGACGGGAACGTCAACGCCCGCGCGGAGAAGGCGGTACATAAAGTTATAGAGTATGTTGTTGTCGAAGAACATCTGCGTCGTAAGATACTGACAGCCGCTTTCGACCTTCATTTTAAGCCCCTCGATATCGCGTGCGCTGTTCTCACTTTCGGGGTGACATTCGGGATAGCAGGCACCGCCGATGCAGAACGAGCCGAAATTACTGATCTCGGAAGCGAGATCGGAGGCGTATTTGTATGTAAGGGAATCGGGGGTCACGCCGTCGGGCAGATCGCCGCGGAGCGCGAGAATATTTTCAATTCCGCGGGAGCGGAGGTCGGTCAGCTTGCTGACGATGCTCTCACGCGTCGCGTTGACGCAGGTCAGATGCGCAACGGGGGTCACTCCGATGGCGCTTATCTTCTCCGCAATTTCCGCAGTATATGACGCGGTCGTTCCGAGGGCACCGTAGGTGACGCTCATGTATGACGGCTTGAGCGATGCGATCTCCGATGCCGCCGCCATGACAGAGTCGAAATTCGCGCTCGTTTTAGGCGGAAACACCTCGAAGGAAAACGACGGCTTTTTTGCTTTTATTATATCTATAACTTTCATAAATACTACCCCATTTTAGTATAGTAAAGTCATTATATCACGCTTTTTTGTCAAATTCAATAGTATGTAGAAAAAATTGCGCTTTGTCACTCGGCTCCTCCGCGTCATATAATGCTTTTGAGGAGAAAATGCTCCTCGAAAAAATACAGGAGGAACAAAATGGCAACCTTTTTTAACCAGGCAACACTGACCTACTCGGGCGGAAGCGCGGCTTCCAATATAGTATCGGGCGAGCTTGTCGAGGCGATCAGCGCGATCAAGACCGCGACGACCGAGACCTACCGTGAGGGTGAGAGCATAACGTACGTTATCAGCTTGATAAACGATTCCGACGCTCCCTCGTCTGCACTCACCGTGACCGATGATCTCGGCGCATATACGGTCGGTACACAGACGGTATTCCCGTTCGTTTATCGCGACGGCTCGGCAGAGCTGTTCGTTAACGGCGTGCCGACGGCTGCGACCGTAGTTAGCACACAGCCGCTCACCGTTACGGGCATCACGCTTCCCGCAAACGGAGACGCGGTGCTCGTTTATACCGCAACGGCAACTGAATTTGCTCCGCCCACGTCGGACGGCACGGTAATTAACACCGCAACCGTAACGGGCGCGGGAATCACGACGCCTATAACCGTCACAGAGACCGTGACTGCAGAGGGCGGCGCACTTCTTGCGATAACGAAGGAGATCTCCCCCTCGACGGTAACTCCGAACGCGCCGCTCACTTATACCATTACCGTAGAAAACAGCGGTAATGAGGACGTTGTTGTGACCGACGATCTTACCGTAAGAGACGTTTTCGATCCTATCCTCGATATCACCTCCGTTACACTTAACGGCGTGATTTTGAACGAGGGAACCGACTACACCTATAACGAGACGACGGGCGAGTTTACGACCGTCCCGGGCAGAATAACGGTACCTGCCGCGACCTTTGCGGTCGATCCCGTAACGGGCGCGTACGTTATCACCCCCGGCGAAGCGGTCCTGACCGTAACGGGAACAGTACAGTAAAAGACGACACGGAGCGGCATTGCCGCCCCGTGTTTTTTATTTTCTCGGTTTCTCTTGCATTTTTCGGCGCGTTGTCGTATAATACCGTTTGACATCGAAAGGCGAGGAGAATTATTGCGCTATGGTGAGACAGAAAAATTATAAGAAAACGTTGATAGCTTGCTATCTCGGCTTCGTCACTCAGGCGATATCGGCGAACTTCACGCCGCTTTTGTTTTTGACCTTTAAGGATACTTACGGAATTACTCTCGAGAAGATCGCACTTATTCCGCTCGTGTTTTATCTGACACAGCTCCTCGTCGATCTTGCGGCGACGAAATTCGCAGATAAAATAGGATACCGCGCCTGCGTCGTCGCATCGCAGGCACTATCGGCGCTCGGCCTTGTCTTAATGGCGGTACTGCCCGACGTTTTGCCCGTTCCGTTTGTCGGAATTATGATCTCGGTCGTTCTTTACGCCATCGGAAGCGGACTTGTTGAGGTTCTCGTCAGTCCGATAGTCGAAGCATGTCCGTTTGAAAACAAGGACGGAATGATGAGCTTGCTTCACTCCTTCTACTGCTGGGGCGCTATGGGAGTAATTCTCGGCTCAACGCTTTTCTTCGGCTTGTTCGGAGTTGAAAACTGGAAGATATTGACGTTCATCTGGGCGATCGTGCCGCTTCTCAACACCTTCAACTTCATAAGCTGTCCCATCGAACGGCTTAACGAGGACGGCGAGAGCATGGGAATCAGAAAGCTGCTCAAAACGCCGATCTTCTGGCTCATGATAATTCTTATGGTGTGCTCGGGCGCGTCGGAAGCGTCCATGGCACAGTGGGCGTCAGCATTCACGGAATCCGCCATCGGCGTTTCGAAGACCGTCGGAGACCTCGCGGGCCCCTGTCTGTTTGCGATGTTTATGGGCATAACGCGCGTTTTCTACGGAAAATTCAG
>JAFTTT010000074.1 GCA_017466625.1 Clostridia bacterium
CCTCGTCCTGCTTGAGCGTTTCAGCAACGCTGTCAACGGTAACCTCGGGAAGCTCGCCCGTTACGATGAAGTGATGACGGAGGAAAAGCTTGCCGTTTGCGTCGAAGTCGATGTTGAACAGAACATACTGATAGCCGACTGTGTTTTCGATCTTCTCTACAACGAACGCTTCGTTCATAGTGGTCGTAGGTCCAACAACAGTAATGTCAGCGGTGCCGCCGTTAAGGATATTGTTGATAGCGTTCTCAACGTCCTCGGTCTCTACTTCGATCGTACGGTCGTGTCCGCAGTTATCGCAGACGTTATCGTTACCGTAGGAGTGAGTACAAGCTTCGCCGCAGTCGTCACAGATACTGTCGTCTCCGTAAGAGTGCTTACAAGCTTCGCCGCAGTAATCACAGGTGCTGTCGTCGCCGTAGGTATGAGGACACTCGTCGTAGATGGCGTCAACGTCAAAGGAGATAAAGCCGACGTTCTTTCCGCTCGTGTTTGCGCCCTTCTGCATTACGAGAAGGATCTGTTCGCCCTTATTCAGCTCGATGCCGTCAATGGCGATCGCAGTCTCCTTGCCGTAGCCGCCTGCGGCGAAGGTTTCAATAACCGTTCCGTCGCTCTTCATAACAACGATATCGGGATTTCCGCCCCAGACCTTTCTGAAGAGCGCGTTGATGCCGAATACACCGTCAGCGGGAGCCGTGAATCCGACGAGACCGCCGAACTTCTCATCACCCGTGTAGTACATATCGAATCTGATTCTCGTATCGGTTGTATCGTCCGCGTTATTCCATTCAGATGTCTGAGTTACGTATGCATTATATCCATCGATCCAGTTTCCTGCCCAGGTATCAACTCCGCCCCAGGTCATTCTGGGAGCAGGTTCTACCGCCCAGACCTTATTGGTCGCAAATTCAAGAGCACCGATGAAGAACTGTCCGTCAACGGTGTTATCGCGGAGAAGGTTCGAAACGTGCTTAACGAATATGCCGCTCGGCTTATATCCACAGATAATGCACTCTGCCTTGCCGAGTGTTACGTTATAGTTATGCTCGCACGCCTTACCGCATTCGGAGCAGACTCCGTCCTTCCAGAAGCCGGTATGAGTACATGCGACTACGCTTACGTTAGGATCGTAGGATACCTCATCGTGATGCTCTCCGTCGTATACGGTCGAGTAGGTGCGGATCTGCATTTCGCTGCCGTCCTCATTGAAGTAGAGGAGCGTTACCATTCCAAAACCGCCGGGGTGACGTGCGTCGAAGCCCTGCGGATTGACGAGTATCTGCTTAACGACGTTGCCGTTGTCGCCGACTGCGTCAAGAGTGTGGACCGTGCTTGCGCCGACGTGTCCGCAGATAACGAAGGAAATGTTCGCGTGCTTGCTTACAAGATTATCCCAAAGCACGTCAGCATCATTAAGGGTTGCATCGTAGCTGCTGGGCTGAGAATCTGCGCCGTTCGCAAGAAGTCCTGCGCCGTTAGACGAGAGATAGCCGTGTGTTGTAATAATTACGTTATAGGTGGGATGTGCCGCGATGACCTCGTTTGCCCAGTCGATAACGTCGTCTCTGTAACCGAATTCGAGGGTCATAATGAGGTACTTGACCTTACCGACGGTTATCAGGCGGTAGCTGTTTTCGATGCCGTCGCCGTACTTGCCGTCGAGTGTTGCGTTATAAGTATCGGTATTGAACGTAGCGTTCATCTTCTCGGAGCCGTCATGGTTACCGATTACAAGAGAATACGGAACCTTACCGTTAAGACGGTCAAACTGCTTCTTGGCTCTATTCCATTCGCTTGCGTCATCAGTATCGGTGATGTCGCCGACGCCCATGACGTACTGGATCTTATGTGTATCCTTGTTTTCGAGGATCCAGTCGTAGATCTTAACGAAGTTTTCGGGATAGCGGTCGTTCATATACTGCGTATCACCGAGAACGAGGAGCGAGTACGCGAAGTCCTCGGGGGCCTCGTAATCGAGGAGATAACCGGACTTCTTAAGGTCGTTTCCGTTACCCGAAAGATCGGTCACGGTTTCGCCTGCGGCGGTAAAGTTGTACTTTCCGACGCCGTCTATCTCAAGGTCGATAAGCTGTCCCTTGAAATAGAGGTCGTTTCTTTCACGGTAGTCACCGCCGACGATCATATTTCTTGCCGGCTTGATAGCGTCAACGAATGCGCCGATTCCGTTTACCGACTTGGTCTCTGCAAGAACACCGTCTACGAAAAGCTTGACTGCATCTGCCTCTATAATGACTTCAAGGTTCGTCTTCTTTCCGTTATAGACGTTTACGGTCGCAAACGTGATATCGTGAGAAGCGCCCGCGTTATTCTGAATATACAGGCGGGGATATCCGTTGCTGTAGATCTCAAACGAGAAGGTCGGCACCTTTCCGAGATAGTCACTGACGATTACGCCGCCCCTTACGTTATCAAGGAACTGATCGGGGAAATATACGGTCGCGTTTATTTTGCGGGGGAGATTCGTGAGGGTCTTGCCAAAAATATAGTTATCGTTCCAGCCGAACTTCGTGCCGTAATTTTCGCTCGTCAGCTCGGGGATATACTTTTCTTCAACAGAGGACATCGCCTGATTCGTTACGGTCAGGTGATTCTTATTGGGAGAATAGTCGCGCAGACGGTCATTTCCCTCGGGAGAAATGATGTAATATGCGAGAAGATTCTCGACGTCGGTGATTCCGTTTGCGTAATCAGAGGCGATCTCGGTAGCGGTACGCATATCGCTGTATGCCGCAACAGAGTGTATTCTGCTCTGCTTGAACATTGCGCTGTTTCCGCCGGTGTTGCCGCCGCCGACGCACATCGTGTTCGACGAGGTCTCAATATATCCGTTGCAGTAAAGGAAGCTTGCGGTCTGCTTAAGCTCGCCGTTAACGTAACAATATCCGACCTGATTTTCGATGTCGCGGACGATAACGAGGTGGAGCCACTCGCCCGTTCTTACGTCGATCTCATCGAACGTGATCTGATCCGCCTGGTTCCACTGTATCTGCCAGCGGAGCTGCGGATGACCGCCTGCTTCGATCTCAAAGTTTATCGCCTGAGCGTAAGCGTCGACGTGGTTGGAATAGATGGCGCCAATTCTCTTATCGGTCGCATCGGTCGGAACCTTGATCCACGCTTCAAAGGTGTTAGGTCTTTCGGGAAGCGGTTTTTCTGCCTTCAGACGCTTGTATGCATAGAAGGTCTGACCGACCTTTTCCGGCTCGGTGAAGGAGGGGATAACGATCTCAAGCTCTTCCAACGTGGTAGGAATAGTTGCATCGGCATCCGCCCAGAGCTTACCGCAGTTGGTACACTCGTAGTGCGCCGCATAGCCGGGAACGAGATAGGAATCGGGTTCAACCTTTTCAATCGCTACAAGCTTATCAATAACGCATCCGTTATCGCAGGAAACGTAATCAAGCTGTGCGATACTTATAGAAGCCGCGCCGTTAGAGGAGCGGTTTTCATAGGTAACACCGTTTTCGCCGATCTTCATCGGAACGTTAACGATGTATATCTTCTCTCCCCTCTTGAGATGGACGGTTGCAGTTACCGTTATAGTGGTAGACTGCTTCATGATCGACTGGGAATCGATCTTTATTCCGTCCTCATCGGCTATGAATATTTCAAATCCCGATGTTCCCCAGCTGCTCTGGTTTGTCCAGCTGCTGTGCTGAGAATAACTGAATTCATATTTACCGCCGCGAGGCGCCGTAAAGACGAGTGCGGAGCCGATACCGTCGCCCTTTGAATTGGTTTCAGACGTCCAATGATGTCCGCCGGCATAGTTAATGGGAGCAGTTGCCGCCGTATCCATCGTACCTCTCCAAAGGTGTCCGACGGAGCCGCTGCTTGTAAGAGGCAAGCTCGTGTCCCGAACGACCCAAGCTTTGACGTAATTGCCGTCAACCTTGA
The DNA here is from genome assembly GCA_017466625.1 of Clostridia bacterium. GTDB lineage: Bacteria > Bacillota > Clostridia > Oscillospirales > CAG-272 > Colimorpha_A. Next base: position 3,919 of record JAFTTT010000074.1, read on the forward strand.
CGTGAGTAGTTGTGGTCGTCACATCAAGACCTTCTGTATATACCTTATCGCTAATGCTGCCGTCAGCATCTCTATGATATCCTGCAAGCTCGACGTTGCCGAGGGTGTCGAAACGCGACGTACCGTCAAAGACAGGAGTCATATCAAGGCGCTCGCCCTGAACATCGGGATAGTAGTCGAGCTGAGCGATCGAGACAGACGCAATGCCGTTCGTCGATCTGTTCTCGGTCGTAATGCCGTTTTCGCCCTTCTTCATAGGACATCTGATTATGTATACCGCTTCGTCTTCGTCGAGGTATACGGTGGCATTCAAGACAAGGGTTGCGCTATTGGTCTTGCCGCTGACGGATTTGATGACGTTTCCGTTAGCGTCCTCGAGACGAAGCTCAACGCCGCAGCCAAACGTGCCCGCCCAGTCGATGGTATGCGAGTAATTAAACTCGTATTTACCCTGTCTGGGAGCGGTGAATATGAGTGCCGAGCCAATGCCGTCACCGATAGTCGAGTTCTCGGTCCAGTGATGTCCGCCGGCATAGTTTATCTTGCCGTTGGCAACACCCCTCCAGAGACGCTGGTGAGATGTGCTGCTGAATCTGTAGTCACGGACGTACCATTCCGAGCCCTCAAGAGACATTGCGATGCCATCCCTGTAAATACCTGTGTCTCTATGGTATCCGACAAGCTCAACGTTTCCCGTTGTGTCGAAAAGAGACGTACCGTCGAAGACAGGTGTCATATCGAGATATCCGTCATTATTCTCTTCGACCGCGTGTACTTCTACAAGCGGCTTCGAGATTATGAACGTCGATACGACCATGAAACACGCAAGCAAAAATGATAGTACGCGTTTTTTCATAAGATCTTCCTCCATGTGTTTTTTGGTATATCTATACACAATAATTATATCCTTTACACGCAAAACTTGTCAAGCGTTTGCGGACAGTCTGCGTGCTGAAATTTCGTCGGTTTTTTTGTTCATATTGCTATTTAATTATGCACAATTTTCGACAGCTCCCCCCAGAGGGGGGTAGCCAAGAATTGCTCCACTTTTTACGGGTCGTCAACCACGACGACCGTTTCAAGAACCACAAAAAAGCCTCACCCGAAGGTGGAGCTTTTCTTGTTTGTTATTACTCTCCGAAAGGATTAAGCGCGGGAAGCGCGTTTCTTCCGAAGCTGAAGAGATAGTTAAGTACTCCGGAGCTTGTAATAACGTCTTCGTTTTCAAATACTACCGTGGTCAGGGTAGGCATTTCGAAATTATTTTCCATTATTATTTTCTCCTTTCCTTATCTATACGCTTCGTTCAGGTCGTAGAGTGCGCGGAGGAGAGTTTCCTCTGCGTCTGTAAGATCAACCTCGCCCTCAAGAGCAAGCTTGATGTACGAGTAGAGAGATACGTTATACGTATCGCCGTTTACTGTGATCGTCTTTGCTTCGTCGTACTTGCCTGCTTCGTAGTAGGTA
>JAFTTT010000075.1 GCA_017466625.1 Clostridia bacterium
GCCGTCTTTACGGCTCGATCACCTCTAAGGAGATCGCCGAGCAGCTCAAGGCACAGCACGGAATCGTTATCGACAAGAGAAAGATCGTTATGCCCGATCCGATAAAGAGCTACGGAAGCTATAAATACGACGTTAAGCTCTTCCCCGAGGTCGTCGGTAAGCTTACAGTACAGGTTCTCGACAAATAACAGTAAATGAAAGGAAGCGGCTAAGCCGTATTCATTATGGAGCTTTCATCAAACGAACTTATTAAAAAAATGCCTTTCTCGCTTGAAGCGGAGCAGTCTGTGCTCGGATCAATACTTATAAATCCCGAGTGCTTCTCAGAGATCGCAAATGAAATTAAGAGCAGTGATTTCTATCTTGACGATCACACTCAAATTTACCTTGCAATGCAGGATCTCTTTTTGCAGAACAGAACGATAGACGTCGTTACGCTTATCGACTCTCTCGTTCACCGCGGTGTTTACGACAATATCGAGGACAGCAAGAAATATATCAAGCTTATAGCAGAGGTCGTTCCGAGCGCGTCGAACGTTAAGGATTACGCAAAGATCGTTCGTGACAAGCGCGTTCTCCGCCAGCTTATAGAGACTTGCTCGGACATTACCGATCAGGCGTATTCAGAACAGGACGACGTTCATGCGCTTCTCGATTCCGCAGAACAGCAGATATTTGACATAGCAGAAAGATCGCAAACAAAGGGATTTACGCACATCAAGGACGCTCTTCTTGCCAACTACGAGCATCTTAAGCTTCTTAAGAGCGACCCAGACGCTGCATCCGGTCAGCCGACCGGCTTCTCGGGACTTGATAAAGTCCTTGTCGGAATGGGCGCAGGAGACCTCATTCTCGTAGGTGCCCGTCCGGGTATGGGTAAGACCTCCTTTGCGATGAACATTGCAACGAAGGTCGCTCATTCAAGCAAAAAGACAGTTTGCGTTTTCTCGCTTGAAATGTCGGCCGAGCAGCTCGTTTCCCGTATGCTCTCGAGCGAGGCGCTTGTTGACAGTTATGCAATACGTTCCGGTGATCTCTCTAACGAGGACTGGGAAAAGCTTGCGAGAGCTTCGTCGGTTCTCAGTGAGTGCGAAATACTTATTGACGATACAGCGGGAATTTCAGCCGCCGGAATACGTGCAAAGCTTCGCCGAGTAAAGAATCTCGGTCTTATCGTTATCGACTATCTCCAGCTCATGCAGAGCGACAATACCAAGAAGAACGACAGCCGAGTAAACGACGTTGCCGATATATCGAGAAATCTCAAGCTCATGGCAAAGGACCTCAAGGTACCGATTATCTGCTGCGCACAGCTTTCCCGCGGTCCCGAAAGCCGTACCGACAAGCGTCCGATGCTTTCCGACCTTCGTGACTCGGGTGCTATTGAGCAGGACGCGGACGTAGTTATGTTCCTTTACCGAAACGAATACTACGATACCGCTGAGAAAAACGAAGAAATACAGAACACGGCCGAGATCATCGTTGCGAAAAACCGTCACGGCAGCACGCAAAACGTTAAGATGGGCTGGTTCGGTAAATTCACGAAATTCACAACGCTTTCCGACAGAACGGAGTAATTTATGCCATCTTCCTTTAATAAAACCAAATATCTTGATACCGTTTCAAGATACGGTATGTTGAAGGAAGGCACGAGCGTTCTCGTTGGCTTTTCGGGCGGTGCGGATTCGTCGCTTCTTCTTTCCCTTTTGTCGCAGACCGACGGTATCACCGTTGCCGCTGCGCATCTAAATCACGGTATCAGAGGTGAAGAAGCGCTTCGAGATGAATATTTTTGCCGACGCTTCTGCGACGAGAACAACATAGCTCTGTACGTGAAGCGTGTTGACGTTCCGAAGCTTGCCGCTGACGGCGGGCTCGGTATCGAGGAAGCCGCAAGAAACGCGCGCTATGAATTTTTCAACGACGTCTGCGCCGAGCACGGCTATGACGTTATTGCGACCGCTCACAACGCTGACGACAACCTTGAAACGGTACTTTTTCACCTTGTGCGCGGAACCGGACTCGACGGATTATGCGGTATTCCGCCCGTCAGAGACAACATAATCAGACCGATCATTCAGTATTCAAAGGAAGAAATATTTGACGGCTGCCGTGAGTACGGAATACCGTTTGTTACGGATTCAACGAATAACGATACGACTTACAGCCGAAATTATATACGGCGCGAAATAATTCCAAAGCTAAAGGAGCTTAATCCATCGCTTTGCGAAAGCGTCACGGGGAGCGTTGAGCTGCTAAAACGCGACGCTTGTTATCTTAATGAGATCGCACGCGAGCATTCGCTAAGCGAAGGCAGACAAACGCTGTCTGCTCTGCCCGATCCTATACTCTCACGCGTTCTTCTCTATAATATGAAGGAGAACGACATCACTGTCGAGCGCTCACGAATAAACGAGATGATGATGGCGATCCGCTCAAGAAGTGCGCACATATCCATCTCTCTCTGCGGCGCCACCTTCGTCTGCGACCGTGACCTCGTTTATTTCATTAATGAAAGCAAAAGCAACGGCTTCTGTTTTCCGCTGAAAATGGGTCTTAACGTAATTAACGAGAATACGGCTATCGGTGTTTATCCTTCTGACATTTCGTCGGAAAAAGATATAATAAATGACAAAAATATTTACAAATTATCAATACAAGCAAAGATAAGTTCTGCTAAAATTAATAACAATACCGTTATCAGAAGCAGAAAAAACGGCGACGTTTACAGGCAAGGCGGAATGACGAGAAAAGTCAAAAAGCTTATTCAGTCTCTTAAGCTTCCTAAAGCAGAGACGGATATCCTTCCCTTCATCGAAAGCGACGGAGAAATCATTTACGTCCCTTACTTCAAACCCGCCGATTCGGCACAGCCGGACGGCAAGAACGATTTAACAGTAGTATACTTCATACACAGATCGGAGAAATAGCATGAGTCACGATATTCAAAACGACATAGCAAAAATACTTTTGAGCGAGGACGAGATTGATAAGATCGTAAAGCGTATTTCTGCCGAAATTGACGCACACTATAAAGAAAGAGACTCACGTTTGCTCCTTCTCGGAATATTGAAGGGATCGGTCGTCTTTATGGGTGATCTAATGAAGCATATTACCGTTCCTGTCGAAATAGACTTTATGAAGGTCTCTTCCTACGGAGCGGGCACGGTTTCTACCGGTTCTGTAAACATTATCCTTGATCTATATCGCAAGGATATGCCGAATACCGATATTCTTATCGTTGAAGATATAATCGACAGCGGACGCACGCTGTCTTATCTCGTAGAGTATTTGAGTCTTAAGGGTGCAAAGAGCGTTCGTACCTGCACGTTGCTTGACAAGCCCGAAAGACGTGAGGTCGATTTTGAAGCAGACTTCGTCGGTGCCGTTATACCGAACGAGTTCGTCGTCGGTTACGGTCTCGATTATGACGAAAAATACAGAGCGCTTCCCTTTGTGGGCGTTCTTAAGCCGCACGTTTACAGCGGTGAAGCTTGATACATAATATGAAAGGATCCCCGATTCGGAAATGAAGAAAAATCACAAGTTAGCACTTTTCTATATCATTCTTATGGTCGCTATCGTTGCCGGTCTCTGGTTTATGCTCGGTGACTCGAAGAAGGAAGAAAAGATAGTTTACAGCGATCTCGTTACTCTCTTTACGGAGGAAAAGGTAAAGTCCTTTGAGGTCGATGAAAATGACAACATCGTAATCACTCTCCACGAGGAAGGCAAGGCGCCGATCAAATATAAGCTCCGCGATTTCAGCATCTTCTATAACGATTTTTCCGAGCTTATAAACAAACAGGTCGGTGACGGAATTATTGAGAAGTTCGAGTATACTCCTCATAAGCAAACTCCTTGGTGGGTATCGTTCCTCCCAACGTTTGCGATAATAATTCTTGTAATTATATTCTTCGTCGTCTTTATGTCAATGCAGTCTAAGGGTGCCGGCGGCAAGGTCGGTGGCTTCGGACGCGCAAAGGTAAAAGTCAACACTGACGAAAAACGCAAGGTACTCTTCTCTGACGTTGCCGGCGCTGACGAGGAAAAGGAAGAGCTTGAGGAAATAGTTGACTTCCTTCGTTCTCCCCTTAAATACACGCGTCTCGGTGCTAAAATACCGCACGGCGTCCTTCTTGTCGGCCCTCCCGGAACAGGTAAAACTCTGCTCGCAAAGGCGGTAGCCGGCGAAGCGGGAGTTCCCTTCTTCTCGATCTCGGGATCCGACTTCGTTGAAATGTACGTCGGCGTAGGTGCTTCGCGTGTCCGCGATCTGTTTGATACCGCGAAGAAGCATCCTGCAAGTATCGTATTTATTGACGAGATAGACGCAGTCGGACGTCACAGAGGCGCAGGTCTCGGCGGCGGTCACGACGAGCGTGAACAGACCCTTAATCAGCTTCTCGTTGAAATGGACGGCTTCGGCTCGACCGACGGCATTATAGTCATTGCCGCTACGAACCGCCCCGACATTCTCGACCCTGCGCTCCTTCGTCCCGGACGTTTTGACCGACAGATAACCGTCAACTATCCCGATCTCAAGGGACGCGAGGCAATCCTTAAGGTCCACGCAAGAAATAAGCCCCTTGAGGATACCGTTGACTTCGTAAAGGTTGCGCAGTCGACCGTTGGATTTACGGGAGCTGACCTTGCTAACCTGCTCAATGAAGCCGCACTTCTCGCCGCAAGACGAGGAAAGTCGCTTATCGGTATGGACGAGATCGAGGATTCTTATATGAAGATACTCGTAGGTCCGAAAAAGAAGTCCAAGATCCGCGAGGAAAAGGACAACAAGCTTACGGCGTTCCACGAAGCGGGTCACGCTCTTGCTGCTTACTTCTCGCCGACTGCCGATCCCGTTAAGCACATCACGATCGTTCCTGCAGGCAGAACAGGCGGTGTCACAGTCATGATCCCCGAAAAAGACAGCAGCTACGACACGAGAAACGCAATGTTTGACCGCATCGTCGTTGCGCTTGGCGGCCGTGTTGCAGAGGAGCTCAAGCTCGACGATATTTCGTCCGGTGCATCCTCCGACATCAGCCACGCTACGGCGATTGCCCGCAACATGGTTACGAGATACGGTATGAGCGAAAAGCTTGGAACTGTCCTCTATGGCTCTGAGCATACCAACGATGAGGTATTCCTCGGACGTGATTTCAGCTCCGGAAAGAACTACTCCGAAGCAACTGCAGCTGAAATAGACGCCGAGATCAAGAACATCATTGATAGAGCGTACCGCAGATGTGCCGAAATCCTTTACGAGCACTCCGATAAGCTTCAGAAGCTTGCAGAGTACCTTATTAAGGTCGAAACGGTTGACGGAGATCAGTTCAAGGCGCTCATGGAGGGTGATCCGACCTTTGAGGAGCTTGATGCGATAGCCGAAGAAAAGCGTCGCAAGAGTGAAGAAGAAAACGAAGCGCGTCGCAAGAAGGACGAGGAAGACCGCAAAAAGCGTGAGGAGGACGAGGCAAAACGCATGGCTGAAATGCAGAATCAGAATGCTGCCGACGTCACTCCGGACGGTATGAAATCGAAGCAAGACAGCGAAAATAACGATAACAAATAATCAATAATCGCCCTCTCCAGAGGGCGATTATTTCGTTTATCCTCTTTCACTTTGTTTACAAATTTATGTATATTTAAGTTTCGGTATTTGCTATAATAGGTTTATACTAATTTCGGAGGAAATTATTAGGTGAGCAAGAAAGATAAAAAGGTAACTAATTGCCGTCTCGGCACCGTCGGCGGACAAGCGGTTCTCGAAGGCGTCATGATGAAGGGCAAGAAGAAATATTCAATTGCAGTTCGTCGCGAGGACGGAAGCATTAGTTTGAGCGAAAATTATCACACCTCGGTAAGGGAAAAAAGCAAAATATTACGTTTTCCGATCATACGCGGTATTGTCGGCTTCGTTGAGTCTATGATACTCAATTTCAAGACGCTCTCCATCTCTGCGGAGCAATACGGCGGTCTTGACGAGATTGAGCCGGAAACCAAATTTGAAAAGTGGCTTCAGAAAAAGTTCGGCGATAAGTTCATGAACTTCGTTATGGGCATTTCGATGGTGCTCGGAATCGTGCTTGCTATCGGACTGTTTATGCTTCTTCCTTCCTATGCGGTCAAGCTTATTGATATGATTCCCGGCGTTGATCTCGGCATCTGGAAAAGCACAGTTGAAGGAGTGATCAAGATAGCAATTTTCGTTTCCTATCTTCTCCTCGTTTCCCTTATGAAGGACATTCGACGCACCTTTGAATATCACGGTGCTGAGCATAAGTCTATATTCTGCTATGAAGCCGGTGAAGAGCTTAATGTCGAAAACGTAAGAAAGCACAAGAGATTCCATCCGCGCTGCGGAACGAGCTTTATTTTCGTTGTTCTAATAATCAGTATTCTCATAAATTCCCTGCCCATCATTACCTGGGATAACATGCTTCTGCGTGTGCTCCTTAAGCTTGCAATGCTCCCGCTTATCGTTGGAATCAGCTTTGAGTTTATTATTTTTGCAGGCAAACACGATAACGTCATCACAAAGATCCTCTCTGCCCCCGGTCTATGGATGCAGAGAATTACGACGCGTGAGCCGGATGATAGTCAGATAGAATGTGCAATAATTGCGCTCAAGAGTGCGCTTCCCGAGGAATTTCCCGATTTCGTTCATATTGACACTCATGAGGAAGATGACTGTGAGAGTCAAGGTGTAAATGACGATGAAGCTCTCGAATCTTGAAGAGAAGCTCCTTCGCGAGAAATTCGCTGACGGAGAGGATTACCTTGATGCGCTGTACAGACTTGAATGCGGAGAGCCGTTTGCTTATATTATCGGAGAATGGTATTTCTATAACGAAACCTACAAGGTAAGTCCTGACTGTCTTATTCCCCGCCCCGAAACCGAGCATCTCGTTGAATGGCTTATCAAGAATCTTCCAATGAACGCTCGCTTTGCAGATCTCTGCACTGGAAGCGGATGTATTGCGATATCGACGTTGGTTCACCGCAATGATCTGACTGCGGTGGCCGTGGATATTTCGGATAAGGCACTCAAAATAGCAAAGGAGAATGCTTCCTCGAACGGTGTTTCTGACAGGATCTCCTTTGTCTCTGCCGATGTTTTGAACGGAGATGCACTTGCAGATGGATCCTTTGACGTCATCGTCTCGAATCCGCCTTATATCAAGTCTGACGTTATTGATACGCTCTCGCCGCAAGTAAAATGCGAGCCGAGACTTGCTCTTGACGGTGGCGATGACGGCCTCGATTTCTACCGCATTTTATTCGATAGGTACAAGAAAAACGTTAAATCGGGTGGATCGATAATCTGCGAGATCGGATACGATCAGGGGGACGCACTTAAGCGGCTTTTTGACTGTCAAATAATGAAGGATTATTCCGGAAATGACAGAATTGCGCTATTGAATATTAACTGAATACAGAAAACTCGGGTATTTTTTACAAAAAATGTAAAATATCCGAGTTTTTTACTGAAATCTATTGATAAATGCTAATTTTATGTTATAATATATTATGTGTGCCTGTGCGTATGCGCGGGTATAAAACGTCAATTTATACCGATCATCGGTTTGGAGGTTTAATATGCAGTACAACAAGAAAACAATTGAAGACATTTCTGTTTCCGGCAAGAAGGTTCTTGCAAGATGCGACTTCAACGTTCCTATGGACGGCGGCGTTATCACCGACCCCAAGAGAATCGTTGGCGCTCTTCCTACTATCAAGTATCTGACTGACAACGGTGCAGCAGTTATTCTCTGCTCTCACATGGGCCGTCCTCACAACGTTCTTAACTCCGAGCTTAAGCTCTCGAAGAAGGAAAAGAAGAAGATCGAAGCTCTTCCCGAAAATGAGCAGTCAGCAGCAACCGCAGCAGCGCTCGAAAAGGCAAAGGGCGATATCACCAAGCTTTCTCTTAAGCCCATCGCAGAAAAGATCTCCGAGCTTCTCGGCAAGGAAGTAATCATGGCTTCCGACGTCGTTGGCGAGGATGCTACCACAAAGGCAGCTAATCTCAAGAGCGGCGAGATCCTTCTTCTTGAGAACGTTCGTTTCCATGCAGAAGAAGAAAAGAACGATCCCGAGTTCGCAAAGAAGCTCGCTTCCCTTGCTGATATCTACGTAAACGACGCATTCGGTACTGCTCACCGCGCTCACGCTTCGACTGCCGGTGTTGCTGATTATCTCCCTGCAGTTTGCGGATACCTCATTCAGAAGGAGATATCCATCATGGGCGGCGCTCTTTCCGATCCCAAGCGTCCCTTCGGTGCTATTCTCGGCGGCGCTAAGGTTTCCGACAAGATCGGCGTTATCAACAACCTCATCGAGAAGGTAGACACGCTCGTTATCGGCGGTGCTATGGCTTACACCTTCAACAAGGCGCTTGGATACAACATCGGCACCTCTCTCTGCGAGGACGACAAGCTTGAGCTTGCTCTTGAGCTTCTCAAGAAGGCAGAGGCAAAGGGCGTTAAGGTCCTCCTCCCTGTTGATAATCACGCAGGTGACTGCTAC
>JAFTTT010000076.1 GCA_017466625.1 Clostridia bacterium
CCCTCCGGGAGGGAGGTGGATTTTTGCGAAGCAAAAAGACGGAAGGAGCACGCGATGAATGGAATTATAGAGCGTTGCCCTTCTCATTAGGGCGGTTCTGTACATATTTTCTATCGGACGTTTCTCGCCCGATGGCTCCTTCAGTCACCTTCGGTGACAGCTCCCTCCCGGAGGGAGCCATTGGCACAAACTACCCTTAAACTACATTTTTTCTTTACATCAGTTCTGTTCATCGGTTAACCTTTTTTGAACCACGCTCCTCACGCGTGGTTTTCATTTACAAAAAAGCACCCCAAGCGGAAATGGATTCCGCCGGGTGCTTTTTTATTATTCTTCCTCTTTCTGAATGAAGATATTACAGATATCGGTTATTCTCGGGTTATACTTGACCGCGTCGAAGCACTGAAGCGGCATTATCTCGTTCATAAAGATATCGCGGAGAGGCGTCTTTTTGTTCTTCTGCGGTATCTGAAGCTGGGTCTTGCTGAATCTCATGCCGCGGACGAGGGGAGAGGTGTGCGGAAGCACCTTCGGGAGATTATCAAACTCGTTTGCGGTCTTTGCGCAGTCGGAAAGGCAATTAAGCGCTTCGTCGTGAAGATCGAGCGACATAAGAAGCACCGCCATATCCTTAAGAAGCATCATGTGCGTATAGGCGCCCTCGAAAATATCGCCGTCGGGATAGACCGCCTCTCTTATGCTGCGTGCAACCGAAAGAAGCTCGAGCTTTTCCTTCGATCTGAGCTCGGAATTGTTATCTACGTACTCCATTATCGCGCTGATAAGGTGCGAGGTATAGGACGAAATATTCTCTCTGATAGCGGCAAGCTTGCTCTCGCCCTCCGAGATTATCGGAAGCATGTCCTCGCGGCAGATCTTTCTGCCCGGAAGCGACATTGCGATCTCTCTTGCGCTTTCGGTGTCGCGAAGATCCTCGTAGTAGTGCAGACAGAGAAGTCGCTTTGCCTCAAGACGTACCGCGTCGTCGGTACAGTTACCGAGTATCTCCTCGCCTATCGAAAGAAGCTCGCCCGAATAGTGCTTGACCATTGCGGGGCGGTCGCAGCTTAAGTAAAGGCCGTACATGAGAAGGCACTTAAGACGGTATTCCTCGGGGAAATACATTACGCCCTCTCTTATCGCGTCAAGAGCTTCCTTTATGTTGCCCGACGCGACCTTCTCGTGGAAAAGATCGGCGTATTCCTTGATCTTGTCCTCGTTATCGAACTCATCCATACACATAAGCTCGTCGGTCGAAACTCCGAAATAGCTTGCAAGCACGGGAATGAGCTCTATCGGCGGATAGCTTTCGCCCTCCTCCCAGGCAATGATCTCCTTGCAGTTTACGTTAAGATACTGCGCAAGCGCGTCCTGGGTTATCTCCTTCTTAAGACGGTAAACGCGTATCTTTGCTCCCATATTTATAAACATATTCTTCCTCCAACGCCCTTATTTAACAACCGTAAGGGCAATTATTTTTTTAATATCGTCGGGCTGATCCTTCGCCTCCGTGCACGCCTTATTACGGCGTATCGCACCGCATTTTACGCATCTGTGCGTTATGATATAGCCCTTTTTCGCGTCGGGCACGGCCGAAATCGGCTCAAGCTCCCCTCCGCAGTCGCTTGCGCGGTCGCCGGGATTTATATCAAGATGGCGCGACCAAAGGCAAAACGGACAATGGTTTCGCGAGGTGTATTTTAAGGGACGGACCTCTTTTCCGCAATGAACGCAGACAAATCCGTCGTCGTTTTTTGAAAAACGCTTTACTTCAAGCCCGTCGGTCATTATTTTATCCCCTTGATCTCGGTAAACGCATCGAAATATCTTTCTCCGAGCGTGACGAGCGCGTCTCGGCAGAAGTGAATATCGTCACCGTTATTTACCGTCTGGTTGTTCGACTTGAGGTCACGCGCCATGACGAGTTTGCCGTTTCCGAGCGTTTTACAAACGTCGGCGGTTGCCGAAAGGACCGCCTCGCAGGCACGGGAGTTTTCTTCTTTATCTCTCCACTCCGAGACGAACTCGCCCGCGATAAAGGGAATCTCGTCGCTTCCGCAGAGCTTTCTTACGTCGTTAACGGTCGCGGAAAGATGATCGAAATAGTAGTCGTGACGTGCGGCAAAATCGAAATCGGCATTTTCAAAGGCGTCGTGCTCGCCCTGATGCCACAAGAAGGCGACGACGCGGTCGTTTTCGCCCTTGGCTTCGCCTATCATCCTCGTCAAGCGGTCATGAAGAACGCGTCCGACACCCCACTGCTTGCCTGCAAAGCCGGTTCCGCCCGAGGTGCCGTTTATGATGAGAAGCTTTCTGCCATCTTCGAGCAGTCCCGCTTCTACGTACTTTTTTGCAAAGGTCAGAACGAACATTCCGTAGTCGCGTTCGCCGTCGTTTCGCTCACGCGCCGTTTCGGTAACAAACGTGTACGGCTCGGTCACGAAGTATTTCATCGCACCGTCGGGCTGCTCCTCGTAGCCGTATTTGCCGCCGTCGCGCATCATTAGTATTCTTTCATCGGGTATAAACGGACGGTCGGTCTTGCCGAGTCCGGTTCCCTCGGCGTTTGACTGTCCGCCGAGAATTATTATATCGTATGGCACATTATTTCTCCTCAAGTAATTTCTGTAGCGCCTGGCGTAAATTAAGCCTCGCCCTCTGGGAGAGGTGGTCCGAAGGACCGGAGAGGGCCCTCTCACCCGACTCCGTCGGGAGCTCCCCCCACGGGGGAGCCATACCGCCGTCTCATCTTTTTTCCATTATACCATGCTTTTCTGCTTTTTTCAAGGGCGATTTGTCAAAACTCTCGACAAACGCTTGCTTTTGTTATATAATTAACCTATAAACAGGTTTTGGAGCAGGTTATGACCGAAAGAAAGATCAAAAATACCGATAGAATATACGAAAAGGACTCGGCGGTGTCGGTCTTCACGGCGTCGGTGCTGTCCTGCGACGGTGCGGAAGGCGAATACAAGGCCGTCCTTGACCGCACGGCGTTCTTCCCGACGGGCGGCGGACAGAGCTGCGACCTCGGCACGCTCGACGGGATCGAGGTAAGGGACGTCCGTATCGAAAACGGCGAGATAGTTCACGTTCTTTCCGAGCCGATCGAGATCGGTAAAGCAGTCGTCGGGCGCATAAATTACGAGGAGCGCGAGGAGAAAATGCGTTCCCACACTGCAGAGCACATTCTGTCAAGCGTTCTGCATAAAAAGTACGGGCTTTCCAACGTCGGATTCCATCTCGGAACAGTCGATACGACCTGCGATTTCGACGGCGTTCTGACTGCGGAGCAATTAAATGACGCCGAGGACGAGGTGAATCGCATAATACGCGAAAACCATCCCGTTTGCCCCGTTTTTCCCTCCGAAAACGAGCTTAAAACGCTCGAATACCGAAGCAAATTAGAGCTGACCGAGGACGTCCGTATCGTAGTGATAGGCGAAAACGGTGAAATTGACAAATGCGCCTGCTGTGCTCCGCACGTAAAGGAGACGGGTAAAATAGGTCTATTTAAGATCGTTGACGGCTACAAATACAAGGGAGGAACACGCCTGCACATACTGACGGGTCAAAAGGCGCTCGAGAGAGCGCGTGCCGACTTCGAGGGAATAAAGGCGCTTTCGGTCCTGCTGTCGGCGAAGCCAAACGGCTCCGACGTGATTTCGGCGGTAAACCGCCTTTTAGATGACCTAAAGGCGCTGAAAAGCGACCTTAACGCATCAAATATGCGCATAAATGAGCTCGTTTGCGCATCGCTCGGCGGAAGGGATCCCGCGCTCATATTCGATAACAGATCCGATACGCAGGTGCTTCGCTCGCTTTGTCTTTCGGCGCTTGATAGCGTCGGTACCGCGGTGGTTTTCGGCAGAGACGGCGAAAAATATTCCTTCGTTATCGCGGGGGGGAACGCGGGCGGGATATTTGAGAAAATGAAAAAATCGCTCAACGTCCGCGGCGGCGGTAAAGACGTTATTTGCGGCACCGTTTTTGCAACAGAGGGCGAGATCAAGACTATTTTTGACGGAGGAAATGTATGAAACCGATACTTTTAGCACCGATTCTAAAGAATTATATTTGGGGCGGAACGCGCCTCAAGACCGAATACGGCTTTGTGAGCGACGAGGAAAAGGTCGCCGAGGCGTGGATGCTTTCGAGTCACAAGGACGGTAGAAACGTTGACGGCGAGATGCCGATCCTGGTCAAGCTCATCGACGCGCGCGACAAGCTTTCCGTTCAGGTACACCCGAACGACGAATACGCTTACCGCGTTGAAAACGAGCCGGGCAAGACCGAGATGTGGTACATCGTCGACTGCGAGGAGGGCGCGATGCTCATCTACGGCTTCACGCGCGAAATTTCAAAGGATGAATTTGAGCGACGTATCCGCGACAATACCCTCGACGAGGTGATGAACTACGTTCCTGTACACAAGGGCGACGTCTTCTTCATTCCCTCGGGAACGCTTCACGCGATCGGCGCGGGGATCCTCATCGCCGAAATACAGCAGAGCTCGAACACGACCTACCGCGTGTCGGACTACGGACGCCTCGGCGCCGACGGGAAGCCGCGTCAGCTTCATATCGAAAAGGCGCTTGACGTCACCGAGACGGTGCCGCCGACGCTTCCCTACGGTCAGATCGGCGAGGTGGCGGTATATCCGTTCGGCAAGGTCAGAACGCTCTCTGAATGTCAGTATTTCTCCGCCTACGAGATCGACCTTGACGGAAGCTTTGACGTCACGCCGTCAAATTTCCTGCACATCCTCGTTCTCGACGGTGATCTTACCGTCGGCGATATAAAATCCGGCAAAGGCGGAAGCATTTATCTTCCCGCAAATTGCAAGACCGCAATCGAAGGAAAAGCGAAATTTCTCATAAGCACCGTTTAAGAATTATCGGGACGCCCTACACCCTCTCCGGTCGAGACTCTGCTCGAAGCAGAGTCTCTTGCACCATCTCCCGAAGGGCGAGGCAAGACAACATCACAAAGCTTCCTTGAATCGAAATGGGATTCCAAAGGGGAAAACGTACAAAAAACGCGAATGCGTTTTTTGTCGGTTTGCCCCTTGGTGTGCTTTCTTTGCGAGCGTTTCTTTGCACAAGCAAAGAAATGCGAAAAAAACACATTTGTATTCTATCTTCTTACCCTTCTTACCTAACAATCATAAGAAAGTAAAATCTTACCGCAAAAACGAAACGATCACAA
>JAFTTT010000077.1 GCA_017466625.1 Clostridia bacterium
GAAAAGGTTATTTTTCTTTGGTTGGGGCGACCAACGGTCGCCCCTACAATGACATTCAATAAAACACCATAAAAACATAACAACCCCTTCACTACACACTTGACATAACCCCTTTTTTATGTTATCCTATTATATATAATATGTAACCGAAAGGAAGCGCGATCATGGCAAAAGTAATTGAAGATGCAATAATCGTACACAAAACAGAGGTCGTTTTCTACGACAAGGACGAGGAAAGACACTATCGTCTTAACGCGAAGAACATCGTAAAGGTAGTATACGACTACGCTATCTATAAAACCTTCTTCGGACTCAAGAAGGAGCTCGAGGAAAGAATTATTTTCTACGTAAACGACCCCGATATTCCCGAGGAGCTCATCGTATGTGAGCATGACGAACCCAACTTCCGCCGTTTCAGAGGCGGTCTGCGCACCTTCGTCGAAGAAAACAAGATAGATATCGAGATCAAAGACGTAGAGGGCAATATTCAGAAATAATCATTTTAGAGGGTGTTCGGAAGTAACACCCTCTTTTGCGAGGAAGACATGACGGAAACCGAAACACTTTTTTCCGAGTTCAAAAAAGAATACGGCTTCCCTCTCGACCCCGAGCAAAGCGAGGCGTGTAAGACAGTCGACGGAAAGATACTGCTGCTTGCCGTACCGGGAAGCGGAAAGACGACGGTCATGATCGCGCGGCTCGGCTATATGACGCGCGTTTGCGGTATAAGTCCGCGAAGCATCCTCGCAATAACCTATAGCGTCGCAGGAACAAAGGAAATGCAAAAGCGATATCAAAGGGCGTTCGGCTCGTGCGATATCGAGTTCCGAACGATAAACGGCTTCTGCGCGACGATGATAAACCGTTACGAAAAGGTCAAGGGACGTAAAGCGTTTGAGCTTATCGAGAAGGACGAGAGCGTAAGCTCGATACTCCGCACGGTAATGAATGAGCTCGGCATATTCCCGACGGAAAACGACCTGCGCGAGGTCAAGACCGCGATAACCTACTGTAAAAACAGTATGCTCGATGACGGTGAGATCGAAAAGGAGATCAAGCTCGAGGGCAAAAACTTTGCCGAGATCTACCGCGCATACGAAGCGTATAAGCGCGACAGACGCCTAATGGACTACGACGATCAGCTCGTCTACGGCTATACGATACTTAAAAACCATCCCGAGGTAAACGCAGTCTACGCAGACCGCTTTAAGTACGTCTGCGTCGACGAGGCGCAGGACACCTCGCGCCTTCAGCATGAGATAATCAAGCTTCTCGTAAACAAAAGCGGAAACGTCTTTATGGTAGGCGACGAGGATCAGAGCATATACGGCTTCCGTGCCGCATATCCTAAAGCACTCCTTGATTTTAAGGAGACCTACCCCGACGCAAAAATTCTGACTATCAGCAATAACTACCGAAGCACCAAAAGCATAGTCAGCGCCGCCGATAGCTTCATAAAGCAAAATACAGAGCGCATAAGCTGCGGCAAGACGATGAAGACCGATAACGGTGATGGCGTTGCACCCGTAAAGGTCAAGCTCTCCGATCTGCGTCTGCTTCCCGACTATATACGCCGCGTTTCTGCCGAAAAGAGTGACGGCACGACGGCGTGCCTCTTTCGTCTTAACGAGTCGATGCTGCCGATAATCGATATGCTTAACGAAAAGGAGATACCATTCCGCGTCCGCGGCGGCGACGGACTGTTCTTCACGAGCTCGACCGTAACCGACGTAATAAACATACTGAATTTCGCATCAGACCCGTACGATAGCGAGCTCTGGAAAAAGATATATTATAAGCTCCCACTCGGCGTAACGAAAGCCGAAAACGAGCGCGCGATCGCCTATAACTTCGGTGAAAATATGCTCCCGATACCCGACTATTTAAGCACCGCAGTATTTTTGAACGACAAAAAGCGAGCACGGGCAAAACGGATATGGGAGGAGCTTCAAAGGATAAATTCGTCCGACACCTACGAGGCGATAAGAAGCATCTTCTTCTCGCTCGGCTATAATAACAAGCGTGCCGACAAGGTGTCGGAAATAACGAAGCGCAATACGCTCTTTGCGCTTGCCTACCGCCACCGCAGCCGAAGCGACTTCTACCAACGTCTACGCGAGCTCGAGGGCGAGATAAAGCGCGGCGCGGTCGCAAACGACGGACTGATACTGTCGACAATTCATTCGGCAAAGGGTCTGGAATTCGATAGAGTCATACTCTGCGACTGTAAAAACGGCGTGCTTCCGTCGGTGCCGATGAAATCCAACCTCAAGGACAGCGAAAAGGCGGAGCGCGAGGAGGACCGCCGTCTCTTCTACGTCGGAATGACGCGCGCTAAAAGCATGCTCGAGATCGTGACCTGGGATAGCGAGTTCGGAGCGCTGACTTCGGGATTTGAATTTCCCGACGATGTTTTCGAGCCGCGAAAAACCCGAAATTCAGGTGCAAAAACGGCACAAAACGGCATCTTTACGCGCCGAAAAGCGTCCAAAAACGGCACTTTTTTGACCGAAAAAGACGAGATGTTTCTCGAAGAATTGATGCAGGTCGGTGTCACTCTCAAGCATAAGACATTCGGAAACGGCAAGATAATCTATCTGAACGGCTCCTTTGCCGAGATAAAATTCGACCGATATCCGGTGTCAAAAACTCTTGACCTTCGCACCTGCGTAATGAATAAACTCATAACTCCGAAAGGATAATCATAACGGTAAACTATGGAAAACAATAAGAAGAACAAAAGTGTAATAGCATCATTTTTCGTGCGAATCCTTCAGGGCTCGCTCATCGGCGTCGGAGGAATACTCCCCGGCATCAG
The DNA here is from genome assembly GCA_017466625.1 of Clostridia bacterium. Lineage (GTDB taxonomy): Bacteria > Bacillota > Clostridia > Oscillospirales > CAG-272 > Colimorpha_A. The sequence goes on from JAFTTT010000077.1 coordinate 2,819, forward strand.
CGGCGGCGTGCTTTGCGCGATATTCGGCATTTATCAGCCGCTCATGGAGGTGCTTGCGCATCCCATCAAGAATTTCAAAAAGCACGTTAAGCTCATAATTCCCGTCGTCATCGGTATCGGTGTCGGCTTCCTCGGGCTTGCAAAGCTCGTCGAGCTTCTCTTCAAGAGCAATATGGAGGTCGCGACCTGCGTATTCGTCGGGCTCATTCTCGGAATGCTTCCGTCGCTTTGGAATGAAGCGGGTGAATACGGACGCCCAAAGTCATCATTCGTCAGCGGCGCCGTCGCGGCGGTGCTTCTGTTCGGACTTTTCACCTATATTGAGTTCGGCACCGAGCTTACAATAACTCCCAACCCGTTCTGGTACGCTATATGCGGCGTGTTCTGGGGCCTCGGCGTCGTCGTTCCCGGAATGAGCGCGTCAAGTCCGCTTTTGTTCCTGGGTCTGTACGATCCGCTCATGGGTGTCATCACGAGCTTCCTCGATAACGGCGTCGGCTTTGTAAGCGGCAAGCTGTCCTTCACCGCGGCGCTGAACGGCATGGAATTCATAAACGCAATTCCCTTCGGTATCGCTATAATCGCGACGCTCATTGGTCTCGCCAAGCCCGTGAATTATCTCCTTTCAAAGAAGCCGTCGCAGATGTATCACACGATATTCGGCATCGTTATCGGTACTACCCTGCCCGTTCTTTTCTTCACGATCGGCTGGGGCAGCTCGGTCGTGCTTAAGATCGCGTTTATCGTTCTCGGCTTCGTTTGCGCTTGGCTGCTTGATAAATTAAGCCGCAAATTCGCGGGGGAATGAGAGCCCAAACAATAAAACATGATACAACCAAATGGCTCCCCCTTCGCAGATGCCAAAGGTATCTGCTTGGAGCATCCGCCGATAGGCGGTGAGAGGGCATTTATCGCCTTTTGATTCCCCTCTCCGTCAACCTTCGGTTGACACCTCTCCCGAAGGGCGAGGCATCATTAACAAAGGACAATAAAATGAAAACACTTCTTCTCATTGACGGAAACTCAATACTGAACCGTGCCTTTTACGGTATCCGACCGCTGACAACGGCGACGGGGCTTAACACCAACGCCGTTTACGGAATGATGAACATTGTCATGCATCATCTGACCGAGCGAAAGCCCGACGCGGTTGCGGTCGCATTCGACCGCAAGGCGCCGACCTTCCGTCACAAGCAGGTCGAAAGCTACAAGGCAAACCGCAAGGGCATGCCGGAAGAGCTTGCTGAGCAGCTTCCGTATGCAAAAAAATGCATGGAGCTTCTCGGTCTTAACGTGCTTGAGCTTGACGGCTACGAGGCGGACGATATTATCGGCACCTGCGCCTTTATGCCCGACACCGAAACACAGGTATACATCGTAACAGGTGACCGCGACTCGTTCCAGCTCATCCGAGATAATATTACCGTGCTTCTCGCTTCGACGGGCGAGACCAAAATATTTGACCGCGCGGCGTTCAATGAGAAATACGGCGTTCAGCCCGAGCAGTTCGTTGACGTAAAGGCGCTTATGGGCGACACGTCGGACAACATCCCCGGCGTACCGGGAATCGGTGAAAAGACAGCGCTCAAGCTAATTTCCGACAACGGCTCGCTTGACGGTGTTTACGAGCATCTGCACGACGGCGAGATCAAGGGCGCAACGCTCACCAAGCTTGAAAACGGTAAGGACAGCGCCTACGTATCGCAGTTTTTGGCGCAGATAGTGACCGACGTTCCCCTTGGAATCACCATTTCGGACCTCGAAATGAAGACGATGGCAAGGGGCGAAATGAAGTCGCTTCTTACCGAGCTTGAATTAAGTTCGATGATAAAGCGTCTCGGTCTTGACAAGGACGAGGATGAGCTCACAGAGAACACCGAAGGCGAAAGCTCCGAGTGTTTTTGCTGCGGTGAGGTCAAGGAGATAAGCGCATCCGAGCTTCTTTCCCTTGATATTCCCTACTGCTCCGTTTCCTTTGAGGACGAATATATAAAGATTTACGACGGCAAATGCTCCTATCAGGTTCCGTTAGCCGAAAAGGATAATATAAAGGATTTCTTCTACGATAAGAACCGCACAGTAATCGTCAGCGACAGCAAGCGTCTCTGCCTTGACTACGGCAGAGTTACCTGCAAGTTCTTCGACGTCACCCTTGCGGGCTACGTCGTAGATACGTCTGAAGGTCACTATGAGCTTGAACGCCTTGCAATCAAGTATCTCGGCGCGTCGCTTAACGAAAGCTACGACCGCGCGAAGGTGCTTTACGAGCTTGCCTACGCACTCAACGAAAAGCTCAAGGAGAGCGGTCAGACCGCCCTATATTACAATATTGAGGAGCCGCTTTCGGGCGTGCTTGCCGATATGGAGCGCATCGGCTTCAAGATAGACCGCGAAGGACTTAAGGCGTATTCGGACAAGCTTGCGGTAAGCTGCGAGCAGTACGCGGAGAGCATTTATTTCGAGGCAGGACGCGAGTTCAACATCAACTCCCCCAAGCAGCTCGGCGAGGTGCTTTTCGACGAGCTCAAGCTCCCGGTTCTCAAGAAAACAAAAACGGGATACAGCACGAATGCCGAAATTCTCGAAAAGCTACGCCCCTACCACACGATAATCGACCGCATTCTCGAATACCGTCAGGCGGCAAAGCTCAAGAGTACCTACGGCGACGGACTTCTTAAGGTTGCAGATGAAAACGGCGTAATTCATTCGTCGTTTAACCAGACGGTGACCGCGACAGGACGTCTTTCCTCGTCCGAGCCGAATCTTCAGAACATTCCGATCCGCACTCCGCTCGGACGGGAGCTTCGCAAGTTCTTCATTCCGCGTGATGAAAACTACGTTCTCGTCGACGCAGACTATTCGCAGATCGAGCTTCGCGTTCTTGCCGCAATTTCCGGCGACGAGACTATGATAAACGCATTCAAAAACGGCGAGGATATTCATACCGTCACCGCTTCGCAGGTGTTCGGAGTTCCGATAAACGCAGTTACCCCCGAGCTTCGTAAGCGCGCGAAGGCGGTCAATTTCGGAATCGTTTACGGCATCGGCGGCTTCTCGCTCGGCGCCGACATCGGTGTTTCGAAATTTGAGGCGGATAAGTATATCAAGAGCTACCACGAAAAGTATCCGCAGATCGACGAGTATCTTAAGGCCGTCGTCGAGGACGGTAAGCGTGACGGCTACGTTACTACCGTTTTCGGTCGAAGAAGATACATTCCCGAGCTTCACGCGTCAAACAGAAATCTTCAGGCGTTCGGCGCGCGCGTTGCAATGAACAGTCCCATCCAGGGCGCGGCGGCGGATATTATCAAGATCGCAATGATAAAGGTCGACGCGGCGCTTAAGGAAAGCGGTCTTGACGCGCGTCTGATCCTTCAGGTTCACGACGAGCTCATTCTCGAGGCGCACAAGGACTGCGCACGTGATGCCGCCGAGCTTCTCAAGCGCGAGATGGAAAACGCAGTCGAGCTTGCGGTTACGATGGAAGCCGAGGTCGGAATCGGAGATAACTGGTACGACTGTAAATAAATTCATCTACACGTTTCGCCTTGACAAAAATGGCGGATTGTGTTAGAATTAACTGCTGAAAAATTGATTCGATTATGGCTCCCCCTTTGGGGGAGCTCCCGACTGAGTCGGGTGAGAGGGTTTAAAACGATAACGAATGCCCTCTCCGTCGGCTCCGCCGACACCTCTCCCAAAGGGCGAGGCATTCAAATCCCCGAAAGGAGAAGATCATGGCGGACAAAAAAGAAGCCAAGAAAATTATTGCGCAAAATAAAAAAGCCCGTCACGATTACTTCGTCGAGGACACGTACGAGGCGGGAATTGAGCTTTTCGGAACAGAGGTCAAGAGCATTCGCGGCGGCAGAGTGAACCTTAAGGATTCCTTTTGCCGTATAGACGGAGGCGAAATGTTCGCCTACGGCGTTCACGTCAGCCCTTATGAGCAAGGAAACGTTTTCAACCGCGATCCGCTTCGTCCCAAAAAGCTCCTTATGCACAAAAAGGAGATACTGAAGCTTTTCGGTCTCGTCGGTCGAAAGGGTTACACGCTTGTTCCGCTTTCCTTATATTTCTCGGGAAGCCGAGTTAAGATGGAGGTTGGACTTTGCGTCGGTAAAAAGCTTTACGACAAGCGCGACAGCGACGCCGAGCGTCAGGCAAACCGCGATATTGACAGAGTGATGAAGACCAACCGTTACGAGTGAGGTAAATTATGATAGTTAAGGAACTCGAGCTTAAGCTTGATTACGAAAAGGCGGGGCTTCCGACCCCGACCACATCGCCGAGGTTCATCGGCTTCATTCCGAAAAATTACGACGAATACTGCGAAGGCAGACGCCGTCCCGCAGTTCTCGTTCTGCCCGGCGGAAGCTACGCTTACACGTCGGAGCGCGAGGCAACTCCCGTTGCTCTTGAATTTCTCACCTGCGGTGCCGCTTCCTTCTTACTGCACTACTCGGTCGCGCCCGACCGCTTCCCGACCTCGGTCTGTCAGGTCTACGCCGCGATAAAGCAGATAAGGGAAAACGCAGAGGAGTGGAATATCGACCCCGATAAGATCTACGTTATCGGCTTCTCCGCAGGCGGACACCTTGCCGCATCGAGCGGTGTTCTCTGGAACACCGAAATTATCCGTAAGTGCGGTTTTGATGACGATAGCCACAAGCCGAACGGAATGATACTTTCGTATCCCGTTATTTCGAGCGGCGAAAAGGCGCATAGAGGTTCGTTCAACAACCTGCTCGGCGAAAATGCCGACCCCGAAATGGTTGAATACCTCTCACTCGAAAACCGCGTCACTCCCGACGCGCCGAGAGCGTTTATATGGCACACATACGAGGACGACTGCGTTCCCGTTGACAATTCCCTTCTCTTCGCGAGCGCGCTCGTCAAAAACGGAGTTTCGGTAGAGCTGCATGTTTATCCTCACGGCGGTCACGGTCTCAGTCTCGGTAACGACATCATGTGCCGCGACCTTACCGGTATAGGAAAATTATCATCTTGGGTCTCCCTCGCAAAAGAGTGGCTGATGAAGGATTAAACGGGGCATAAATGCCCCATATATGGGTCCGTAAAGGTTTCGACGGGGATCTTGATCCGAGGTAAGCGAGCAGAGCTGAGGTAATCTCTTAAAAGGCCTCAATTATAAAATTAAACGCTAATAACGATTTAGTTGCTGCCTAACGGCAGGCCGCGGCTCATTTAACGCCGCCCGTTCCCCCGAGAATACTGCGGCTCGGTACGGAGCGTCACACAGCAGTGAACGTGCGCGGTGAGTTGCTCTTATAGCCGCCACGGATAAAAGAGCTGCCTCCCCCGATCTTTGTCGGTCCGGCGACGGGGAGGGAGATATTCGGACCGAATACGCTCGTAGAAAGCTTCGAGAATGGATTTTCGGACAGGGGTTCGACTCCCCTCGGATCCACCAAAAATAGCAAAAAGCAGGACAACCAGTGTCCTGCTTTTTGTTTCGGATTTTCGCCTATATACCAGGACTTTTCGGTCTTTTATCTTTTTCCGTCTGTTCGGAAAGCAAACCGAAAATAAAGACAAATATCTACTATTTTAGAACGCTATGCAACGGATTTGCAACGGATTGCAACGGATTTACATTCAGACCTTCGCACAATAATCCACCGCTATCCAACCTCTGCCGTCAGAGAGCTTGCCCCAGAGCTTCGCACCCGTTCCGGAAGACTCCTCGACGATAGTGACAACGGTGCCGTTCTTTATCGCGCCGACTCTGCCGTAATTCGTTCCGGGGCCGGAGCGGATCTTCACGCCCGATTTCGTATTGACCTGCGCCTTATACGGCATGAACTCCTCGTGAGTTTTCTCGGGAATCTCTTTGGGAGCTTCA
>JAFTTT010000078.1 GCA_017466625.1 Clostridia bacterium
CATGACATCTTCGTTGATCTTTACGTTTTTTGCGAGCTTCTCATAGAACTCGTCATAGACCTCGCGCGTAGCATACTCGGTGAACTTGAGATTGGTAAGCTGGGTAATGTCAATGTCGGAAAGCGATTCAAAAGGCGTAAGCTCACATATCTGAACGTAGAATATAGCTTCCTCTTCTTCCACTTTAACGACATCACCGACCTTACCTGTTTTTACTGCCTTAAAGATTTCCGTACCCCAGATTCCGATATTGCTATATGAAACAAAGAATCCGTCGGGATAAGCGGACGTGTCGTATTCGCTGTAATCCTTAATAAGCGTATCAAAATCCGTTCCGCCGTCAAGCTTGGTCTGAAACTCCTTGATCTTGTTGTTTTTGGCTTCAAGCTCTTCAGGTGTAAGCGGCTCCGAGACGAGATTTCCCTCTTCGTCGTAAACGTAATCACCGTTATCGTCTGTCTCAATGTCGGTAGTATAGAAAACTACATATTTGATCTTCGAATAGTTCTTTTCGTAGTAGGAGATAAGCGCGCTGTCGTCAATTTCAAAAGGTCCTCCCTGCCCGAAGAGAGTATCATAAACAAGATCGTGCTTGGCTTCCCAAAGATATATCTGCTCAAGTGCGTCAATATTGAGCATCATGTCTGAAAGCGTTTTGTTCAAGCTGCCTCTACCGCCGTAGAAATCAATTTTCTCTTTAATATCATTCTTGATTTCCTTCTTTGTAGCGGATGACAGCTTCTGCTTATAGGTCTTATAAAGATGCTGCGAAATGAGGTAATTAGTTATTTCTTTGTTGAGCATTTCTGTAAAATACTCTTCGACTGTTCTCGTTTCATCAAACTTTGAATTCCAGAATTCTTCCGTGTCGGAAGCGTCTGTATATGACGCAAGAATGTTGCGCTTGTACGTTGAGAGCCAGTAATTGTAAAACTCCTCGGTGAGCTTTATTCCTTTATATTCCATGACCGTATCGTATTTTGAACGATATCCGCAGGACACGAATAGGGACGGTATAAGGAGTGCTGACGCGAGAACGAGAGCAATAAGCTTTACATATTTTCTCATTATTTATCCTCCGTTTCGGCGGTATTCATGATATTGCGATAGTCCGTCAAAAGCTCGATCGACTTCTTGAACGGATCCTCTCCCGACTTTGTGCGTAAAGTAACGTATGGCTTGAGCTCTAGACTCATAAGGATCGAGCCCTTTCTGTCCGCCGTGAGCATTGACCATATTCTGATGTCCATTTTGTCGGGATAAAAGACAACGGAACTGCCGCGCTTAACTATCTTGTTGATACCGCATGCGGATCCGCAAGCGCGCAAGAGGGAGACGTCAAGAAGCGATGATACGGATTTCGGGAGATCACCGTATCTGTCGAGAAGTTCGTCTATAATATCCATTTTGTCAGCTGCGTTTTCAATGAGAGAGATCTTTTTGTAGACGTCGATTCTCTGAACCGGACTCTTGATATAGCTTTCCGGGATATAAGCGCTGACGTTCATTTCTACGGCGCATTCAGTCTTTTGGACTTTGACTTCGCCCTTTTCTTCGAGGATCTCTTCGTTCAGTATCCTCATTTAAATATCATAACAGACGTTTTCGATGTGTCCGTGCTGTTCAGAGCCGAGAATGTTACCCGCGCCTCTGATCTCAAGGTCTCGCAAGGCGACCTTGAAGCCCGAGCCAAACTCTGTGTACTCGCGAATTGCACCGAGTCGCTTCGCGGCAATTTCCGTAAGGACTTTTCCCTTTTGATAGGTAAAGTACGCATAAGCGCGACGTGAGGAACGACCGATTCTGCCTCGTATCTGATGCAACTGCGACAGACCGAGACGGTCGGCGTTTTCGATTATCAAGGTGTTCGCGTTAGGCACGTCGACGCCTGCCTCGATTATCGTCGTGCTGATAAGAACGTCAATTTCTCCTTCGAGCATTGATCTCCAGATGTCGGACAGCTCTTCCTTGTCCATCTTTCCGTGCGCAACGGCTATTCTAGCATCAGGGGCAAGCTGAGATACCTTTGCATATACGTCAGCCATATTGTCAACGCGGTTATGCAGGTAAAAGACCTGGCCTCCACGCCGCAGCTCCTTGGCTATCGCGTCGGAGAGGATCATTTCATCATATTCAAGAACGTATGTCTGCACGGGAACTCTATCGTTCGGCGCTTCTTCAAGGACCGACATATCGCGTATACCGCTCATTGCCATATTTAGCGTTCTCGGTATCGGCGTTGCAGTCAGCGTCAGAGTATCAACTCCCGACGAGAGCTGACGAAGCTTTTCCTTCGCGGCGACTCCGAAGCGCTGCTCCTCGTCTATTATCACGAGTCCGAGATCCTTAAAAACCACATCCTTCGATACGATTCTGTGCGTTCCAACAACGATGTCGACCTCGCCGCGGCGAACTCTGCGTAGAGTCTCCTGCTGTTGCTTTGCAGATCGGAAACGGGATAGCATATCGACTCTTACAGGAAACCCGCGAAGACGGGATAGGAGCGTTTGATAATGCTGGAGCGCAAGAATCGTCGTCGGAACGAGTATCGCTACCTGCTTACCCGACTCGACCGCCTTGAACGCCGAACGAAGTGCTACCTCCGTCTTACCGAATCCGACGTCACCGCATAAGAGTCGGTCCATAGGACGCGCTGTTTCCATGTCACGCTTGACTTCCGATATTGCGTTTAATTGTCCGTCGGTCTCCTCGTATGGAAATGCTGCTTCGAAATCTCTCTGCATATCGTCGTCGGGAAGAAATGCAAAGCCGGGACGTCTTTGACGCTCTGCGTAAAGCTGTATAAGCTCCTTTGCCATCTCCTTTGCGGCGGCTTTGACCTGGCGTTTGGTCTTACCCCACTCTCCTCCGCCGATACGCGAAAGCTTCAGCGTGCCGTCTTCACTGCGAGCGCCAATGTATTTCGACAAACTGTCAAGCTGTTCGCAGGGCAGGTAAATTACGTCTGTACCCGCGTATTTGATCTTAATATAGTCTCTTGTAACTCCGTCAACAGTGACGCTTTGGATGCCGAGGAACATACCGATTCCGTGAGTGACGTGAACGACGTAATCACCCTCGGTAAGATCCGCATAGGACATAATTTTTTCTCTTGCGGATTTTTTCTTTGATTTGTTCTTTTTAGTTCTGAATTGTGTAGAATTATAGGCACTTCCTGCCGCGTAGGTTGAAAGGAGCGCATAATGCGACGCAGTAAGCTCAAAGCCGGGGAGCGCAAGACCGAATCTTATGACCGTATTGATCCCATCGGTAAAAGCAAAATCATCATTTACTATCGGCGCACTAATTTGTTCCTTCTCGAGCATAGCCGACAGATTCTTTGCCATTATCTCGTTATCACAAAGAAGAACCGTATTAAAACCGCCCTTTATATATGAGCGCAGATCCTCGATAAGAAGCTCAAAATTATCACTGTACGATACCGTTTGCTTCGTTGTCATGCTGAAAATTGCCGCAAAACGCATATCAACGATACTGCTCATAAACGAATCTGCTATAACGCCCGAATGAGTAGATATCGCTTTATTTATTGTCTCAAAATCGCCGCCGTAGTTGGCGATAGATCCGCTGACAAGTCCGTCCTCAAGGAGCGAGGTGACGTTCTGCTTAGTATGCCATTCATACGATTTAACTCTATCTATGCAGGCATTGTATTCCTTGCACAGTATAACAGAGCTGTCTGTGAAATAATCAAGAAGGCACTCGCAGTTTTCGTAGACAAGTGAGATGTACTTATCGGCAAAGCGTAGCTCTCCGCCGGCATTGATCGCTTCGAGCTCTGACGACAACGCATCCTTGCTCTGCTCTGATTTTGTCTTTTTGATGAGTGATCTAACAGTTGATTTTATGCGTTCTCTTGCTTCGCTGTCGACGATAAGCTCGCGAGAGGGCGTGATCTTGACCTCATCTATTTGTTCAATTCGTCTTTGGGTGATAATATCAAACAGACCCATGCTGTCTATATCGTCGCCGAAAAATTCGATACGCACGGGATTATCATTTCCTGCAGGAAATACGTCGAGAATACCGCCTCTTACTGAAAACTGTCCGACACCGTCAACCATATCAACGCTCTGGTAACCGGACATTACGAGCATTTCCTTGATCTTACTCATTTCTGCGCTGTCATTAACTGTCAGATTAAAGGTGGCGCTTTCAAGCTTGCCTCTCGGCATCGTATACTGAAGAGCGGCATCGGGAGTTGTAATTACAACGTCGCAGGTGCCGTCAAGTATCGAATGAAGCACCCCTAACCTCTCGTGCTCATACTCACGGGAGGCGG
>JAFTTT010000079.1 GCA_017466625.1 Clostridia bacterium
GTTGAGCTTTCGAAGAAGTTTGACGACGATAAGGCGCCTGCATTCGTAAACGGCGTTCTCAACGCAGTTGCAGAGCAGCTCGGACTTAAAAAATGAATCCCTGCCTCGGAATAGATACAAGTAACTATACGACCTCGGTCGCGACCTCGCAAAACGGGAAGGTGGAGAACAATTTGCGGATCCTTCTTTCGGTCGGCGACGGCGAACGGGGTCTACGGCAGAGCGACGCGGTATTTCAGCATACCGTAAACCTTCCGAAGGTCTTTGAGACGCTCGGCGAGGTGTCGCCACGTGCTGTCGGAGTCTCGGCAACGCCGCGTGACGTTGACGGCTCCTATATGCCGTGCTTTCTCTCGGGAATTGCGGCGGCGACTGCGGTCGCAAGCACGCACGGAGTTCCGCTATACCGCTTCAGCCATCAGCACGGACATATCGCGGCTGCACTTTACAGTTGCGGACGCGAGGATCTGCATCACTCGTCGTTCCTCGCCTTTCACGTTTCGGGAGGCACGACGGAGCTTACGCTCGTTGATAACGGTAAAATAACGCTTCTCGGCGGTACGAAGGACATTTCCTGCGGTAAGGCAATAGACAGGATCGGCGTTCTTATGGGACTAAACTTTCCCTGCGGAAAGGAGCTTGACGCGATGTCGGTCGATCCGTCTGCCGTCAAGCCGGGTAAGATCACGGTCAACGGATTTGATTTCAACCTTTCCGGTCTTGAAAACAAGGCGGAAAAGCTTCTTCACGACGGTGCAGAGAAGAGCTACGTTGCCGACTACGTCCTTTCGCACATAACTGCGGTGCTTACGAAGCTTACCGAAAACGCGCTCGAAAAATACGGCGAGATGCCGATAATATACGCGGGCGGCGTTATGAGTAACAGATATATAAACAAGACCTTGACCGAGCGCTTCGGCGGACTTTTTGCCGAAAGCGAGTATTCCTGCGACAATGCGGCAGGAATTGCTCGGCTTACTGAAATGAAGATTATGGGAGAGCTGTAAAATGCCCGATGAATCGAGGATACTGACCGTTGGCGGCTTAAATGAATACGTCAAGATGCTGATCGACGGCAATCCCGTTCTTTCAAACGTCTACGTTCGCGGCGAGATATCGAACCTGAATTATCATTCGTCAGGTCACTATTATTTTTCGCTCAAGGACGAGAACGCAAGAGTTTCTGCGGTTATGTTCAAAAGTGCCGTGGTCAAGCTCAAGTTCAGACCGGAAAACGGAATGAAGGTAGTCCTTCACGGACGCGTCTCTGTATATCCGAGGGACGGCGCCTATCAGCTTTACGCAACGTCGCTCGAGCCCGACGGAATCGGCGCTCTGACGCTTGCCTACGAGCAGCTCAAAAGAAAGCTTGAAGCGGAGGGCCTGTTCAGAGCCGACCTCAAAAAGCCGCTTCCGAAGATACCGTCTGCAGTCGGCATAATCACGTCACCTACAGGCGCGGCGGTGCGCGATATCATAAACGTGTGCGGCAGACGCTTCCCGTTTGCGAAGCTCGTGCTTTTTCCGTCGCTCGTCCAGGGCGAGGGAGCCGAAGCAGATCTTATTCGCGGAATAAAGTATTTTAACGAGAGCCGTAGCGTCGACGTAATTATAATCGGTCGCGGCGGCGGCTCGATCGAGGATCTCTGGGCGTTTAACAGTGAATCGCTCGCAAGGGAAATATTTAAGTGCGATATTCCGGTCATTTCGGCAGTCGGTCACGAGACCGATTTTACGATATGCGACTTCGTCTCAGATAAACGCGCTCCTACGCCGTCCGCGGCGGCAGAGATTGCGGTGCCTGAAAGCGAGGAGCTGAAAAGAAAATTTGGTAACGTCGTCTCTCGTATGCAGACGCTGACCGAAGCGAAGATCAAAAGCAACAGACAAATACTCAAAATGCTTTCCGAAAGGCGAGCACTCACACAGCCGTCGGCTTATATAGACGACAAGCGAATGACGCTTATGTCGCTGACGAAGGACCTTGAAAATGCAGTCAGTTATAAGTTGACGACCGAAAAGCAGAAGTTCGCTCGGCTTTCATCGGTCCTTGAAGCGGTGAGTCCGCTCAAGGTAATATCGAAGGGCTATTCTGCGGTATTCAAGGACGGCGGAAAGCTCGTTAAAAGCGTAGACGACTTAAACGAGGGCGATGACGTTTCCTTCAAATTGACTGACGGAAGCATCAACGCTAAGGTAGTTTCAAAAAAGAAAGCGTGAATGATATGGATAAAAAAGAAATTAAATTTGAAGAGGCGCTTTCGCGTCTTGAGGAAATAGTAAGAGAGCTTGAAAACGGAACTGCAGAGCTCGATAAATCCCTTGATATGTTTGAAGAGGGTGTTGCTCTCGTTAAGCTTTGCTCGGGTAAGCTCGATGAAGCAGAGAAGCGGATAAATATTCTCATAAATAACGGAAACGGTGGCTACGATGAAAGACCTTTCACTGAAAATTAAGGAAAACGCAGAACTGATCGGTTCTGCTATCGACGAATATCTTTCGGGAAGCATAAAGGAAATTTCTGTGCTTACCGATTCGATGAAATACAGCGCTTCCTCGGGCGGAAAGAGAATAAGACCTTTTCTTACCCTTGAGGTGGCAAAAATGCTCGGCGGGAAAACGGAAGCGGCGCTTCCTTACGCCTGCGCGATCGAGATGATACATACATACTCGCTGATACACGACGACCTTCCTTGCATGGATGATGACGACATCAGACGCGGTAAGCCGACGAATCATATCGTTTTCGGCGAAGCAAACGCGCTCTTAGCGGGCGACGCACTTCTTACCAAGGCGTTTGAGGTCGCGGCGACGAACGATCACGTTTCGCCCGAGAACAAGGTCGAAGCAGTCCTGCTTCTCTCGAAAAACTCGGGTGCCGACGGAATGATCGGCGGTCAGGTGCTTGACCTCGCAGGTGAAAAGGCGCGTTTGAGCGAAAAGACGCATCTTATGATGAACCGCATGAAAACCGGATGTCTAATCCGCACGGCGGCGCTTCTCGGTTGCCTTTCGGCCGGATACTGCGAGGGAACAGATGAATATGCCGATGTGAAAAAGTATGCGGAGAATATAGGTCTTGCCTTCCAGATCGAGGACGACATCCTCGACCTCGGCACAGAGGATCATAAGACGACCGTCCTTACGTTCAGGACCGTTGACGAGGCCACGGCAAAGATCGACGAGCTTACAAGCGAGGCAGTCTCTGGTATCTCAAAATACGAGGGTAGCGAAACGCTGACACA
>JAFTTT010000080.1 GCA_017466625.1 Clostridia bacterium
AAGCGTGACTGACGAGGATATAATCAGAGCCGCTAAGACTGCAGGCATTCACGATTACGTTACGTCGCTTAAGGACGGATACGATACGGTTCTTTCAGACGACGGTGTCAACATCTCAAAGGGTCAAAAGCAGCTTCTGAATATCTCACGTGCGCTCCTTTCCGACGCCCCGATACTGATACTCGACGAGGCGACGTCAAACGTTGACTCGCGTACCGAGCAAATGATCCAAAAGGCAATGCTTTCCCTTATGGTCGGCAGAACCTCGTTCGTAATTGCCCACCGTCTGTCTACGATCAAAAACGCAGACGTGATACTCGTGATCAGAAACGGACAGATTGCCGAAAGCGGCAACCACGACGAGCTGCTCGCGAAAAACGGTGTTTACGCTTCCCTTTACAATTCACAGTTTGAGTGTTAAAAAAATCCGCACCTCTTCGGTGCGGATTTTTTTATTTAATTAAAGCCGAGATTTGTAAGCCAGGTGTTAAGAAGCGACGTCCACTGACTGAGATCGTTTCTGTCGGGCGCCATACCGAGACCGTGTTCGCCGTGCGGGAAAACGTGTAGCTCGGATGGAATGTTATTCCTGACCAGCGACATATAGAGGTTCAGCGAGTTCCAAACGGAAACACCGTCATCGTCCTGCGTATGCCAGATAAAGCACGGGGGTGTATCTTCCTTTACCGATTTTTCACCTGAAAGGGACCTCGCAAGCTTTTCTTCATCGGCGAGGCCGCCAAGGAGCCGTGTGCGGGATCCTACGTGCATATACTCCTCAACGAGCGTTACGACGGGATAGCACAGGACCACTGCATCGGGACGGGATGAGACCTTATCTATCTCGTCACCGTCGGTGCCGTAATCAAATGCGCAAAGCGCACTGTTACAGAGGTGACCGCCCGATGAAAAGCCGAGTACGGCTATTTTGGTCGGATCGATATTCATTTTTTCAGCATTATAGCGAACGTAGCGGATCGCGCGAAGAATATCTCCCGTAATTGCGGGATACTTATACGGCTCGACGCGGTAGTCGAGGACGAAGGCGTTAATTCCGAAAGAGTTGAGCTTTTCGGCAACGTCGTAGCCCTCATGCTGGTACGCCTTCATACAGTATCCGCCGCCAGGGGCAACTATTACTGCGCCGCGTTTCTTACCGTCGTTTATGAGGTAGGGAGTCAGATTCGGCTCTTCCTGACCGTATTGGGGATCAAAATAGGGAGTTTTTCCCTTTTCCCAAAGATATATCTTATCCATAGGTTATTTCAGAACAGTCCGACCATCGTTCCGTCATCAAGAACGTCGATCTTCTCTGCAGCAGGAACCTTCGGCAGACCCGGCATCGTCATGATGTCACCCGTAAGGACTACGATAAAGCCGGCTCCTGCGGAAACCTTTACGTTACGGACTGTGACGGTAAAGTTATCGGGCGCACCGAGCTTCGTCATATCGTCGGAGAATGAATACTGCGTCTTTGCAATACATACGGGGAGATTTGAAAGACCCATGGAAGCGAGCTTATCGATCTGCTTCTGTGCAGCGGGAACGATATTGATACCCGCACCGCGGTAGACGCGCTGAACGACAGTCTCGATCTTCTTCTCGATAGAATACTCGTCGGGATAGCTGAACGAGAAGTTATTGCTCTTATTGCAGAGGCGAACGACCTCTTTAGCGAGCTCGATTCCGCCTTCTCCGCCCTTTGCCCATACGTCGGAAAGGATCGCCTTAACGCCGAGCTTGGCGCACTTTTCGATAACGAGCGCAATTTCAGCGTCGGTGTCGGTCGGGAAACGGTTAACTGCAACCACTGCGGGAAGCTTATATACCTGGGTAATGTTTGAAACGTGACGAAGAAGATTCGGTAGACCCTTTTCGAGTGCCTGAAGGTCCTCAGTTCCGAGCTCATTCTTCGCTCTGCCACCGTGCATCTTGAGTGCGCGGACGGTAGCAACAACTACAACCGCCGAGGGCTTGAGCCCTGCCACACGGCACTTGATATCAAGGAACTTTTCAGCACCGAGGTCTGCACCGAAGCCGGCTTCGGTAACTGCGTAAGCACCGAGCTTCATTGCCATTCTGGTTGCAATTACGGAGTTACATCCGTGAGCAATGTTCGCAAAGGGACCGCCGTGAACTATCGCGGGAGTTCCCTCAAGAGTCTGAACAAGGTTCGGCTTGAGTGCGTCACGGAGAAGCGCGGTCATTGCACCTGCCGCCTTGAGATCTCCTGCGGTAACGGGCTCGTCGTTATAGGTATATCCGACAATTATGCGCGAAAGGCGCGCCTTAAGGTCGGAAAGCGATTCGGAAAGGCAAAGAACTGCCATAATTTCCGATGCGACGGTGATATCGTACGCGTCCTCACGCGGAACGCCGTTTACGCGTCCGCCGAGACCGTTCGTAACAAAACGAAGCTGACGGTCGTTCATATCGACGCATCTGTGCCAGGTTATACGGCGAGGGTCGATATTAAGTGCGTTACCCTGATAGATATGGTTGTCGAGCATTGCCGCGAGAAGGTTGTTTGCCGCGCCTATTGCGTGGAAGTCGCCCGTGAAGTGAAGGTTGATATCCTCCATAGGTACGACCTGTGCGTAGCCGCCGCCTGCGGCGCCGCCCTTGACGCCGAACACCGGTCCGAGAGACGGCTCACGGAGAGCAACAACCGACTTTTTGCCGATCTTTCGAAGTCCGTCGGCAAGTCCGATCGTTGTCGTCGTTTTTCCCTCGCCTGCGGGAGTAGGAGTGATAGCAGTTACAAGAATGAGCTTTCCGTCTTTTCCCTCACGGTTAAGAAGCGAAAGGTCGAGCTTTGCCTTATATTTGCCGTACGGCTCGTATGAGTCATCCTTAACCTTTATCTTCTTTGCGATCTTACCGATCGGTTCCATCGTGATAGACTGCGCTATTTCAATATCGCTTAAATATGCCATTTAAGTATTCTCCTTATTTCTTGAAATAATTTACTGCAGAAGCAAATAGCTTCATATCGTACTGACCGATTACGTTCTTATAGAGGTTCTTTCCGATACGCTCGCTGTGTCCCATCTTACCGAGAACACGTCCGTCGGGCGAAGTTATACCCTCGACTGCGAGGATCGAACCGTTCGGGTTGAAGGCGGTGTCCATTGTCGGAACGCCGTCAAGATCAACGTACTGTGTTGCGATCTGTCCGTTTTCGGCAAGCTTGCGGATAAGCGCCTCATCGGCAAGGAAGCGTCCCTCGCCGTGAGAGATCGGAACGGTGTATATCTGACCGACCTCGGTGCCACATAACCACGGAGACTTGTTAGTACAAACTCTCGTGCGAACGAGCTTCGACTGATGGCGGCCGATTATGTTATAAGTAAGCGTCGGGCAGTTTTCGTCGGTGTCTATTATCTTTCCGTACGGAACAAGTCCGAGCTTTATAAGCGCCTGGAAGCCGTTACAGATACCGAGCATAAGACCGTCACGGTTATCAAGCAGGTTTCCTACCTGCTCCTTTATCTCTGGGTTACGGAAGAATGCGGTTATAAACTTCGCAGAGCCGTCGGGCTCGTCGCCTCCCGAGAATCCGCCGGGAATGAATACCATATTGCTTTCTGCAAGCTTACGTGACACGAGCTCAACGCTGCGGCTTACGTCATCGGACGTAAGGTTGCGTATAACAACTATCTCCGCCTCAGCACCAGCATTTTCAAGAGCGCGAGCTGAATCGTATTCACAGTTAGTACCCGGGAATACGGGAATAAGTGCCTTCGGGCGAGCAGTCTTGACTGCAGGAGAAGCGACTACGCCGCCGTTATATGCAAATGCCGGAATATTATCGCCTTCCGCCTTTGCGTCGGTCGGATAAACGCCCTCAAGAGTTCCCTCGTTAAGCGCGAGAAGCTCGGAGATCGTCGCCTTTTCGTTTACAAGGTCGATGACCTTCTCGTTTGAGGTCATACCGATCTTAACAGCGTAATCGGCAGTAACGTCCTCGCTCAGCTCTGCTACGATAAAGTCGTACATCATCGTATTGTACCAAGCGTCCTTGATCGCGCCGTTTGAAACGAAGCCGATCTCGTTACCGAACGACATCTTCATTACCGCCTCGGCAATTCCGTTTTCAACGGCATAAGCCGCCTTGACCTTGCCGTCCTTACAAAGCTTGTGGAAGGATTCCCACGCCGCCTTTGTAGAGTTTGCGGTCTCGTCTGCAGGGGCAAAGAGATATACGGGGTGACCTGCTTCCTTAAACTCGGGAGAGATAACGTCTTTTGCGTTTATCGGAGCGATAGCAAAGGAAATCAGCGTAGGAGGAACGTCCTTATCAAGAAAGGTTCCCGACATTGAGTCCTTACCGCCGATAGCAGCGGCGTTAAGCTCAAGCTGTGCGTCCATCGCGCCGAGGAGCGCAGCAAAGGGCTTGCCCCAACGTGTCGGATCGTTACGGAGCTTTTCAAAGAACTCCTGAAGCGTAAGATACGCGTCCTTATAATCAGCACCAGATGCGACGATCTTCGCCATCGAGTTATATACTGCGGCACGTGCGCCCGAATAGGGATCGACACACATAGTATCGGGATCAAGTCCCCATGCCATTACGCTCGCCTGCTCGGTAAACTGACCGGGAAGCACGGGAAGAACTGCCGCCATTGACTGTGCGGGAGTCTTCTGCGTCTTACCACCAAATGGCATCAGGATAGAGCCGGCACCGATCGAGCCGTCAAAGCGCTCAACAAGTCCGCGTCTGCTTGCCGTCTTAAGATCGGACGCCATTTCGCGGAGGTTTCCGTAAAGGGCATTCGAGAATACCGAAAGATCCTTTTCGGTAACTTCAAGGTTAGTGTGCTTATCGGCACCGTTAGTATTAAGAAATTCACGGGAAAGGTCAGCTATCGTCTGTCCCTTCCAGCTCATGACCATTCTTGCTTCCTCGGTTACGATAGCAACGCGGTAAGCTTCGAGGTTTTCGCTCTCCGCGTATTCGATGAATTTATCGGCATCGGATGCTTCAACAACAACTGCCATTCTTTCCTGCGATTCGGAAATTGCAAGCTCGGTTCCGTCAAGGCCGTCGTACTTCTTGCGTACGGCGTCGAGGTCGATCTTAAGACCATCTGCAAGCTCACCGATAGCAACCGATACACCGCCTGCGCCGAAGTCGTTACAACGCTTAATAAGACGGGTAACGTCGGGATTTCTAAAGAGACGCTGGATCTTTCTTTCCTCGGGAGCATTTCCCTTCTGGACCTCGGATGCCATTGTGGTAAGAGACTTCATATTGTGGCTCTTCGATGAGCCGGTTGCACCACCTATACCGTCACGGCCTGTTCTGCCGCCGAGCAGGATTATAACGTCGCCTGCCTCGGGGCGCTCACGGCGCACGTTATACGCAGGAGCGGCAGCAACTACCGCACCGCATTCAAGGCGCTTTGCTACGTATCCGTCGTGGTAGATTTCAGCCACGTGTCCGGTCGCAAGACCTATCTGGTTACCGTATGAGGAATATCCAGCCGCAGCCGTCTGACAAAGCTTTCTCTGCGGAAGCTTGCCCGAAAGGGTTTCGGATAGGGGCTTGCGGGGATCAGCCGCACCAGTTACGCGCATTGCCTGATGAACGTATGCGCGTCCCGAAAGCGGGTCACGGATACATCCGCCGATACAGGTTGCCGCGCCGCCGAAGGGCTCGATCTCCGTCGGGTGGTTGTGAGTTTCGTTTTTGAACATGAGGAGCCAGTCCTGATCCTCGCCGTTTACGTTAGCGGTCACGTGGATCGAGCAGGCGTTGATCTCCTCGCTCTCGTCGAGCTCGGGAAGAAGTCCTCTCTTCTTAAGGACCTTACCCGCGATGGTCGCAATATCCATAAGCGTCTGCGGACGCTTTGCCGCCTTTTCCTCGCCGTATACCTCAATACGTGCGTTAAGGTAACGCTCGTATGCCTCGGCAACGGTCTTATCGGATATTTTGACGTTATCAATGTGCGTCGAGAAGGTCGTGTGACGGCAATGGTCAGACCAATACGTGTCAACGACTCTGATCTCCGTTATAGTCGGGTCGCGGCGCTCCTCGTTCTTGAAGTAATTCTGAAGGAACTTAAGGTCGTCAAGGTCCATAGCGAGACCGAGAGAATCAAGAAGTTCGGATAGGCCCTTTTCGTCAAGGGAAACGAAGCCGTTAACAGTTGCAACGGTCTCGGGAATAGCGTAGTCGATAGCGAGGGTTTCGGGCTTGCCGAGCTCCGCCTCACGGCTTTCGACTGCGTTTATTACGTACTTTTTGACTGTATTTACGTCATTTTCGGTAAGGTTTCCGCCGAGAATATATACCTTCGCCGAACGAACGGTAGGACGCTCGCCCTGGCTCTGAAGCTGAATACACTGAGCCGCCGAGTCTGCTCTCTGATCAAACTGACCCGGAAGCGGCTCAACGGCAAATACGATGCCGTCGACGTTTTCAAGCTCCTTCGATACGTTATCAAGCTGCGGCTCGGAGAAAACCGTCTTTACCGCCTGATCAAAGAGAGCTTCCTCAATGTTCTCTACGTCGTAACGGTTAATTACTCTTACCGACGTAAGATTATCAATGCCTACAAGATTTTTCAGCTCATTATATAAGCCGTTCGCCTCGTGTGCAAGCTCGGGCTTTTTTTCTACAAATATTCTGTATACCATGTTATTCCTCCAGCGCTTTAAGTGCGCGCGCGCCGATGTCTTTGCGGTAGAAAGCATTATCAAAGCTTATCTTGCTTACGAGCTTGTATGCGTCGTTAATTGCCTCGGGGAGCGTGTCTGCAACTGCGGTTACACCAAGAACGCGTCCGCCCGACGTAACAAGCTTTCCGTCCTTTTCAGCCGCACCTGCGACGTATACATTATCAGCTATTTCGTCGGGGATCTTTATCTCAAATCCCTTTTCATAGCTCTGCGGATAGCCGTTTGACGCCATGATTACACAGCAAGCGTGCTTATCCTCGAAAACGACCTCGGTCTCGTCAAGCGTTCCATTTGTCGTTGCCTGCATAACGGTAAGAAGATCGCTCTTAAGAAGCGGAAGCACGACCTGCGTTTCGGGATCACCGAAGCGGCAGTTATACTCAATGACCTTCGGTCCGTCGGGAGTTATCATCAGTCCAAAGTATAGGCATCCCTTAAAAGGTCTCCCCTCTTTTACCATCGCATTTACGGTCGGAAGGAAGATCGTCTCCATGCAGAGATCCGCAACCTCCTTAGTATAATACGGGTTAGGAGCAACCGTACCCATACCGCCCGTATTAAGACCCTCGTCGTTATCGTGCGCTCTCTTGTGGTCCATAGACGAAACCATCGGCTTGACAGTCTTTCCGTCAGTAAAAGCGAGAACAGAAACCTCGGGACCTGTGAGGAATTCCTCGATAACAACTCTTGAGCCGCTGTTTCCGAAGACCTTGTCGCTCATCATGCTCTTGACAGCTTCTATCGCTTCCTCTCTTGTCATGGCGATTATAACGCCCTTACCGAGAGCAAGACCGTCTGCCTTGATAACTATCGGAATCTTGCAGTTGTTCAGATAATTAAGAGCATCGGCTTCGTTATCAAAGGTCTCGTATTCTGCCGTCGGAATACCGTATTTCTTCATAAGATTCTTAGAAAAGATCTTACTTCCCTCTATCTGCGCTGCTGCAACGTCAGGGCCGAAGCACGGGATCCCCTTTTCGTTGAGGGCATCGACAGCGCCGAGAACGAGCGGATCGTCGGGCGCGACGACTGCATAGTCTATTGCGTTATTAACTGCAAAATCAACTATCGCGGGAATATCCTTTGCGCCGATGTTCACCAAAGTAGCATCACCCGCCATTCCCGCGTTGCCGGGAAGGGCGTAGATGACGTCTATCTCTTTATTTTCTTTCAGCTTTTTAATGATGGCGTGCTCTCTGCCGCCACCGCCAACTACCATTATTTTCATAGCTGCACCAAACAATTATATCAGTGATGGAAAAGTCTCATTCCGGTGAAAGCCATAGCCATTCCGTACTTATCGCAGCACTCGATAACGAGGTCGTCACGGATGGAGCCGCCGGGCTCTGCTATGTACTTAACGCCGCTCTTCTTTGCTCTTTCGATATTGTCGCTGAACGGGAAGAATGCGTCGGAGCCGAGTGCTACACCGTCGATAGTATCAAGGTAAGCTCTCTGTTCTTCCTTTGTGAAAGGAGCGGGCTGGGTTGTAAAGTACTTCTGCCAGTTGCCGTCAGCACAAACGTCCTCTTCGTTCTGATTAATATAACCGTCGATTACGTTATCACGGTCGGGACGTCCGATGGTATCCTTGAAAGGAAGGTTAAGAACCTTGTCAGACTGACGGAGGAACCAGGTGTCTGCCTTACCGCCTGCAAGACGAGTACAGTGAACGCGGGACTGCTGACCTGCGCCAACGCCGATCGCCTGTCCGTCAACTGCGAAGCAAACGGAGTTAGACTGTGTATACTTAAGGGTAATAAGCGAGATTATAAGGTCGCGGACTGCGCTTTCGGGCATATCCTTATTTGCGGTAACTACGTTAGAAAGAAGCTCTTTATTGATCTTGAAGTTGTTTCTTCCCTGCTCAAAGGTGATACCGTAGACCTGCTTATGCTCCTCTTCTGCGGGAACGTAATCGGGATCGATC
>JAFTTT010000081.1 GCA_017466625.1 Clostridia bacterium
GGATAAAGGTAGCAAAACCAATGGTAAACTACGGTAAAATATCCAAGTGAAAAGACGAGCCCGTGTCTGTACGCGCTTTTCTTTTTAAGTGCTATTACGAACAGCGGCGCAAGGGTAAAATACGGCAGAAAAAAGAGAAGATCAAATATATACGGTATGGCGGTGAGCACACCGCAGATAAGCACGATAATGTAGCTCATTTTTTACCCCCGAAGATGGGGAGCTTGATTCCGTCAAAAAGCGAAAGGAAGTAAACGCTTTCCCTTTTAACGGTGAAGATCCGACCGTTAAGATAGGAGAAAAATCCGTCAGTATCAAATTCGAGATAGTAGGAGCAAAGCGCCTGATATTTGTATCCGCCGCGTCTTGCATCGCGGTTAATTCCGTATTTTCCGTCACCGACGAGGGGATGTCCGATGTGAGAAAGATGCGCTCTTATCTGATGCGTTCTTCCCGTCAGGAGCTCGACCTCGAGAAGCGATACGTTGTCCTTTGACGCAAGCACCCTGTAGCGCGTGACGATCTCCTTCGCTCCCTTGCGGTAAGAAGGGTAGACGTTAACGGTATTGGTGCTCGAATTTTTAATAAGATAACCCTTGAGCGTTTCGCTTTTCCTTTCGGGTATGCCGTTCACGGCGCAAAGATACTTCTTTATAAGCTTGCGCTCCTTAATTATCGCGTTCATTTCGCGAAGCGCCTCGGCGTTCTTTGCCGCAATAACGATTCCTGCGGTATTGCGGTCGATGCGGTTGCAAAGGGCAGGGGCAAAGGACTGCTCCGAGCTTGGGTCGTACTCCCCCTTTTTGTATAAATACGCCTGAACCTGCGTTATCAGATTAT
Source organism: Clostridia bacterium (assembly GCA_017466625.1). Lineage (GTDB taxonomy): Bacteria > Bacillota > Clostridia > Oscillospirales > CAG-272 > Colimorpha_A. Next base: position 841 of record JAFTTT010000081.1, read on the forward strand.
TGGTATCGTTGTCCTCGTCGGAATGAACCGAAAGACCGGCCGGCTTGTCGCAGAGAATAATGTTTTCATCCTCATAAACGACCCCGAATATGGGCGTTATATGGAAAAGCGTGCTTTCAATATTGTTCTCCGTGTTGAACAGCTCGTCCGGCAGAAAAAGCTGAACGGTGTCGCCCTCGTTCAGCATCTGACTGATCTCGGCGCGCTTGCGGTTGACCTTGATCTTTTTCGTTCTTATCGACTTGTACATAAGCGACGGCGGCATATTTCTTACCGCCTTGGTAAGAAACTTGTCAAGGCGCTGACCGGCGTCGTTCTTTCCGATTTCGAGAATTTTCATAAATATCTCCAAAAAGCCGTATCACCGTAAAACGGCGATACGGCATCGTTTTTTAACCTCTGTCCTTAAATATCGGCTCGGGTAGCTCGTCCTCTTCATCTTCAGCGCCGTCGGTGCGTTCCTTTGCGCCGACCTCGTCGCTGACGTAATAGGGATCTATCATGATTTCCTTGATCTTCGGGTACGCCGCGTAAATTCCCATAAACGTCGTAAGCGATATGAGGAATATCACGGGAAGAACGAGACCGACGGGGAAAATGACCGTTAGAATCATGTAGTCAAGCACCCACACGGCGAGTCCGCCGAGAAAGGCGACGATATTCCGCTTAAATCCGAGAAGCGCGAATATAAAGGAATTTTTAAGTATCTTTCCGATCGGCAGATCAAAGGTGACGAGAAGAACGTACATGTAATTTCTCATCATTACGTAAAGCATCGCAACGACGAGCATGGCGCCGAAAAGGAAGCTCGCAACGCCGCCCGTGCCGCCGATGAAGAAGAACAAAACGTCATAAATAATGACCGCGATCATAATAAGGTCGATCATTCCGAGAAGGAGCGCCTGCTTCCAGTTGCGCTTGACGCAGTACTTGATGTCAGAAATAAGGGTCGTAGACTCACCCTTGACAATGTTTCTCATAACGTATGCGATGCAAGCGTTAACGATTCCGAAGGTGAAGATTATAAGACAGGTGAGCGCAAAGAACACCTTGGTCGCCGTCGTCATCATCGTGATCTCCGCCTGAACGCCGTGAACGCCCATAAGCGCGGCGGAAACGGGATCCTTAACACCGCCTGCAGTCATCGCGCCGTATATCGGCCCGAAAAGAGACGACGCGGGAGCGGTCGTGTGAATATTCATGTTTCCCGTGAGCGCGTAAAGCCCGAAAAGAACGGGGAAGTTTCCGAGAAACATAAAAATATTCAGCGCAAACATCATATTGAAATTTGATGAGAAATAGCGGAAGAATCTGCCGATGGTCTTCGGCTTTGCCGCTTCCTCCTTTGAAATGCCCTTGCCGTTACCGCGAGGGTTGAACATCTCGTATAACAGATGCTTTTTCGGTTTTTTACTGTCCTTGAGTGCCACTTTTTTGACGTCCTTGTGAGATCATATTTTGAAATAGAGTAGTAGTAAATATACCCCGACCGAAACGGCGACAGCCGTGATGGCGGTGGAGAGATATGTCTTGAACATATTTACGCAGGCAGGATTTTTAATCAGCTTTTCGGGATCGGGCGAGACCGTCCTCATCCCTCCGCGCAGAACCGTCGCTTCCTTTGACAGAATAACGAATATCGCGCCGATAAAAAGCGTTATAATGAGCACCGCCGCGTGCGTGAACGGAACGTGCTCCGACATACAGTAGCGTATCGTCAGACGTCCGAATATAGCGCCGACGTAAAGCGTCGTTATTCCGCTTACGGCACAGGCGTAAAGAGTGTACGCGGATAAAAGCAGCACCGTGAGCGGTTCAAGTATCGCAGAGGCAAGTCCGACGAGCTCGTAAAAAGAAAATTTCCCCGAAATATTCATTCTGTCACAAGGGAAAAGCTCGGCTCCGTATGCAAAAAACAAGCCCGCAGAGACCGATGCGCCGATTAAAAAGATTCCGGCGTAAAAGAGATAATATTTTATGTTAGCTTTCATTTTCATCACCGCTAACAGTATATGACGGCATTCAAATGAAAATTACACCAATGATTTTATCATATTATCGCTCATAAATCAATATAATAATGAAATTTTACAATTGTCACATTTATCTTCCGCTCATATACTGTATCGAAACCAAAGGAGGATAACATGATAATACACACAGTAAAAAAAGGCGACACGCTCTATAAGCTGTCGCGAATGTATAACGTGCCGATAAGCCGTATAGAAGCCGATAACGGCATAAAGAAGGGAAGATACCTCGTGATCGGCGAGGACCTCGTTATCAATAACGGCGGCAGAGCATACACGGTAAAGGAGGGAGACACTCTTTATTCGATCGCCGAGGATAACGGTACGACCGTAAACGCACTTTTCCGCAGTAATCCGTCGCTTATGGGAAATCCGCTGATATTCCCGGGGCAAACGCTCTACATAGTGGATACACCCGAAAAGGAGATCGTGGTAAACGGCTATGCGTATCCATTTATAACAGAAAGCGAGCTTCGGAAGGCATTGCCGTTCTTGAGCTATCTGACGGTGTTCACATACGGCTTCCGCGACGACGGCACCCTTGTTGCGCCCGACGATGAACGAATCATCGAGATAGCAAAAAGCTACGGGGTATCGCCGATAATGCTCCTATCGACCCTGACCGACGAGGGCGTGTTCAATAACACGCTTTCCGGAAAGCTTTTTGACGATACAGATCTCCAGGACGTACTTATTGAAGAGCTGATAAATACCGCGCAAAGCAAGGGATTTGAGGGACTAGAGATCGACTTCGAGTTTATCCCGCGCGAGGACAGAGAGGGCTACGTTAACTTCTTAACGCGTCTCAAGAGCGCTATGAACGAGGTAGGTCTACCGCTCTTCGTCGCACTTGCACCGAAAACGTCCGACACTCAACCGGGACTTCTCTACGAGGGACACGACTATGCGGGAATCGGCGAGGTTGCCGATTACGTAATACTTATGACCTACGAATGGGGCTATCAGTTCGGACCTCCTCTTGCCGTCGCGCCGATAAGAAACGTCGAAGAGGTCGTCAGGTACGCAGTGAGCGTTATCGCGCCCGAGAAAATACTGCTCGGAGTACCGAATTACGGCTATGATTGGCCGCTTCCGTACGTAAAGGACGAGACCGAGGCAAAGGGACTGTCTACGACCGCCGCGTTCGACCTCGCATACGAGAAGGGAGCGACAATAATGTTCGACGAGGAGTCGCAAGCGCCGTATTTCAATTACTACGACGAAAACGGCATCGAGCACGTCGTCTGGTTCGAGAACGCAAGAAGCGTCCGTGCACGGCTCGACCTCGTCGATAAATATTCACTCGGCGGAATATCAGTCTGGCAGATAATGCGCTATTTCCCACAGCTCTATTCACTCCTCGGCGCAGAGTATGAAAGTATATAGAGATCTGTAATATTTCCGAGACGGTATTGTAGGGGGAGGCGTCCTCGACGCCCCGTATTTCTGACAAAGCTTTATAAATGAAAAGACAGAGGCATAAACCTCTGTCTTTTGTAATTACTGAACCTTATATCCGTCCTTAAGGGTAACGGTTCTGATAAACGTTCCGGGATTCTTCGAATCGGGCGTAAAGTAACCGGTACGAACGAACTGGAAGCTTGTTCCCGCCTTCGCGTCAAGAAGACACGGCTCAACCTTCGCACCCTCAACCTTAACTGCGGAATCGCGGTTGAGATAATCGTCGTAGGTCTTGTCCTCGGGAATGTCGCCCGTATTTGCGATCGTGAAGAGCTTGTCGTAAAGCATAACGGTCGCGTCTGACGCATAGGAGGTGGAGAGCCAGTGAATAGTACCCTTGATCTTTCTGCCGTCGACGGGATTACCGTTTCCGCTTTCAAGATCGGCGGTGCAGCGAAGCTCAACTACGTTACCGTTTTCGTCCTTTACGATCTCATTGAGCTTGATGATGTAAGCGCCCATAAGACGAACCTCTCCGTCGGGCTTGAGACGGAAGAACTTGGGAGGCGGAACCTCGGCAAAGTCACTGCGGTCAACGTAAAGCTCTCTTGTAAAGGGAACCTTTCTCGTTCCGGCGTTTTCGTCGTTCGGGTTGTTCGAGACCTCAAAGTATTCGGTCTTGTCCTCGGGGTAGTTGGTAATAACGACCTTGATAGGATCAAGAACTGCGATCCTTCTTTCAGCCGTTCTGTTAAGCTCGTCGCGGATGCAGTAGTCTAGAAGCTCAATATCAACGATGCTGAACGACTTTGCAACGCCTGCACGGCGAACGAAATCGAATATAGCCGAAGGAGTAAATCCGCGTCTGCGCAGACCGCAGATCGTAGGCATACGGGGGTCGTCCCAGCCGTCAACGAGCTTTTCCTCAACGAGCTTGCGGAGATATCTCTTGCTCATTACGGTATAGGTCACGTTAAGACGCGCAAACTCTCTCTGCTTGGGCTTGGGAGTAAAGATATCAACGTTATCAACGACCCACTCGTAAAGGGGACGGTGATTCTCAAACTCTATCGAGCAAAGGGAATAGGTGATTCCCTCAAGCGCGTCCTGAATAGGGTGAGCGAAGTCGTAAAGGGGATAGATGCACCACTTGTCACCCTGACGGTGATGGCTCGTGTGAACGATACGGTAGATAGCAGGATCGCGCATATTCATATTGGGCGACGCCATATCTATCTTCGCGCGGAGAGTGCGCGAGCCGTCGGGGAACTCGCCGTTCTTCATCCTTTCAAAAAGCTCGAGGTTTTCCTCAACCGAACGGTCGCGGTAGGGGCTGTTTTTGCCCGGTTCGGTCAGAGTGCCGCGGTATTCTCTCATCTCGTCGGCGGAGAGGTCACAAACGTACGCCTTGCCGTCCTTGATGAGCTTGACTGCATACTCGTAGCACTTGTCGAAATAATCGGAGCCGTAGAAAACGCCGCCGTTGGGATTTGCACCGAGCCAGGTAAGATCCTCGTATATCGACTCAACGTACTCGGTGTCCTCCTTTGCAGGGTTCGTGTCGTCGTAACGGAGGTTGAACTTACCGCCGTACTTCATGGCAGTCGAATAGTTGATGTAAATCGCCTTCGCGGAGCCGATATGAAGATATCCGTTCGGCTCGGGCGGAAAACGGGTGTGAACTGTGTCGTTTACGCCCTCCGCGAGGTCGCTGTCAATTATTTCGTGAATAAAATTGCCTTCTGTCTTGAAATTTTCGTCCATTTTACTTTCCTCTTTAGAGCTTGCTTATCATAGAGTTGATTCTGTCAAGGGTCTTGTCCTTGCCGATTATCTGCATTACGGTGTAAAGATCGGGAGAGTTCATCTTGCCCGTGACCGCAACGCGGATGAACATGCTGATGTCGGCAACGCTTCCCTTGAAGGAAGCAGGATCTGCCTTGTACGCCTTCATGTCCGACGCAAATCCGAGCGAATCGGCTATCGCCTTGACCTTATCAAACCAGGTGTTCATATCGTCGGCGTAATCATAGGTCTCGGAGAATTTGACGAGCGTATTTTTAATATCCGATTTATCAAAATTCTCGGGATATTCGTCGATAACGGTGAAATACTTATCATAGAAGAAGCCCATATAAGGTTTAGCGTCGCGCCAGGTCGTAAGGTCCTTTCTCGGCTTCTTTCCGCCGCGACCGATAGCAAGAATGCTCTTCGACATTTCGGGAGCGCCTTCAAGCTCGCAGGCGAACTCGGGGTCGAACTTCTTCGACCAGTTAAGCACCTTTTCGTAAACGTCATCAGCCGACATACGGGAGATTATGTTCTTCGAAACGTCGTTAAGCTTCTCGAAGTCGAAAAGGCAACCCGAAACCGACATCTTCTTAATGTTGAAGGGGAAATCGGTATAGGGCTTGTCGGGATTCTGCATGTGCCACTCCTCGTAGTTTGAGTTGAGAAGCGTCATAACGTACTCGCAGACCGCCTCGGGACAGTAGCCCATTTCGGTATAATCGTCCATATTCGCGCCCATGTCGCGCTTAGAGAGCTTCTTTTTGTTTCCGTTCTCGTCAAGACGCATTATCTGCGAGATATGCATATACTTCGGAAGCTTGAAGCCGAGATAATTAAAGAGCTGAATGTGCTTCGGCAGAGACGGAAGCCACTCTTCACCGCGGATTATGTGCGTCGTTCCCATAAGATGGTCGTCGACAGCGTGAGCAAAGTGATAGGTAGGAATTCCGTCGCTCTTGAGAAGAACGAAATCCTCGTCGTTCTCGGGCACGTCGATAGCGCCCTTAACGAGGTCGGTGAACTTCATTCTCTTATCGGGATCGCCGTTTGCGAGGATTCTGATAACGAACGGATGATTCGCCGCAAGATGCTCCTTGACATCTTCGATGGTGAAATTGCGGCGTGCGAGCATTTCGGCACGGCGGCTCTCCGCCTCTGCCTGCCAGTCGGTGTTTTTAATTTCTTCCTTTTTGTTTACCGACTGAAGCTCGTCAAGCTCCTCCTCGGTAGTGAAGCAGGGATACGCCTTGCCCTCGGAGACGAGCTTCTTTGCGAAAACTCTGTAAAGCGGGCCTCTCTGACTCTGCTTGTAGGGGCCGTAGTTACCCTTGTCGGCGATCTTGCCGTTTTCGTCAAGGATAGCGCCCTCGTCAAAATGCACTCCGTAGGTCGCAAGCGTCTTTATAAGTCCCTCTGCCGCGCCCTCGACCTCGCGCTTCGCGTCGGTGTCCTCAATACGAAGATAGAACACACCGCCCGACTGATGAGCGAGACGCTCAGCAACGGTCGACGGGAAAAGTCCGCCGAAGTGTACGAATCCCGTAGGGCTGGGCGCAAAACGCGTTACCTGTGCTCCCTCGGGAAGCTCACGGCGGGGATATCTTGCTTCAATATCCTCGGGCGTTTCGGTAATCTCGGGATAGAGAAGATCTGCTAAAAGCTGATAATCCATCTATATTTTCCTTTCTTAGATCAAATATGTATTGTATGAAAGCTCGTGCTCAAGGGTGGTCGACATTCCGTGGCCGGGATATATCTTGCCCTTGATAGGGAGCGCTTTTATTCTTTGGAGTGAAGCCATTATCGTATCAAAGTCGCCGCCGGGAAAATCGTAACGGCCGATGCTCTCGCGGAAAAGGGTGTCACCGCTTATAAGATCGTCACCGACAGATAGGCATATCGAGCCGGGCGTGTGACCCGGAGTGTGGATCACCGTTATTTCCGAGCTTCCGAGCTTAACGGTATCGCCGTCGCTCAAAAGACGGTCGGGAGAGGGGAAAGCCGCGTCTTTACCCGAAAACCTCGAAAGAAGATTAAGAGAATTATCGGCAAGCATCGGCGCATCGTCCGCATGGACGAGCAGGGAAGCACCCGTTTTTTCTTTAATTTCGGGAAGCGCGAGAATGTGATCGAAATGCGCGTGCGTCAGAATTATGCAGTTAAGAGACGCGCCCTTCGATTCAAGCGCGGAAAGAAGCTTGTCAGCTTCGTCTCCTGGATCAATAAGCGCAGCTTCCATCGTGCCTTCGTCAAGAACGATATAGGCGTTCGTGCCCATAAGACCGACCGAATACTTAAATACTTTCATAATACTTCCTCTCGGAATAATTAACTCAACCATTATATCACAAAAATGCGTGGTTGTCCATAGATAAAAATAAAGAATTAACGAAAAACAAATTAAATATAAATAAATCTTTAAGTTTGATTTTGTTCTTGACTATTTTGTCAAAGTGTGGTAGAATAGACCAAGTCTGTCGGGGCGACCCGGCAAATGCGCAGAAGCGCATCGAAGTTTGTAACACGAAGGGATGCCCATCCCCTCGGAGTCCAAGCGGATTTCGTTTCGTCTGAGCCGACGATAAAAGGCGAAACGGGTGAAAAAATATTTTGTACGTCGGAGAACGGAGTTTAACAATGGGCAAGGGCAGCCGCGTAAGAGACGAAAGAATGCAGAACGGTAACGATACCGCAACTGTAAAGCTTTCCAAAAAGCAGATAATCAAGCTGCAGGAAAAGAAAAAGCGCAATAAGAAAATCATCACCTGGAGTATAACTGCGGTAGTCGCAATTGCAGTAGTAGTTGCGATCATCCTCACCTCTATACCCAAGGTGCCGAACCTCGAGAAGCACCTCGTTGCAGATAACGAGCTTATCGAGATCGACGGAGCAATGTTCGCGTACGTCGTTTACGACTACGTAGGACAGTACGGCTCGTATATGTCCCAGCAGGGCTATAATCCCAACCTCGGACTTCTTAACCAGACTACCCAGTATACGAGCGGTAATTCCTCTATGACTTGGTACAAGTACTTCTGCGGTCTTGCAGAAAGCAAGCTTAACGAGTACGTTTCCTTCGCATCCGCGCAGCTCGCAGCAGCGGCTGAAAAGAAGGGCAGCGCAGTAACGATCGACGAAGTCCTCACCAAGGAAGATAAGGACCAGATCAACGACTATATGAAGGATCTTAAGGAGCACGCGCTTTCGAGCGGCTACGGCGGAGTCAATAAGTTCCTCAGCGCAGTATACGCTCCCGGCGTTACCGAGGGTGCGCTCAGAAGATACCTCAAGATCGAGGCACTCGCTTACGCGTACGTTGAAGACTATCTCGATTCTCTCACCTATACCGATGAGCAGCTCACCGAGTACCGTGATGACAATCCCGATTCCTTCAAGAAGATAGACTACGTTTACTACACCTTCACCGAGACCTATGCAAAGGATGCAACTACCGAGCAGAAGCAGGAAGCTTACGCAAAGGCAAAGGCAGCAGCAGAGGCATTCGTAGCAGAGCACAAGACCGTAGAGTCCTTTAAGGACGGTATCTACGAGCTCGAGAAGGCAAAGAAGGAAGCATCCACGACCACGGGCGCTACGACCACCGCAGCAACCACCGGTAACACCGAGGAAGATATCGCTGCAGAAAAGGAATCTCTCGTTAAGAAGTACACTTCTACCGGAGTTCTTTACAACACCACCAAGGCAGAAGCAGCAGACACGAAGGCATACTACGAGTGGGCATACAGCACCGACCGTGTAGCTAACGATACCTACGTTCAGGAAGTCAAGGCGTCCAACGGCGACCTTTCCTACACCGTATATATCATCGAAAAGGGCGTTTATATCGACGAGTACGATTCCCAGAGCGTAAGACACATCCTCTTTGACATCGATACCTCTCTCAAGGGCACCGTTCTTGAAAAGGCATACGAAGCTGCAAAGAAGGAAGCTGAAAAGGTACTCGAAGAGTACAACAAGGGCGACAAGACCGCTGAAAAGTTCGGCGAGCTCGCAAAGGAACACACCGCTGACTCTAACGGCGAGGACGGCGGACTCTACGAGAACGTTCTCAAGGGCCAGATGGTTACCGAGTTCGAGGACTGGATCTACAGCGCAGACCGCACTGAAGGCGAAACCGGTCTCGTTAAGACCGAGTACGGCTACCACCTCATGTACTACGTAGGCAAGGGCAAGACCGCTTGGAAGGTAACTGCTGAAAGCGGCCTCAAGAACGAGGACTATGAAAAGCACCTCGAAGAGCTCAACGAAAAGTACGAGCTCGAATACGACTACGAGGCAATGTTCATCTCCCTCGGCGGCGAAATGTAATAATCAAAAACTCCCGGGCATGTCGCTCGGGAGTTTTAATATCCAAACAAAAAACGGCTCTTTCGAGCCGTTTTTCTTATACCTTGAGGGTTTCCTCAATATAGTCAGCCGCAGCTTCCATAGCGTCGCATTCCATAAGCTCGAGGGCGCCCTTGTCGCAGAGGTTGGCAAGCGAGGGATCGATCGGCACCTTTGCAAGCACCTTAAGACCGTATTCGTTTGCAACGTCCTCAACGTGGCTCTCTCCGAATACCTTGATCTGCTTTCCGCAGTCGGGGCAGGAGAGGTAGCTCATGTTCTCAACGATACCGAGAACGGGAACGTTCATAAGCTTCGCCATTCTGACTGCCTTTGCAACGATCATCGAAACAAGCTCCTGGGGGCTGGTAACGATCACGATTCCGTCAAGCGGAAGCGACTGGAAAACGGTAAGCGGAACGTCACCCGTTCCGGGAGGCATATCGACGAACATATAGTCGACGTCGTCCCAGAAAACGTCGGTCCAGAACTGCTTAACGGTTCCCGCAATAACAGGGCCTCTCCAAACGACGGGAGTCGTGTCCTCGTCGAGAAGAAGATTCAAGCTCATAATTTTGGTTCCCATCTTGGAAACAACGGGGAAGATACCTCTGTCGTCGCCCTTAACAGGACCCTTTACGCCGAATATCTTGGGAATAGACGGACCGGTAATATCGGCGTCAAGAATTCCCGTCATAAGCTCACGGCGGTTCATCGTGATAGCGAGCATAGAGGTGACGAGCGATTTTCCGACGCCGCCCTTGCCGCTTACGATTCCTATAACTCTTTTGATCTTACTGTGCGCGTTTGCGGGAGCAAGTAAGCTTTCCTTCTGCGAAGAACAGCTTCCGTTGCTTGCGCAAGTGGAACAGTCATGTGTACATTCTGACATTTTTTGCCTCCTGAAATTGTTATCATACAATATGATATTATAACCCTCTTTCAATAAAAAATCAATAGGAAATCGAATAAAAAACGTTTTGTAATACTTTTGTGAATTTTGTTAAAAAATGGAACAAAGAAAATAATATGTGGTATAATTTACTTAACCGAACGAAAGGAGAAATATAGGTGGACATTTTCGTTAACACATCACTGTTCAGATACGTAAAGCGCTTTCTTGACAGATCCTCGCCAATGAAGGAGCATATAAAATATACGATGCCGAAGCCGCTTTGTTCGCTCGGCGTGAATAACGCAAAGCCGCTTCAACGGGCAACGCCCGAAAGCACGGGACTTCCGTCCTCCGTGATCTCCTCGTTCCTTAACGAAGCGGTAAACGAATGCGGTCTTGACCTCCACGGCGTGACAGTCGTCAAGGACGGCAAGATCGTGTGCGAAGCGCAGATAGGGCCGTACCGCCCCGAGTATTATCACGTTTGTCATTCACTCAGTAAATCGGTTACAGCAATGGCGATAGGTATGCTTATCGACGAGGGAAAGCTTGCCCTCGACAGTAAGGCGGCGAAGCTTGTGGAGAAGCGCGTTCCTGCGTTGTCAACGCTCGCCTACCGCTCACTTACTATACGCCACCTTTTGACGATGACGTCGGGAGCTTCCTTTGCCGAGACGGGCGTAACTGTCGAAAAGAATTGGCTGAAGGCATTTTTTGAATCGAGCCCAACGTCGTTGCCGGGTAAAAAATTTCAGTATAACAGTCTCAATACCTACGTCCTCTCCTGTATCGTAAAGGAGGTCAGCGGCGAGGGACTTTGTAAATACCTCAAAAAGCGCCTTTTCGAGCCCCTCGGCATAACGAATTATCATTGGGAGCTTTCGCCCGAGGGCATCGAATGCGGAGGCTGGGGACTGTATCTTACTCGCGAGGATATGGCAAAGCTCGGTCAGCTCTATCTCGACGACGGTGTATTCGACGGCAAACGCATAATATCCGAAAGCTGGATAAAGATGTCGACGATGCCCTGGATAAAGACCCCCGATGAGTACGGCCCGTTCGAATACGGCTATCACGTCTGGGCGGATAAGCACGGAAAAAGCTTTCTTTTCAACGGAATGTTCTGCCAGGATGTCCTCGTTCTCCGCGAGCAGAGAATCGTCATCGCGACGAACGGCGGCCTTGAGCAGCTCTTCCAGCAAAGCGTTTACTACGACATCCTGCTGAAATACTTCGGCGACGAATATCCCGATGCCCTGCCCCGCGACCGCAAGGGAGAGGGCATCCTGCGGCGACAGATCGATTCCCTTGCCGCCGTTGAGCCCAAGGCCACGCCCCTCGACCGTCTCTTTCGTAAGCCTCTGCCCGACTTTTTACAACGCGCC
>JAFTTT010000082.1 GCA_017466625.1 Clostridia bacterium
GAAACATTACAAAGGATTACCCAACGGGTAACGAGACGGTCCACGCTCTTAAGGGCGTGTCACTGTCATTCAGAAGAAGCGAGTTCGTAAGCATACTCGGTCAGTCCGGTTGCGGTAAAACTACGCTCCTTAACATCATCGGAGGTCTTGACAGATATACGGAAGGCGACCTTATAATCAACGGAAGGTCGACAAAAAAATATAACGACAGGGATTGGGACACTTACCGTAACCATTCGGTCGGATTCGTTTTTCAGAGCTATAACCTGATACCGCATCAGACGGTCCTTCAGAACGTTGAGCTCGCGCTCACCCTATCCGGCGTATCCAAAAACGAGCGCAGAAAGCGCGCAAAGGAAGCCCTTGCCGCAGTCGGTCTATCCTCGCAGCTCAAAAAGAAACCGAGTGAAATGTCGGGCGGACAGATGCAGAGAGTTGCAATCGCCCGCGCGATAGTAAATAATCCCGATATTATTCTCGCAGACGAGCCGACGGGCGCGCTTGACTCGGAGACGAGCGTTCAGGTTATGGAGATCCTTAAGGAGATCTCGAAGGAGCGCCTCGTCGTTATGGTCACTCATAATCCCGAGCTTGCCGAGCAGTACTCGACGAGAACGGTAAGAATGCTCGACGGCGTTATTATATCCGATTCTATGCCGCTGACCGAAGAAGAGCTTGCTGCAGAGAACGGTGAACAAGAAAAGCTCAATGCACCTGTAGGCAAAAAGAAGATCAAAAAGGAAAAGAAGCCGTCGATGTCCTTCTTCACCTCCTTCGGTCTTTCAATAAGAAACCTCTTTTCCAAAAAAGGAAGAACGGTCCTTACCTCCTTTGCGGGAAGCATCGGCATCATCGGTATCGCGCTCATTTACGCGGTATCCGAGGGTACGACGAATTATATTTCCTACGTTCAGGAAAGCACCCTTTCTTCCTATCCGATAACTCTTGAAGCACAGCACGTCAGCATCGGCACTCTAATGGAGACCTTTGTCGGTGCCGCAGAGCAAAAGGAAAAGCATCCTAACGATGCGGTATACCAGAATCCCGTGCTTTACGATCTCGTAAACACATTGAGCCAGATCGAAGCAAAGGAAAACGATCTCCGCTCCTTCAAGAAATACCTTGAAAACAAACTCGGAGATAATGAAAACGACAGATACAACGCCGCAATAAACGGTATTCAGTATTCCTACGGTGTCAACCTCAACATATACACGAAAAACGTTGACGGCACGATCATCAAGAGCGATACCGAAGAGCTTATTCAAAAGATGCTCATAAAATATATGGGCGAGATCAGTGGCGGCGAAATGGGCGGCGACACGAGTATGCTTTCAATGATCTCGGGCGGCGGAATGTCGTCGATGATGAGAGTGTGGCAGGAGCTTCTCCCCGCAAAGGACGGCTCGGCGATCAATCCGCTTATCAAAAAGCAGTACGATCTTATTCACGGCGAATGGCCGAACGAATATAACGAGATCGTTATTCTCGTTGACGAAAATAACGAGATCGACGACATGACGCTCTACGCGCTCGGTCTTATCTCCGACGAAGAGATCGACAAGATCGTTACCGCGGCGGCAAACGATCAGCCGCTTGAATTTGAATCGCAGAAATGGTCCTACAAGGATATCTGCAATATGGAATTCAGAACTATTCTGAATGCAAATTGCTACTCAGTAAGAGACGGCGTATATAAGGACATCTCTACCGATAAAATGAGTCTTGATATGCTTTATCAGAACGCGATACCTCTTAAGATCACGGGTATTATCAAGCTTCACGAGGGCACATCGTCCACCCTAATCTCGGGAACCATCGGTTACACCTATCATCTGACCGAATACGTTGCCGAGGAAAACAAGAAAGCAGATCCGATACTCTATCAGATAAACAACCCGACCCTTGACATTTTCACGGGTCTGCCGTTTGCTGACACCGAGGGCGTTCTCGACTCGGCAAAAAAGGCAGAAGCTTTCCGCGCTCACGTCGCTAACATGTCGGCAGCAGAAAAGGCAGAGACCTACATCTCTATCATTTCAATTCCTTCCCCCGAATATCTTGCGAGCAAGATAACACCAATTCTTGCGACGATGACACCCGAGACGATGAAGGAAGCGGTCATATCCCATATTCTTTCGACGTCAAGCACGATGCCGGAAAATGAAGTGCGCAATTATATTGGCAATATGACAGAGGAAGAGGTCACGGCTCTTATAAGCGGATTCCTTGCAGAGCAGGAAACGGCGAAGTACGCTGCCGAGCAGAGAGCGCTTTATGCCGACAAGACCCCCGACGAGCTTGCGTCGATGCTTGACGCAGCAATTCCCTCCTTCACCGACGAGCAATGCGCCGCCTTCTACGACAACGTCTTTGAGTTCTCGAAATCGACTTACGAGCTCAATATGCAAAAGCTCGGTTACGTCGACCTTGAACAGCCGACGGCTATAAATCTTTTCGCGACCTCGTTTGCCGACAAGGACGTCATTGAGGAAATGATAAATTCCTATAATAAGAACGTCGACGAGATCTCAAGAATAGAGTACACCGACTACATGGGTATAATGATGTCCTCGATAACC
>JAFTTT010000083.1 GCA_017466625.1 Clostridia bacterium
CTCGGCGCTTTATTATGTAAAACAGCAAAAAGAGTCGGTTTCCCGACTCTTTTTTGTCATTTTATTTTCCTGCATTCCATATAGTAGCGCTTATCGTATGCTTCGCCCATGGAGAAGGTCTTACGCGGGAGTGCGCCGTTCTTTTCGACGTAGGGGAAAAGCTCGCTTTTCTTTATGCCGTCGAAGAGGAAGCCGACTGTGTCGGGCTTATCGCAGAGACCGCGGAGATCGTTTTCGCCGTGTATATAGTCGACTTAACCGCCGTTTTCTTCTATGTATTTATCAATAAAGCTCTGAAGAACGCCTGCGGTAAGACCGTTCACATAGAAGCTGTCCTCTTTACCGTTTACGACGGTCACGACCTTATTCTCTGTGCAGTCGGAGAATAGCTTTTTCGCCTCGTTCAGCATTTTCTCGGTATCGACGCCGAAAACGACTCTGTATATCGGCTCGAAGTCGAGCGCCGGATCGTGTATATTCACGATCTCGACGAGCGCGTAGCGCGCAAGCGGATTGCTCTTATCCTTTTCGTAGCACGCCTTTGCCGTTGCGAGTGAATGGTTACCGTCACCGACGGCAAAGAGAAGCTCGTGCGTTTCGCTCTGCTTTTCAAGAGCCGACAATGCCTTATTTACAGCATTTTCGCTCATGAGCGAGCCGCGAGCACTTCCGCCGCCGAGCATAAGGGGAGTATCGTAGATTATTTCTCCGCTCGGCTCGTTCGGCACGACCTCGTTTTCGGGATCGTCTATCAGGACCATTATGTGAGGAAGCTCAATAAGCGCGTCCTTTCTGATCTCAACGCGGGGCGGTATGCGAGAAAGCACCGTTCCCTCTGTTGCTCTTACGGCTGAAGTTGAGCCGACCGTGTAGTCGTAAGCTTCAAGGTCGATCTTTCCGACTATTCCCTTTCTCGTTCTTCCGTCCTTGAGCTTTCTTTCGACGAAGATCATTGCGTCCTTATATTCGTTAAAGATATCCGCTTCAAGGTATTCCTTCATCGTAGCGTTTATCTTCTTTATCCTATCGTTAACGTCTGCGTCGTTAAGATAGACCTCGGGAAGCGTGATTCTTAACGCGGAGGGGGCTTCGCCTACCGTTTTATCGGCGTTTTCCCAATAATCGCGCTGGGAGGTGTACTGGTCGCAGGCAACTGTCGACCATGTATCAAAGTCCTTTTTCGGCAGAAGTATATCTGCTCGGCTGAACGGCATTTTACTCATCGTTTTCTTCCTTTCCGTATATGAAGCTTTCGAAATCTTTTCTTATTTTCTTGAGTCGTCTTGCGACGGGCGGTGCAACGAGCCCATCCTCTATCATTTTGTCAAGCTCGGGGACCGTGACCCACTTTGCGTCACAGGTCTCGCCCTCCTGAAAGACTATGTCCTTTATATCGGTATCGTTACGGACGATATAGCAGTCACCTATAACGCTCCGTCCGCGCTCGGTGCCGAGAAAGTGAAGCTCGTCCTCGGTGACGGTAATTCCCGTTTCCTCTTTTAGTTCTCTTACCGCGCCCTTTCGCGAGCTTTCGCCGTGAATGAGCGAACCGGCGGTGTTTTCCCAGACGTTCGGCCAGTCGCGCTTGAGCGGTGATCGAAGGGTCAAAAGAACCTCGTTTTTACTGTTTACCGTCCATATTCCGACGGCTATATGATACGTTCCCTTTGGCAGATAGTGTCCTCTTATATGCGTTTTTCCGAGAGGGTTTCTGTCACGGTCGTATAGATCCCAGATTTCCGACATTTTTACCTCGATGAAAATAATATAATGAAATCATATCATATTTTACATCCGAATACAAGGGGAAAAGAAAAAAATGAAGGCGTATGCCTTCATTTTTATTTCTTTATGAATTTTGAGACGAAGAAGCCGTCTGTGCCGTGCTCGTCGGGGAAGAAGGTCATCATCGGTTTACCTTCGTACATTTCCTCTCCGCAGGGCGAAAATTCGGGATGCTCGCACAAAAATTTTTCTACGACGTCCTCGTTTTCTTTTTTATTCAACGTACAGGTCGAATAGACCAGCGTTCCGCCGTCTTTCAGATACGACGCGCCGTTACAAAGAATCTTATACTGAATTTCGGGCAGGCGCGATATGTCGTCGGGAGATTTATGACGGAGGTCGGGCTTCTTTGCGATAACTCCGAGTCCCGAGCAAGGAACGTCGCAGAGGACTCTGTCGGCAGTTCCAAGGAGGTCTTCCTTCGGCTTCGTTCCGTTATGAACGGAAGTCGACAGGATATCTATACCGAGCTTTTCCGCGCCGCTGACAACGAGCGAAAGCTTGCTTTCGTGCAGGTCGAGCGAGGTCAGCTTGCCCTCGTTTTTCATCTCAAGAGCGATACCAAAGCTTTTGCCGCCGGGGCAAGAGCAGGTATCTATAACGGTCTCACCCGCCTTCGCGCCGACTGCCTTGACGCAGAGCTGCGACGCCTCGTCCTGAACGAAGCAAAGTCCGTCGTGGAGATAAGAAAGCTCGCTTATCGCGACGTTTGAATTTAGCGTGATCGCGCTGTCGCATTTTTCCGACGGAGAGCAGTCGATGCCGTCCCTTGTGAGAGCTTCTATAAGCTCATCTCGCGTGGTTTTCAGCGTATTTACGCGCAGAGTTATGAAGGGGCTTCGGTTCATTCCGTAAAGGAGCTTTTCGGTCTTTTCGCTTCCGTAATTATCACGCCACATTGTAATCAGCCATTCGGGGAGCGAATATTTGACGCTCAAACAGCGGTCGCTTCCCTCCTTTGGCATCGGAATGCTTTCCTTTTCGCGGCTTATACTGCGGAGGATCGCGTTGACGAAGGACGCCGTTCCCTTATGTGTATGATACTTCGCAAGCTCGACGCTTTCGTTTACCGCCGCGCTGTCGGGCGTGCGGTCAAGGAACAGTATCTGATACGCGCCGAGGCGGAGAATGTTCATCAGCTTCGGCTCGATCTTTTCTATCGGCTTCGAGGAATAGTTGGCTATCACGTAATCGAGAGTTATTCTTTTCTCGATAACACCGTATACGAGCGTTGTGAAGAACGCGCGGTCGGCGCCCGCGAAGCCGTATTTTTTGATCGCACTGTCGAGCTCGAGATTCGAAAACTTATCGGTCTTATCGCATCTTTCGAGCGACAGATACGCCGCTTCTCTTACCTTCATAGTTAATCTCTGCGCCGTCCGCCGCCTGCAATTATTATCAGTCGCAGAAGCGATGCAAGCGCTACGAAGAGCGCGGCAAGATAGGTCATAGCCGCGGCAGAGAGCACCTTTTTGGTGCCCTTCAGCTCTTCGTCGTTCATATATCCGTATCCGCCGAGCGCCTTAACGGCTCTGCGGCTTGCGTTAAACTCCGTCGGGAGCGTAACGAGCTGGAACACGACGGTCAAGCTGAAAAGAATAATTCCCGCGTACGCGAGGGGCTGATTTGCAAGCAGAAGTCCGATAATAAACAGCGGCATAGCAAGACGCGAGCCGAAATTGGTAACGGGCACGAGCGCGGTACGGAGCTTTATCGGTCCGTAGCCGACCGCGTGCTGGATCGCGTGTCCCGCTTCGTGCGCCGCAACTCCGATCGCCGCCACCGACGTGCTTCCGTAGACGCTGTCGGAGAGAGCTATCGTATTGCTTCTCGGGTCGTAGTGGTCGGTAAGCTCGCCCGGAACTCTCGTGATTCCGACGTTAAAGAGTCCGTTAGAGTCAAGTATCTTACGAACGGCGACCTCGGCGGTCATTCCCGCGCGGCTGTATACCTTGCTGTATTTTTTGTAGGTAGAATTCACCTTTATCTGCGCCCACATTGAAATGATTAGCATAGGCACTACCAACACAATATATGGCCAGTCAATAAACATACAATTTCTCCTTTAATATTGGGCGGCGCAAACGAGCTTTTCGCCGTCCTGTACGGGATTTCCTCTCAAATAGTCGGACGCCTTCATCTGCTTCTTTCCTGCAGGAAGCACCTCGAGTATTTCAAGAAGCCATCCGCCTTGGCAAGCGACGTAAAGCTTGTTACCCTCCGAGACGAGCGTTCCGCTGAGATGATTCGTTCGGCGGTCAACAAGCGCGGTCTTTACGAGCTTGAGCTGAATCTGTCCTCTCATAGCGTATGCGTAGAGGTAAGGACATAGACCGCGAACGCGGTTATGGATCTCCTCCGCAGTCATCGAAAAGTCGATCATGCAGTCTTCCTTACCGACCTTCTGTGCGTAAGTCGCATCCGCGTCATTCTGCTTTTTGCGAGTGATTTTTCCGCTTACGATATTCGGAAGAACTTTCATCAGAAGCGCGGCACCGTCAAGGGACATTTTTTCAAAGAGAGTCTCGGCGTTATCGTCAATTGAGATAGGAACGATGGACTGCGCTATAATATCTCCGGTATCAAGTCCCTCGTCCATATACATTATCGTGTTTCCCGTCTCACGCTCGCCGTTTATCAGACATCTCTGCACGGGCGCGGCGCCTCTGTATCTCGGAAGGATCGAGCCGTGGACGTTTATACAGCCGTATTTCGGGTAGTCGATGACCGACTTTGGAAGTATCTTTCCGTATGCGGCGACGATTATGATATCGGGATCCTTCTCGCGCAAAAACGCGTCAAACTCCTCGTCGCGCAGCGTTTTCGGCTGATATACGGGGAGATTTACGTTTTCGGCATAGACCTTTACCTCGGGCGGTGTCAATATCATTTTTCTGCCCTTCGGCTTATCGGGCTGGGTTATTACCGTGATTTCGCCCGCCTGCCCTTCTACGAGCGCGCGCAGAGACGCAACGGCGAAATCGGGCGTTCCCATGAACATTATTTTCATATTGCTTATTCCTCGTCGTCAAGCTCGTCGGGGTCGAGCATTTTCGATGCTTTATCGGTGTAGAGTATTCCGTCGAGATGGTCAAGCTCGTGGCAGAAGCAACGCGCCTTAAGCTCGCTTCCCGTCATTGTGAACCACTCGCCCTTTCTGTTCTGCGCCTTGACGGTTACGGTCATCGGGCGGTCGACGATGCCCCATTCGTTCGGAACGGAAAGGCATCCCTCCATCCCCTCCTGACGCTCTTCCGACACCTCGATTATCTCGGGGTTGATAAGCTCGATAAGGTCGCCCGGTTCCGTCTCCACCAGCACCACGCGGCGAAGAACGCCGACCTGTGGCGCGGCAAGACCTGCACCGTTCGCCTTATGAAGGGTGTCCTTCATATCGTCAAGCAAGCGGAGTATGCGAGGGGTTATCTCGTCAACGGGACGGCTCTTTTTACGAAGAAGCTCGTCTTCTTTAGTTAGTATTTTAAGAATTGCCATTTTTATGTCCTCTTTTTATGATCATTGTTATTGTAACGCCGTCTGCGACGGCTACACCTCATCCGAGGTTTACCTCTTCACGTCCCCCGCCGGGGAAGGCGCCCTCTCCGTCAACCTTCGGTTGACACCTCTCCCAAAGGGCGAGGCAGACGGTGTGTTACAAATTCGTCGGGTTTACGTCAGCCGAAATTGCGATTCGTTTACCGAGTGTTTTACTTATTTCCGAATACGCTTCAGACATAAGCTTTCTTGCCGCGGCGTTGAGCTTCGTCTTTATTACGACTCTCATTCGGTAGACGCCGTTTATCTTATATATCGGCGCTTCCATCGGTCCAAACACCACTGCCGCAACATCCGTGTATTTTTCGGCTTTGAGCTTTTTGAACATTTCGGTGAACTGCGTCGCGCCCGTCACAAGCTCGTGCTCGGATGCCGAGCCGAACGTGAAGAGCACCATATCGCAGTAGGGTGGGAATACGAGCGACGATCGGAGCGCGATCTCGTTTTCGTACATTTTCTCGTAGTCCTGATCTGCCGAGATGCGGAGTATCGGATGCTCGGGATTCGTCGTTTGCACCATTGCACAGCCCTTGCGGTCCGAGCGTCCTGCGCGGCCGATGACCTGTGTAAGAAGCGAGAAGGTGCGCTCGTTTGCCTTATAGTCGTTTAAGTACAGCGACGAATCGGCGTTTATTACACCGACGAGGGTGACGTTCGGAAAATCGTGTCCCTTCGTTACCATCTGCGTACCGATAAGTATATCGCTTTCGCCGTCTCGGAATGAGCCGAGCAGATTCTCATACGAGAATTTCGTCGACGTAGTGTCGGCGTCCATTCTTGTTATGCGCGCCGACGGGAAGATCTTATTCAGCTCCTCCTCTACCATCTGCGTGCCGTATCCGATATGACGTAGCACCTCGTTTCCGCACTGCGGACATTTGCTCGGAGCAAATTCCTTGCTTCCGCAGTAGTGGCAGTAGAGGTAACCTCTTCCGTAAGTCGTCGTATGGTATGTATAAGATACACTGCAATGCTCGCAGGTCAGAACGTGACCGCAGAGCGGACAGGAAAGGAATCTATTATACCCTCTCTGATTTATAAAGAGTATCGCCTGCTCTTTTTTTGCAAGCACCTCGCTGAGGCGTTGACGGAGCTCCGAGCCGATAGGAGAAGTATATCCGTTTCTTGCGTCCTTACGCATATCGGTAATGACCGTTTCGGGAAGAACGCTTTTTCCGTATCTTTCGGGGAGCGTGACGAGGGTGTATTTCCCCTCTTTTGCCTTTAGATAGCTTTCGAGCGACGGCGTTGCGCTTGAAAGGAGCATTACGGCGTTCTGCTTTGCGCAACGGTATCGCGCTATGTCTCTTGCGTGGTACTTCGGATCCATATCCGATTTATAGGTATGCTCGTGCTCCTCGTCGATGACGATGAGTCCAAGATTCTTAAACGGCGCAAATATTGCCGACCTCGTTCCGATACAGACGTCCGCCTCGCCGCGCGATATTTTTCTCCACGCGTCGTATCTTTCGCCCTTTGACAGACCCGCATGGATAACGACGGTCCTATCTCCGTAATGCGCGCGGAAGATCGCGACTGTTTGAGGAGTCAGCGCAATTTCGGGAACGAGGAGTATGACCGACTTGCCTCTGCTTATAACGTGATCCATCACCGAACGTATAACGGAGGTCTTTCCGCTTCCCGTTACTCCGTAGAGAAGCGCCGCCTTCGGCTCTCCGCTGTCGGTCAGCGCCGTTATCGTGTCGCGCGCCTTGATCTGACCCTCCGAAAGGTTATACACCTTGTCGGGCGGAAGCTTTTTTCCTCTGTACGGGTCGCGGAAGACGTCGAATGCCGAAATATTTATGATCCCCTTTGCCTCAAGGGGCTTGAGGATCGCTTTGGTTATATCGTATCGGTCGCGAAGCTCGTTCATGTTACAGCTTCCGCTGACCGAAATTGCCGAAAGCGCTTCCTTCTGCTTACTTCCGCGCACGAGCGAAAGAAGAGCGTCGAGCTCCATTTCGGCGTATTCGTCACTTATTGAAACGGTCTCGGAAATTACGCCCTTACTGTCGGAAAATTCCGCCTCGCTTTCGATCATTCCGCTCTTTTTCAGGCGCAGAACCGCCGCCGCGGCACTTTCTCCGCAGTCCTTCACGAGCGTTTCCTCGCTGACTCTGCCGCGTGACGCTATATAGCGAAGCACCGCCGAGATTGCGGGGGGAATTGCATCAATTTCTTCCTTTCCCTTTTCAGTTACTGTATAATATTCCTTTACCTACGTGAGCGCGTATGACGTCAGTATCTACTTCACCGCGTATCA
>JAFTTT010000084.1 GCA_017466625.1 Clostridia bacterium
TAAAGGTTACTACCGCTCCTACCGATTGGACAGGTACTTATCTTATCGTATACGAAGAAGGAAACCTTGCATTCAACGGTTCTATTGCAGATAAGCTGGATGTTACTTTCAATACTTTTGACGTAACGATCGATGAGGGTAAAATCATTGGTGATTTCAGTGCAAACGCATTTATTATCGAAGCAGTCGACGGCGGTTACGCAATAAAGAGTGCTTCCGGTAGATACATCGGAAAAACCTCCGGCGGCAACGGAATGAATGAACACACTTCGACAAAGTATATCAATACTATCTCTCTTGACGCTTCCGGTAACGCAGATATTACGGCGAGCGGCGGTTCCATTATTCGCTTCAATAAAGCTGTTGACCAGATGAGATTCCGTTACTATGGAAGCGGTCAGCAGCCGGTTGCTCTCTACAAGCTCGTCGAAGCAGTTCCTGAACCCGAATTCAAGGGCTTCGGTGTAACTCTTGACAAGGCCGTAACTGTAAGAGTTAAGTTTAACGTAACCGCAGAATGGATCGCTGCTAATCCTACCGCAAAGGTAACGTTCAGCAACGGAACTGTATGTGACCTCGATGAAAACAAAAGCTACTACACGACTACTCTTACCCCCGGTCAGATCGGAAATGATCTCACCGTAACTCTCGGAGATATCACCGAGACCGTAAGCGTATCGACATATATCGAAAAGGCGAAGGCGGCTAATGCTACCGATACCACGCTCTGTGCGCTCCTCGATGCCATCGAGGTATACGGTAAGGCAGCAGCAAGAGTAGAGCAGACCCTTACCGATCTCGGATTAACGGGAGTTGAAGATTACAAGGTTGAGCAGAACGAGTCGATAATCTCCGGCTTTGACAACGTCACTCTCGGTCAGTATGCGAACATCGGTATCAAATTCGAGAAGAACGAGGATTATATCTACGTAGCAAAGCTTGGTGATATTTCCCTCGGACGCAGAGTTCTTGCAAATGACCTTGATACTAACAACGTCCTTCTCATCGAGAATCTCTTCCCGGCAAACTTTGACGACGTTATCACCGTTACCGTTTACGAAGGCGACACCTCTACGGTAGTTTCTACGATGACCTTCACGTTCAACTCTTACCTCAAGGAAGCAAGCAAGAAAGAGACCATCGATGATCTCGATCTCAATATGATATTTGCCACCTACAATTACGGCGTTGCTGCCGAGGCGTATGTAGACGCGCATCAGCAGTCGTGAAAAAAATTATAATCGTCTTTCTCGCTGTAGTTCTTATGTCGTCAGTCATAGCGTGTGCTGATTCTAAAAGAAGCAGAACACCCGTCAAAACTACGACGACGTCAGATACGACAACGGTTCCGAAAACGACCGACGCAGATCAGACCGGTACGTCAAACGATGATACCACAGGTACATCAGACGGCGACATGACCGGCACGTCGAGCGCTGATACGACGGTGTCCGGTACAACTTCCGGAACAAGTGATACGTCGAGCACGTCGGATACGACAAAGCCCGACTCAACCACCGAGGTTGAGACCCCCGTTGAAGGAACGACAGAAAGAACAACGACGACCGAAAAAACAACAACAGCTATCGAAACTACGACGGCTGATGACTTCGAAACTAACGAAGATGGCAGTGTAAACCTGCCGGACATTACGTTCGGTAACTAAAGGGTAATTGAAAGGATGGTATTAGATATGAATGAGATATTTATTTCTCCTACTTGCGAGATGATCATCTTTGATAACGAGGATGTAATAACGATATCCTTCGGAGGTTTGTCGATAAACCTTCCAGAGCTTAACGGCGCAGGAGAATAATTCAAATTATAAAAGCACGCTTCATTTGAAGCGTGCTTTTTATATAGAAAAGCGGGAGATTAAGCATCTCCCGCTTTTTGAAGCTATGTATCAGAGCGATTTAAGTATGCAGTCCGCAGTTGAGCGGTTGTTTGCTATCGGTATGTCGTATACCTGCGCAATACGGAGAAGCGCCTTGACGTCGGGGTCGTGAGGCATTGCAGTAAGCGGATCGGAGAAGAAAATGATTATATCAATTTCGCCTGCCGCGACCTTTGCGCCGATCTGCTGATCGCCGCCGAGAGGACCGCTTAAGTACGCCTTAACGGGAAGCTTCGTTGCCTCGTTTATCTTCGTTGCCGTCGTGCCCGTTCCGCAAAGGAAATGCTCGGAAAGGATATCCTTGTTTTCCTTGCACCACTCGATCATTATCGGCTTCATATTATCGTGTGCGATGAGCGCGATTCTTTTGCTCATTTCTTGTCCTCCCCCTTAAGCAGTCCGTGGAGCATCATCTGCTTTATGTCCCAAAGCTTCGGAGAAAGGTCAACATAGTAGTTGTGAGGATTCTCAAAACGCTTTACCTCGTCCCACTGACGCTCGAGCTCCTCCTCGCAGTGCTTGCGGATCTCATCGGTCGTCGGACATTCGTAAACGCAAACGCCGTCCTTGAATATCGGCTTAAGAAGCTCGATCGCTTCAAAATCGGTAAGCGTCTTTTCCTTCCAGGTGTAGATAGGATCGAAGATCGTAAGCGGCTTGGTCGTGTCGATGGTCTCGTCGTAAACGGTAAGATAGTCGGCGATCGCCTTTCCGCTTTCCTTTTCGATAAGGCGGTAGACCTTCTTGAAGTGAGGTGTCGTGACCTTTTCGGGGTTTTCGCTTATCTTGATCTTCGGAATAACCTCCCCCTTGTCGTTTTCAACGGCACAAAGCTTGTAGACGCCGCCGAAAACGGGCGTGCTCTTTGAGGTTATAAGGCGTTCTCCGACGCCGAAAGCGTCGAGCTTTGCGCCCTGCTTGAGCAGATCGCGGATGATGTACTCGTCAAGTGAGTTTGACGCAACGATCTTACATTCGGTAAGTCCCGCATCGTCAAGCATCCTGCGCGCCTTGCGAGAAAGATACGCAAGGTCTCCAGAGTCGATACGGATGCCACACTTGGTAATTCCGTGCTTCTTGAACGCCTTTATAGCGTTCGGAACGCCGCTTTGAAGGACGTTGTAGGTGTCAACGAGAAGTGTTGCGGCATTCGGATAAAGGGAACAGTAGGTGTCAAATGCCTCAAACTCGGAGTCGAACATAAGCACCCAGGAATGAGCCATCGTTCCCGTCGCAGGAACGCCGAAGCGCTCTTCTGCGATAGCACAAGCGGTACCCGAGCAACCTGCAATATAGGAAGCTCTTGCGCCGAGAATAGCGCCCGACGGGCCCTGTGCGCGGCGTGAGCCGAACTCGCTTACCGGTCTACCCTCGGAGGCACGAACGATACGGCTTGCCTTCGTTGCGATCATCGTCTGATGGTTGAGAGTGAGAAGCACGAAGGTCTCAATGAATTGCGCCTCGATCGTCTTGGCACGTACCGTCATTATCGGCTCACCGGGGAAAATGACCGTTCCTTCGGGAACCGCCCAGATGTCACCCGTGAAGCGGAAGCTCTTGAGATATTCAAGGAACTTCTCGTCGAAGCAGCCCTTGGTGCGGAGAAAAGCGATATCGTCGTCGGTAAACTTCAGGTCCTTTACGTAGTCAATGACCTGCTGAAGACCGCAGGCGATAGCGAATCCGCCGTCGTCGGGGTTTTTACGGTAGAATACGTCAAAGTAGGATATTTTGTCCTCGTAGCCCGAAAGAAAATATCCGTTACCCATGGTAAGCTCGTAAAAATCGAAGAGCATGGTGTAATTTTCTCTTAAATAGCTGTACATATTATTCCTCCGTAATTATTCCGCATTTGCTGAACAGCGTTGCGGCATTTTTTAGCGTTAAAGCTGCAATCTCATCTGGAGTGGCTCCGCAAAGGGAAGCAAGCTTTTCTATCGTATAAGTGAGGTAGCTCGAATCGTTACGCTCACCGCGATGCGGATGAGGGGTCAGATACGGGCAGTCAGTCTCGGTCAGAAGTCGGTCGCTCGGGATCGTAGGGACGATCTCGGCAAGACGCGAAGCGTTTTTGAATGTAACGACTCCCGAAAAGGAGATGTACCATCCGCGCTTTATGAGCTCCTTCGCGCTCTCGGCGCTGCCGCTATAGCTGTGAAAGACGCCGCGGACGTTCGGGTGAGCGAACACCGCTTCAAGACAGTCGCCGTGCGCTTCGCGGTCGTGAATTATAACGGGAAGATCAAGCTTTTCGGCAAGCTCAAGTTGAAGATGGAGAAATTCCTTTTGGAACTCGTGACGATCCTCGTGCCAGTGGTAATCAAGCCCTATCTCGCCGATGGCGACCGCCTTCGGATGAGAAGCAAGCTCCTCAATTTCCTTAAGCGCCGCGTAGGGATCGGTAAGATCGTAAAGGTCAGATGGATGAATACCGACCGACGCATAAAAGCCGTCGAATTTCTCTGCGATCTTCAAGCTCTCGAGTGACGAATCGGGATTTGTACCGGCGTTGATGATGTATCTGACGCCGCCGTCCATTATCTCTCTTATCCTCGCGTCGCGCTCGGCACTTGAACCGAACTTCTCGTCGTTATAGTGCGCGTGGGAATCAAAAATTATCATCTTACTCTCTGTCCGAGGGGAGTATCGTCGTCAAGGAATACGACCTTGATCTGATCGCCCTCGCCCGATGCGAGGATCATTCCGTTGCTCTCAACTCCGCAAAGGACCGCGGGCTTGAGGTTTGCAACAACGATCAGCTTCTTTCCGATAAGATCCTCGGGTGCGTAGCACTTTGCAATGCCCGACGCAACCTGTCTCGTTTCGTAGCCGAGGTCAAGCTGAAGCTTGAGCAGCTTCTTTGCCTTGGGTATTCTCTCGCAGGCAATTACCTGCGCGGTACGAAGCTCAATAGCACCGAAGCTTTCAATTCCGATCTCGGGTTCCTGATCCTCGGGAACGGGAACTGCAGGTGCCTTGGGGGGATTCATTGCTTCAAGCTTTTCGAGAGTTTCCTTCTCGTCAAGACGGGAGAAGAGAACCTTCGCCTCACCTATCGGCTTACCTGATTCAAGACCGCCGAATTCGTAGCAGTCAACTGCAGTGCCGAGCTGATTAAGAATGCTGACCGACGTCGAGGGCATAAACGGCTCGACCATAACGGCTCCGACACGAATAGTTTCGAGAAGATTGTAGATTACAGTGCTTAGACGCTCCGTGTCGCCGTTCTTCGCGAGAGTCCAGGGAGTCGTCTCGTCGATATACTTGTTAGCACGGCGGAAAACACTGAACACGGTCTCGACCGCATCCGCAATATGATAGCTGTCCATCTGCGCGACCATATCTTCGTACGCCTTCTTTACGCACGCCTTGAGGTTAGCGTCGGTCTCGTTTTCGGAAGCGGGGGAGGGAACGATGCCGTCAAAATACTTTGCGGTCATCGCAAGAGTACGGTTGACGAGGTTTCCGAGGTTGTTTGCAAGATCGGTATTGTAACGGGTTATGATGTTGTCGAACGTGATGCTTCCGTCGTTGAGGTAAGGCATTTCGGCAAGCACATATTCTCTTACCGCATCAACACCGATAACGTTCGCAAGGTCGTCAGCATAAATGCTGTTACCCTTTGACTTACTCATCTTGTCCGCGCCGACGTTGAGCCAGGGATGACCGAATACCTTTTTCGGAAGCGGCAGATCGAGCGCCATAAGAATGATAGGCCAGTAGATCGTGTGGAAACGCATGATGTCCTTACCGATGATATGAACGTCGGCAGGCCAATTCTTCTTGAACGCATCCGTTTCGGGAAGCTCGGGATTGTAGCCGAGAGCCGTGATATAGTTCGAAAGCGCGTCTATCCAGACGTAGATAACGTGCTTGTCGTCAAAGGAAACGGGAACTCCCCACTTAAAGGAGCTACGCGAAACGCAAAGGTCCTGAAGGCCCGGCTTGAGGAAATTGTTTACCATTTCCTTTTTTCTTGCCTCGGGCTCGATGAATTCGGGATGCTCCTCAATGTGCTTCATGAGTCGATCCTGATATGCGCTCATACGGAAGAAGTAGGATTCCTCCTTCATTTTCTTGACCTCACGTCCGCAGTCGGGACACTTGCCGTCAACTATCTGGCTGTCGGTAAGGAATGCCTCACAGGGCTCGCAGTACCAGCCCTCGTATTCGCTCTTGTATATATCGCCCTTGTCGTAGAGCTTCTTGAAGATGGCGGAAACTGCCGCCTCGTGATAATCGTCAGTCGTGCGGATGAAATGGTCGTAGGACGCGCCCATAAGATCCCAGATATCCTTTATCTGTCCTGCTACGCCGTCAACGTATTCCTTCGGCGTGATGCCTGCTTCCTTTGCGCAGTTTTCGATCTTCTGACCGTGCTCGTCGGTACCGGTCAGGAAGAATACGTCGTAGCCCTGCTTTCTCTTGTAGCGTGCGATGGCGTCGGTCATTATTACCTCAAAGGTATTGCCGATGTGCGGCTTGCGCGAGCTGTACGCTATCGCTGTTGTGATATAAAACTTTTCCTTCATTTTGTCCTCCTTGCCGCGAATGAGCGGCGTTTTAGTCAAATGTATTGTTCCTCTATTATCTTGATCATATCCGCGATGGCACCGTCGTCGTGATGACAGACGACGTGATCACAGATGCTTTTTACTTCATCAATGGCATTGGACGGGCAGAAAGCAACGTCACCCATTTTGAGCATCTCAATGTCGTTTTCGAAATCTCCGATACAGCAGACCGTCAGCTTTTTATCGGAAAACCGGCGAAGCGCCGGGATCCTTTTGCCCTTGCCGGAATCAACTCCGACCACCTCGTTAAATGAATAGCTTGAACGGAAGCAGGCGTAGCGGTCGCCGTAGGTATTATTGATATAATCCCGTGCGCGCATTGCTTCAACGTCGGTTGAGTAGGTGAGATTTGCCTTGCGCCATTTGTTGCCTACCGCCTCATCGGGAGTAATTCCGCTCTGAAGCTCTCCGTCGTCCGTGTAACAGGCAAACTTGACAACGTCAAATTTGCTTATAACGTCGTTGATATCGATTCGCGCCTGAACTCCGTCAT
This sequence comes from Clostridia bacterium, assembly GCA_017466625.1. GTDB lineage: Bacteria > Bacillota > Clostridia > Oscillospirales > CAG-272 > Colimorpha_A. The sequence continues at coordinate 6,965 of JAFTTT010000084.1, forward strand.
AGAAAAGCTCGGAAAGTACCATGTCGGTCTTCGGATCAAATAAGATCGAGCCGTTCGCGAGAATAAGCGGATAATTAACGACCTCGCGGAAGGTTGGGAAAACGATGTTCAGCATACAGGGAAGACGCCCCGTTGACATCGTAAAATGCCCGCCGTTGCTCTTAAAATACTCAATTGCTGTCAGATTTCGGTCGACCATGCGTCCCTTGCTTCCGGCAAAGGTGCCGTCGAAATCGCTTAAAATTAGAATATTATCGAATTTACCCATTGCCTTCACTTCCTCCGAGAAGTGTCAGAAGCTTCTTAAAATAGTCGGGAAGCGGACTGTCGAACGACATATATTCACCGTTTTTTGGGTGAATGAACGAGATCGTTTTCGCGTGCAGACACTGCCCCGAAATAAGGGAAGGGTGCTGATTTTCAAATCTCGTTTTTCCTCCGCCGTAAACGGTATCGCCCATAATGGGATGACCGAGCGAGGAAAGGTGAACTCTGATCTGATGCGTTCTTCCCGTTTCGAGCTTAAGCTCGATATAGTCCGCGCCGTCAAGCGGCGTCAGAACCTTGTAATTGGTTGCCGCATCGCGCCCGTCCTTGACGATCGCCATTTTCTTGCGGTCGACGGGATGACGCCCGATCGGCTTGTCTATCCGTCCGCACGTTTCCTTCAGATGACCGAGCGATATCGCGCGGTAAAAGCGGTCGAAGGTGTGTGAACTGATCTGCTCGGCAAGACAAACGTGGGAAGCGTCGTTTTTTGCAACGACAAGAAGTCCCGACGTGTCCTTGTCGATACGGTGAACGATTCCGGGACGAATAACGCCGTTTATCCCCGAAAGGGAATCACCGCAGTGGTAAAGAAGCGCGTTTACGAGAGTGCCGCTTTCGTTTCCCGCCGCGGGATGAACGACCATCCCCTTCGGCTTGTTAACCACGAGCAGATCACTATCCTCGTAAACTATGTCAAGCGGTATATTCTCGGGCACCGCCTTGTCGGGGGTCGGCTCGGGAATTACGGTATCGACGCTGTCGCCCTCGCGCAAACGATAATTCTTACTTACCGTCCCGCCGTTTACCGTAACGGTACCGCTTTCTATCAATTTTGCAGAGGCGGAACGCGTAATTTTCTCGCGTTCCGCCACATAAACGTCAAGACGTAAGCCGACGCTCTCGTTATTTATCATTCTCTTCTCCGGATACCTTTTTCTTATCCTTTTCGTCGAACAAAATCCATTTATCGAAGAATATTATAGCGATTCCCGCAAGCACGCAGCCGACGGTAACGAAGCAGTCTGCAACGTTGAATATCGGAAAGTCGATAAACTGAAAGTTCAGAAAATCAATGACCTCGCCGCGGAAAATTCTGTCGATCTGATTACCGATACCGCCGCCGGTTATCATGGCGAGCGCTACCGAAAGAAGCGGAGAGAGCTTCTTCCTGAAGTATATCAGCACAAATACGGCAAGTATTATCGCAATGCTCGAAACGGGAATGAATAACCATTTCTTTCCCTCAAGCATACCGAAGGCAACACCGGGATTCGTCGTAAAGCGAAACTCAATAAGCCCCTCGATAAACGGGTGCGATATAATCGGCTTAAGATCGTTCAGCGCAATGACCTTCGTTATCTGGTCAAGTATGACCGAAACTGCGATTATTACGAAAGATATTATCAGCATCGATTAAATACCGAGAATATCGGAGCAACGGAGGCAGAGGAATCCGCCCTCGGTGTCCTTGCCGTTTTTAGAGAACTTCCAGCAACGAACGCACTTGCAGCCGTCAGCGGGGGAGACCTTGATCTCGTCCGCACCCTCGTTTACGGTAACGCCTGAAACGATGAATACAGTCTCAAGCTCGTCGCCGAAGGAGGAGAGAAGCTCATACTTTTCCTTATCGGAAACGGTGATCTCGACCTTAGCGTCAAGCGACTTACCGATAGTCTTCGCAGCTCTTGCCTCTTCAAGATACTTCATAATATCGTCACGAAGCTCAAAGAGTGCGTTATAACGGTTTTCGATCTCGTCGAAGCAGTATTCGTTGCAGTAAGCGGGCATATCGTTAAGAAGAACGTTTCTCTTATCGTCGCTCGATGCGTGCGGCATCATCTGCCATGCTTCATCAGCGGTGTAGGTGATGATAGGAGCGAGCAGGCGTGTAAGAGCAGAGAGGATGATATACATCGTGCTCTGTGCCGCACGGCGACCCTTGCCATCCTTCGCGTCGGTATAAACGCGGTCCTTCGTGATATCAACGTAAAGCTTGGAAAGCTCAACGGAGCAGAAGTTGTTTATCTCGTGATAAGCTACGTGGAATGCGTAGGTGTTGTAGGAATCTATCACGTTCTTAACGAGCTTGTTAAGACGGGAAAGCGCCCACTTGTCAATATCGTAAAGCTCACTTACGGCTACCATATCGTTATCGGGATCGAAATCGCTTACGTTAGCCATAAGGATACGAACGGTATTTCTGATCTTACGGTACGACTCGGAAAGCTGGGAGAATATCTCCTTCGAGCAACGAACGTCAGCGTGGTAATCAGAGGAAGCCGCCCAAAGACGAACTATATCCGCGCCGAAATCCTTGATAAGGTCGGCAGGATCAACACCGTTACCCAAGCTCTTGTGCATTGCGCGTCCCTGACCGTCGACGACCCAACCGTGAGTAAGCACCTGCTTGAAGGGAGCGCCCTTGTCAAGCGCGCCTACGCTGGTAAGGAGCGACGCCTGGAACCAACCGCGGTACTGGTCAGCACCCTCAAGATATACGTCGGCGGGCCAAAGCTCGGGAGTATCGTGCATGAGAGAAGCGTAGTGGGTCGAGCCGGAGTCGAACCAGCAGTCGAGAGTGTCGGTCTCCTTCTCGAATTCCTTGCCGCCGCAGTGAGGGCAGGTAAATCCGTCGGGAACAAGCTCCATAGCGGTCTTCTCGAACCAAACGTTAGAGCCGTACTCATCGAAGAGCGCGCTGATCTTGGCGATGGACTCGGGAGTGGAAACGGGCTTGCCGCAGTCGTTACAGTAGAACACGGGAATGGGCATACCCCAACGGCGCTGACGGGAGATACACCAATCTGCGCGCTCGCGGATCATGCTCGTCATTCTGTCCTCGCCCCATGCAGGGAACCACTGAACGTTCTCAATAGCTTTTACCGCCTGATCCTTGAAGGACTCGACGGAGCAGAACCACTGAGGAGTAGCACGGAAGATAACAGGCTTCTTGCAGCGGTCGTGATGAGGATAGGAGTGAATGATCTGCTCGGACGCAAAGAGCGCACCCGACTCACGCATATCCTCAAGAATGATAGGATTCGATTCCTCGGTCTTAAGACCTGCATACTTGCCTGCGTAATCTGTATGTCTACCGTGATCGTCAACGGGAACGACGAGGTCCATACCGTATCTCATACAGGTATTGTAGTCGTCGGCACCGAAGCCGGGAGCGGTGTGAACGCAGCCCGTACCGCTGTCCATAGTGACGTACTCTGCGTAAACGAGACGCGAGGTCTTGTCAAGGAAGGGATGGGTAGCATACATATTTTCGAAGAAAGCGCCGGGGAAGGTTGCAAGGATCTCGTAATTCTCGAAGCCGCCCATCTTCATGGTCTTCTCTGCAAGCGCCTCTGCCATAATATAGTTTTCACCGTTATCCGCCTTGATAAGAGCGTAACTCTCACGGGGATGCAGACAGATCGCCATATTTCCGGGAAGCGTCCAGATGGTCGTCGTCCAAATTACGAAATAGGTATTGTCAAGGTCGTAGCCGGCGAGCTTGCCGCAGTCGTCCTTGATCTTGAATTTTACGTAAACGGAGGTACAGGGATCGTCCTTGTACTCGATGTCTGCCTCTGCTACCGCGGTAGTACAGAAGGGACACCAGGTAACGGGCTTGAGACCCTTGTAAATATATCCCTTATCGAACATATTTCCGAAGATCTTGACTTCCTGCGCCTCGAAGTGCTTATCCATAGTGCGGTAAGGATGATCCCAGTCGCCGAGAACGCCGAGACGCTTGAAGCCCGCCATCTGCTTCTGAATGAAGTCTTCGGCAAACTCCTCGCACGCACGTCTGAACTCGGGAACCGACATTTCCTTATTGAGCTTCTTCTTGGAAAGCTCGATAGCTCTCTCGATCGGAAGACCGTGGTTATCCCAGCCGGGAACGTAAGGAGTATAGTAACCCATCATTGCATGGCTCTTTACGATAAAGTCCTTAAGGACCTTATTGAGCGCGTGACCCATGTGGATATAACCGTTCGAGAAGGGAGGACCGTCGTGAACGATAAAGGGGGTCTTTCCCTTGTTTCTCTTCTTTATCTCGCCGTAAAGATCCATTGCGGTCCAGCTATCATAAAAGCCGGGCTCGCGCTGGGGGAGGGAAGCACGCATCGGGAATTCCGTCTGCGGCAGGTTGAGTGTCTTTGTATAATCCTGTGCCATAATATCTAACCTCAATGTCAGTTTATTTTTTGCTGTCGTAAACTACGTCAAATTCGTCTGTGCTTGAAGATGAGCTTTTATCGTTTTCCTCCGAGACCGACTCGAGCATCGAAAGGAAATCGTCGTCATCTCCTGACGCTTCACTGCTTATTTTGCGTATCGAATCGAGAATGCTCTCGCCCTTCTCGAGGATTATCGTTCTCTCGGAGAGGAAATCCTCCTCGCTGTCGCGCGCTTCGTAAAAAGCATCCTCATCGGGCGAGGGAAGATTATCGTCAATGCTGTCGGGAATAGGCGTTTCTGCGCTTCCCGAGCCGCTCGATACCGTATCTTCATCCTCGTTTACGGGAGTGAAGGGATCGTCGGAGCCGGAAAGAAGCTCGCTTCTTCCGGTAAGATCACGGCGGATCCGCTCCATGACCTCGCTCGAAAGCTTCTCGGCGATCTGCTCGTCGTTGTTCTCAATTATGATCTCGGGAACGATCTTCTCAAGACCGGCAATATGATCGCGGTACGCCTCAAAGAGCGCCGCCTTAAAGGAAGCGGTCTCTCTCTGCGCTTCACGCAGACGGTCGTTTTCCTTAACTACGTTTGCCTGAAGCTCCGCTATCATTCTGTCGCAGCTGTTCTTCGCCGAACGCATGATAACGTCCGCACGCTCGTTTGCCTCGTTTATGATCTGCGTGCTCGCCTTCTGGGCGTTCACGAGCGTCGACTTGATCGACTCCTCCTCGGCTTTGAGCGCATCGAGCTGTGCCTCGGTAATGCGAAGCTTCTTTTCAAGCTCGTCGTTGAGGCGGTAAAGCTCGGTATACTTTTCGATTATGAATTCTATATGCTCGTCGACCTCAACGGTACTGTAACCGCGAAGCGACTTTGAAAATTCCGTATTTTTAAGTTCGTGTGGTGCAAGCATCGGTATTTACGCCGAATATCGGCATCCTTTCTTCCGCGGCTGAAGCCCCCGCGGAAAGGCAACTGTATTTTATTCCAAAAACGGGATGAGCAGCGCTCTCACTATCATAAGAAGCGCGTAAGCGACCAAAACCGAAAGGTCAAAGGGCCCTCCGTTGTTGATCCTAAAAAGAGTGAGCAGCTTTTCGCCGAGGATCAGTATCGGCTCGGTAAGAAACGCCGCAAACCCGTGAATGATCCCTTCGCCGCTCGGATCGAAAAGGGAAAAGATCATACGTACCATAAGTGCAATTATGAGAATGTCACAGCAAAAATCAATGGCATGCGCCATCATTAAAACGACGTATGGCAAGATAAGACCGTCCTCTCACGTTTTTTGAAAAAGCCCATACAAAGCAAAACAAACGGTACGGCAAGGATGGCTCCAAGCAGTCCGTTTTGGCTTGATAAAGGCGGAGTGACGGCGCAGAAAAAAAGCCCGCTCCACCCCATCAAAAAAGCACCAACACCGGATTGCCCGTAAAGGACAACCCGGCTTGAGCGTTTTATTAATTAATAAATGTCGTTATCGTCCTGCTTACGAGCTTCCTGAAGCTGCTCACCGGAAATGTCAACGTTCTCGGGAACGATGATAAAGGTGTTGACTGCAACTCTCTGGATGTAGCCGCCGATGGAATAAGCAACGCCGGAGAGGAAGTCGATAAGGCGTCTTGCGGACTCCTTGTTTGTCGACTCGAGGTTAAGAACTACGGTGCGGTTGCTGAGAAGATGGTCAGCGATCTTCTGAGCGGTCTGGCTGTCATACTTCTCGGGCTTAACGACCTTCATCTCAAGCGCGCCGGAGTTAAGACCCATGCCGCGGTTTGCCTTAGGTGCGGGAGCGGTGTTAGCGTTCTGCGTGTATCCCGGCTCGTCATACTCGGGCTCGTCGAAGCCGTCGTCGCCGTAATCAACGAAATCGTCGTTGTACTCATCTTCCTTAGGATTAAACATACTTTTTGCCTTGTCAAAGAAACCCATTTTGTACCTCCAAATATATGAAATATTATTTTCGATTTTTATCGGTGAAATCGACCTTTCACCATACATAAGAGTATTATATCACACTTTTTTTCCTAAAGCAACCGTTTTTTCAAAAACCTTGACGAATATTTTGGGATTTTTTTGTGCAAAACGGCGCAAAAAATGTGTTTAACGACAGTTAGGTGTAATTTCTTGCTCCGAATATTGCGCTTCCGGGACGGACGAGCGTCGAGCCGTGTCTTACCGCAAGGGAGTAATTGTCAGACATTCCCATGCTCAAAATCGGCTTTTCGGAAAGCAGACCTTTACAAGAAAGGTCATCGAAAAGCGCCTTCGTTCTTTCAAAGAACGGAATATAATCCTCGGTATTCTCGCAGTGCGGGCCGATGACCATTATTCCTCTTATTTTGATTCCCTCAAGAGTCGATACGCTTCTAATAAATTCCTCGGCGTATTTTTCGTCGATACCGCCCTTTGCTTCCTCGTTTCCGATGTTTATCTCACAAAGGCAGTCGGTGACGGTGCCGATCTTGACCGATCTTTTCGAGATCTCCTCGGCGAGCTTTACGCTGTCAAGGGAATGTATAAGACATACCTTGCCGACGATATATTTTACCTTGTTCGGCTGGAGCGTTCCTATAAAGTGCAGGTTGACCTTGTCTTTTTCGAGCTCGTCGTACTTTGATAAAAGCTCCTGAACGCGGTTTTCGCCGATGTCGGTAAGACCGCATTCGGTTATCGCGTAGTTTATGACCTCAACGGGAACCGTTTTCGTTGCCGCCATAAGCACGGCGTTACCGCCGATATCGGAACGAATCTTCTCTATGCTTGCTTTGACGTTTGCCTTAAGGGCATCGGGAACATTATTCAATGATCTTTCCGTCATACAGATCCTTGCCTTTCGTAACAATGAAATCGTTTTTAGCAATGTACGAGGCGTCGTCTGCCGACTTGTCCGCGGAAATGATATATCCGTCGTACTCGTAAAGCGGCTCGATCCTCTTGAAAACGATCTTCGATCCGTGAAGAACGTAAACTCCCGCCTGACCGTTCACAACGCGAAGAGCGGATATCGGAATACGGCAACCGGTGTAATACTCGCTTACTATCTGTACCGTCTGATGACGCAGATAATTGAAATTGGCGGGGAGCGTTCCCGTTTCGAAAATGAGCACCGCGGTATCGGAACCGACCTCGGAGAGGATGCGGTAAAGCGTCATGGTTATGGCGGTATCGTTGTTGTAGGGGAACTTTATACTGTAATCCTTGTCGGTCTCGTAATTGTGAAGATCGTCAATATCAATTTCACAGGCAACGTACCAAAGATGGTCGGTAACTATCTTTCCGACGGGATAGCCCTTGTCGCTTACGTTAAGATCTTCAGCAGGTCTTGAGACGAGAGTAAGATATTCGCTGTACGACATCTTATCGATGTTTTCGGAGGAAAGGATGTTTTCATATCCGTCGAGAGTAGAATAAAAATATCCGCCGCTCGGCGTCTGAACGGTGCTTTCACTGCCCGAAACGGAACCGGAAAGCGTTTCCTTTTCCTTTTTGAGCATTGCGATCTTTCCGTTATAATTCAGAACGTTTTTGGTAATTATCCTTCTTCTGTTAAGCTGAACGAGAAGGTCATCGGATAGGGTATGTGCGGCAGAAATGTTGCCTTTGTCGATAGAATCGAGGAGCTTGTAGATATCCTTGCGGATGATCATATCGGTGCTTGCGGTATCCGTACGCTTCTCGGCGTCGGACATATTGCTGCGCTCTAGCAGACGTATTGCAAGGTCGATCTCCATTATCCGCTGACGGATCTCGTAAGAGCCGTTCTGCGGGTATACCTCCGCAACGTTAGATCTTATCGCGACCTTCGTCCCGTCGGAGAACAGATAGCTGATATCGCCGCTCGTGGGTGAATAAAGCACGGTCTCACGGCGGAGAAGCGTAACTCCCGTCGTGTAGGTCGATTCGACCGTAACGAGGGTAGCCGGAGTCGTGCCGATCTCTGTTTTGAAGCCGCCGGCAAGATGATAGACTATGTAGGCGATAAGAATAAGGCAGAGAACTGCCGAGAGCATATATTTGACTACGTTTTTAAGGTATTTAACGTCCACGGCGTCTCTCCTTTCTTCGTTTCATGCATTAACTCTGTAAGTATAACATACTTTCGAGCTCAATTTAAGTGCTTTTTCGCAATATTTACAATATTTTCAAAAATAGCGTCAGCGCCTTCCTCGTCGGGGTACGACCAGATAACGTTCGGGTCGCGTCTGAACCAGGTGAGCTGCCTTTTTGCGTAATTTCTTGTGTTCTTTTTAAGAAGCTCAACGGCGTCGCCGTAGGAAAGCTCGCCGTTTATATATGAAAGAAGCTCCTTGTAGCCGATCGCCTGCGAGGCGGTCTTGCCGAGACGCGGCGCGACTTCTCTTACCTCGGCTTCAAGCCCCTCGCTCATCATAATGTCAACGCGCCTGTTTATCCTTTCATAAAGAATATCTCGGCTTCTGTAATCAAGCCCGAAAATTAGCGCGTCGTAAGGCGATTCGGCTTCAAGGGAAAGCTTGTCCCATTCTGTTTTCGTTTTTCCCGTTCCGTGGTAGATCTCAAGAGCGCGTATGACTCTTTTTGCATTATTTTTGTGCGTAAGAAGTGCGGCTTCGGGGTCGACGGAAAGAAGCTCGTCCCAGTTTTCGTCGATTGAACGTGCTTCAAGATGTTCCCTTATACCGCTCGGAATGTTCGGAGACAGATCTCCGCCGCGAAGGACGGAGGAAAGATAAAGCCCCGTTCCGCCGCAGAATATCGGAGTTTTGCCTCTTGACACGACGTCTTTGAGCGCGTTTTCCGCGAGCGGCTTATAATCCGCGCAGGAAAACTCGTTTTCGGGCGGACATATATCAAAAAGATGATGCGGAATACCGCGCCGCTCGTCAAGCGACGGCTTCGCGGTACCGATATTCATATCACGGTATATCTGCATCGAATCGCAGGATATTCTTTCGCCGTCAAGAGCTTCTGCAAGACGCAGGGAAAGATCGGTCTTTCCCGACGCAGTCGGGCCGACTACGGCTAAAACCTTAATTTTGCTTTTCAAGTTGCTTCCTTTCTAACCGAATACCTCGCATGCGGCAATGAGGGAAAAACGGTCGAAATCGATATCGCTTCTTCCGTAAGCGTCGAAAAATATGTCCTTGTATCTGTCTGTTTTGAGGTTGAACTGAAGCGTCCACGCGCCCCAGAAAAGGTCGATGTGACGGTCTCCGATACCGCCGTTTCCGACGTCGATAAAGCCGGAAAAAACGTCGCCGTCAAACATGATATTCGGCAGACAGTAATCGCCGTGGAGAAGCGTGTTACACTCTAACTCGCGGCCTCTCTTTTCAATTACGCTCCATGCCTCCTCAGGAGAAGCATAGCCCCAATTGTCGGGGAAAAGAGTATCGTCGTAGCGCTTGCTTTTGTAGCCGAATTCAGCGTTTTCAAGATAGCTTTTCGTCCTGTTTACAGGGCAGGAAACGATCGGCAGAGAATGAAGCATTTTCAGCGTCGTACCAAGCTTTTCTGCAATAAATTCGGGACGCGCCAAATAGCTTTCGTGCGTAAGATCCTCGCCCTTGACCTCGCTTGTCAAAAGCCAGTCGTGCTCGTCTGATAAGTAAGACAAAACTTTTGCTCCGAGTCCGATCGAACCGAAATAGTCGGTCAAAAGCGCCTCAGCTTCAAGCGAGCCGAGAGGGGCTCTTTTGAGATACAAATGCTTGTCCGAAATGTAGTATACGCGAGCTTCTGGTGAGCAGCTGCTGTCAAAAATCTTCCCTGTAAGAAGCGAATGAAATTCCGAGGGAAAATCATTAATATCTTGCGAAATAAGAGTTTTTTTCATAGTTGAACCTGCTAATGAGAAATGAATAATGAATGGTGAATAATGAATAATTTCGGTTGATTTTCGCTGCGGCGAAAATCTTCATTTATTTTTCATTATTCATCAGCGAAGCGACTTCATTTTTCATCATTCATTTTCTTTTATTCTATCAGCATCGCGTCGCCGAAGGAGAAGAAGCGATAACCCTTTTTGATCGCTTCATTATATGTCTCAAGCATCATTTCCCGTGAAGTGAGAGCGGATACAAGCATAAGAAGCGTGCTTTCGGGAAGATGGAAATTGGTAATCAGCGCATCCGTCACCTTGAAACGGTAGCCGGGGTAAATGAATATGCCCGTATCGTCGGTTATCGGATGAACGACGCCGTTATCGTCCGACGCGCTTTCAAGAACTCGGCAGGAGGTCGTTCCGACCGCGAAAAGGCGTCCGCGGCGGTTGTTTATAATGTCAGCCGATTCCTTTGAGACGGAGATAAACTCCGAGTGCATCTCGTGATCGGTTATGTTATCTTCCTTTACGGGACGGAATGTGCCGAGTCCGACGTGAAGCATAACGGGAGCGATCTGAACTCCCTTCGCCTTGATCCTTTCAAGAAGCTCGGAGGTGAAGTGAAGACCAGCGGTAGGAGCGGCGGCAGAGCCCTCGTCCTTTGCGTAGACGGTCTGATAACGGCTCTTGTCCTTGAGCTTTTCGGTGATGTAGGGTGGAAGCGGCATATTTCCGACCTTGTCGAGGACCGAGAAGATATTGTCTCCCTCGTATTCGAATTTTATAAGACGGTTTCCGCCCTCAACGGTCTCAAGCACCTCGGCACGGAGAAGTCCGTTTCCGAATATAATTTTAGTACCGGGCTTGCATCTTCTTCCGGGACGCACGAGGGTCTCCCAGGTGTCAAGACCGCGCGAACGCAGAAGAACGACCTCGATTTCAATTCCACTGTCTTCTTTGATTCCGTAAAGGCGCGCGGGAATTACCTTGCTGTCGTTTATAACGAGAACGTCTCCTTCATTCAGGTAGTCGATTATATCGGAAAAGACCTTGTGTTCACGCTCTCCGCTTTCCTTGTGAAGAACGAGCAGACGCGACGAATCTCGCGGCTCGGCAGGCGTCTGAGCGATAAGCTCGGTCGGAAGATCGTAGAAAAAATCACTCTTTTTGAGGTCGGTAGGGGACAGATTATTCTTTATCATAGTTCAAATTCTTTCAAATAGGTATTATCCATTTAATTATATAACAAATTGACCGGAATTTCAACTGTTTTCGGGAAATAAATATAAAAGGAGAAATATAGTGAAAAAACCACTCTTCAAGGGTGCGGCAACCGCACTTGTAACGCCGTTTAAGGACGGCAGAATAGATATAGAAGCGCTGAAAAAGCTGACTGAATTTCAGATAAGCGAGGGCATCGACGCGCTTGTCGTCTGCGGTACGACGGGCGAAGCGCCTACGCTTACGAAAAAGGAAAAAATTGAGATCACGGCAACGGTTGCCGAGGTGTCAAACGGCAGAGTTCCGATAATAGCGGGAACGACCTGTAACGACACCGCATCGTCGGTCGAGCTTTCAAGGGAAGCAGTCCGCGCAGGAGCCGACGGGATACTTGCCGTCACACCGTATTATAACCGTCCGGGTGCATCGGGACTGCTCCGCCATTTTCTGACGATAGCAGAGGGCGTTGGAGTTCCGACAATTCTGTATAACATACCGTCCCGCACCGGAACCGATATACCCGAGAGCGTCTACGACGGCTTCGCCTCTCACCCGATGGCGGCAGGGGTCAAGGAAGCGTCGGGAAGCATATCGAAATGCGCCTATATTGCAAGCAAATACGGCGAAGATCTGCCGTTATACAGCGGAAACGACGATATGACTCTCCCCGTCCTCGCAATCGGCGGATACGGAGTAATATCGGTGGTGTCAAATATGTTTCCGCGTAAGATGTCAGAGCTCTGTAAGCTTTATGAAATCGATAGGGAAGAGTGTAGAAAGCTATACCACCGCTTCATTCCGCTTATGCGCTCGCTCTTTACCGAGACTAACCCGATGCCGATAAAGAGCGGAATGGAAAAGCTCGGTCTTTGCAGTCATGAGCTGCGCCTTCCTCTCACACGCGCAAGCGCAAAATGCGAGGAAACGTTGTTCGCGGAAATTGAAAAATTTATTGGATGAAACGGACTGCGAACAACGCAGCGAAGCATTGGGGGTGTTATACCTTCTCCAGTGGGAGAAGGTGTCAACCGGAGGTTGACGGATGAGGTGTTTCGTAAGTAATGCAACCGATTTGATATAATCAAATCTTAATCGTTCAATACACCTCATCCGTCGGCTTTGCCGACACCTTCCCCTGAGGGGAAGGCAAGACAACGTCGTGAAGCTTCCTTAAACCGAAAGGGGATCCCAAAGGGGAAAACGTTTGAAAATTTGCTTTAGCAAATTTTCACCGGTTTACCCCTTGGCGTGTTTCTTTGCGAGCGTTTCTTTGCACGGGCAAAGAAATGCGGTAAAATTCCTTGACAATCTTTCTTTTTTGCTATATAATAATATGAAATTATGAAACAGTCTGCGAAAAGAAAGGAAAAACTATGGCACAGGACAAAAAGCTCGTCGAAGCTATCACTTCAATGGACGAAGACTTCGCACAGTGGTACACAGACGTCGTTAAAAAAGCAGATCTTATAGATTATTCAAGCGTAAAGGGCTGTATGATATACCGCCCCTACGGCTATGCAATTTGGGAGAACATACAGAAGATACTCGATACCCGCTTCAAGGAAACGGGACACGAGAACGTTTATATGCCGATGTTCATTCCCGAGACGCTTCTCAATAAGGAAAAGGATCACGTTGAGGGATTTGCCCCCGAGGTTGCGTGGGTAACTCTCGGCGGAAGCGAAAAGCTTACCGAAAAGCTCTGCGTGCGCCCTACCTCCGAAACGCTCTTCTGCGAGCATTACGCAAACGTAATCAAGTCCTACCGCGACCTTCCGAAGCTCTATAATCAGTGGTGCTCGGTCGTAAGATGGGAAAAGAATACGCGTCCGTTCCTCCGTACAAGAGAATTCCTCTGGCAGGAAGGACATACGATGCACGCAACGGCTGAAGAGGCACAGGAAGAAACGATCCGCATGCTCAATATCTACGCCGACTTCTGCGAGCACGACCTCGCAATGCCCGTAATAAAGGGACCGAAGACCGAAAGCGACAAATTTGCAGGCGCAGAAGCTACCTACGCTATCGAAGCACTCATGCACGACGGTAAGGCGCTTCAGGCAGGAACCTCGCACTACTTCGGCGACGGCTTTGCAAAGGCGTTCGATATCCAGTATACCGATAAGAATAACCAGCTTCAGTACCCGCATCAGACCTCATGGGGCGTTACTACGCGTCTGATCGGCGCTATTATAATGACTCACGGAGACAATAACGGTCTCGTTCTTCCTCCGGCAGTTGCACCGATCCAGGTCGTCATCATTCCGGTTGCGCAGCATAAGGAAGGCGTCCTTGAAAAGGCGAACGAGCTTAAGGATCGCTTAACAAAGGCGGGCTTCAGAGTAAAGCTTGACGACAGCGATAATTCCGCCGGCTGGAAGTATTCCGAATACGAAATGAAGGGCGTGCCGGTTCGTCTTGAGATCGGTCCGCGTGACATCGAGGGCAACCAGTGCGTCCTCGTAGCGCGTCACGACAGAAGCAAGGACTTCGTCTCGCTCAATAACCTCGAAACCGAGGTCGCAAATAAGCTCGAGGCAGTAAGAGCAGGCATCTATGCAAAGGCGCTTGAAAACAGAGCAAGCAAGATGACCGAGTGCGAAAACACCGACGAGATCATCAAGACCCTGAATGAGAAGGGCGACGGCTTCATCTCGGCTCTCTGGTGCGAAAGCGAGGAGTGCGAGGATAAGGTCAAGGAGCTGACGGGAGTCGGCTCGCGTTGCATACCCTTCGATATGCAGGGTAAGGAAGGCAAGTGCGTCTGCTGCGGTAAGCCCGCAAAGACGACTGTCCTCTGGGCAAAAGCGTATTAATAATGAAAATCCACCCGATCGGGTGGATTTTTTTCTGATTATTGACAAATATCGAGTTGTCAGGTACAATATAACCAATAAATTATTGGAGAAACAAGATGACCGAAAAGAAAAACGCAAAAATATATTTTATTTTGGGGGCGATATTGCTCGCTCTCTTTGCCGTCTTGACATTGCTCGTTAAGACCGTTGACGTAAAAGCAGTCGGGCCCATGGGCAGTGAAATAGGCCTTTCGGGTATAAATACATATTTCCATAAGATTATAGGCGTCAACATGGATCTGTACGATGCGACCGAGATCCTCGGATATATCCCGATAGCAGCCGCGGCATTCTTCGCGGGTATCGGAGCGTATCAGCTCGTGAAAGGGAAGAGCTTAAAGGCAGTCGACAGCAATATAATAATTCTCGGTGCGCTTCTCGTTGTCCTTGCTTGCGCATACGTGTTTTTCGAGATCGTTATTGTAAACTACCGTCCGATAATTATGGAAAACGAGCTCGAAGCGTCATTCCCGTCATCACATACGATGCTGTCCGTTACCGTACTCGGCGCGGTGCTGATCCACCTTCGTTCGAGAACGAAAAATACGGCGGTGCGCGTGGTCGGCACTTCTCTTGGCGTAATATTGATCCTTGCAACAGTCATCGGACGCCTCCTTTCGGGCGTACATTGGTTTACCGATATAATCGCGGGAATCCTTATCAGCGTTTCTCTGCTGCTCTTTTACGTTGGAACATGTAAGATTTTTGACAAAAATGCATAACTAAATAAAAATCAAAAAAAGTCGCATTAACGTGCGGCTTTTTGCTTTTATATCGTATTGACATCGCACTTTATTAATGTTAAACTTTACGAAAAGCGAAACCGTAACTGTTAGTTGGAGAAGCATATATGTCAAATCTTATAACCTTTATTACAGATTCACAAACAAAGATTTTTCACGACTCCGAGATAATGCAGAGCATTGAGCGCGCGAGCGTTCTGTCGAACGATCCGTATTCTTTTACCTATGCCTATAAGGCAAAATGCGGTGACTGTTTTCCTGTAAGTGTTTCGGTTAAGAGCGATGGACTGACCTTTTCTGTATACAGAGTAGACTCGGTGCCGATAATACACCCGTATCAAAAGCGTCCCGACGACGGTCTTGCATCTGAGCCGAAGGACGTTGAGTGGATCAGTGAGGTGGCAAGCGAGGGAAGGGGAGTCGATCTTTACCCCGACGTTTTGCTTCCGAGAAGCACGTCCCCGAAGATCGCTTATATTCCGACCGATCCTTCTTGCCCGTATTACGAGGAAAACGAGCCCAACCGTCTCGACGCAAACGATACCTCGTTTTCGTCGCTTATAATAACGGTAAACGAAGAGAGAAAAACGATCCCTGCCGGTAATTATGAGATCCGGATAAGTGCAACGTCGCTTCTTACAGGAGAAACGGTTGCAGAGGATCGCTTCGTCCTTACAGTCATCGGAGCACAGCTCCCCGAAATAGACTTCAAATACACGAATTGGTTTCACTACGACTGTGTCGCTGACCTTCATAACGTAAAGCTATTCAGTGACGAGTATTTTGAGCTTCTTAAAAGCTATTTCAAGAACGCCGCTGATTACGGAATGAATCTTCTTCTCATTCCAACATTTACGCCTCCGCTCGATACGCCCATCGGACAGTATCGCAAAAAGGCACAGCTTGTCGGCATAACGAAAAATGAAGGCGGCTATGAATTTGATTTTTCAGAGCTTGCTCGTTTGATAAAGCTTGCTGTCGATTCGGGAATCGAGTACTTCGAGCATCCGCACCTCTTTACGCAATGGGGTGCCAAGCACGCCCCTGCGATCTACGCAACCGTGGGCGGTGAGGAGATACGCATTTTCGGTTGGGATACAGACGCTTCATCGGATGAATACAGAGAGTTTCTTGAATGCTATATTACTGCGTTCAGAAGCTTTGCGCTTGAGATGGGAATTTCCGATAAGGTGTTTTATCATATATCCGACGAGCCGGATCTGACGAATATTGAAAGTTACCGATCCGCAAAGGAAGCAGCCGCACCGCTTCTTTGCGGTGCCGAAAGCGGCGATGCGCTTTCGCGTATTGAGTTTTACGAAAACGGAATGGTCGATACCCCGATAGTCTGTATCGACGCCATCGAGGATTTTTACGGCAAATGTAAGAGCTTGTGGGCATATTACACGGGCGGATATTACGAGGGACAAAGCACGGAAAAATGCACGAACCGACTGATAACTACAAAGCCGTACCGCGCTCGTATTTTCGGACTTCAGGCATTCAAATATAAGCTGACCGGCTTCCTTCATTGGGGCTTCAATTACTATTATTACAGAATGTCGCGCGGATATTTTAACCCTCTTATCAATCCATGCGGATATCAGCAGAGACCGGGTGCATCATTTATCGTTTATCCCGGATCGGACGGGGCTCTCGGCTCGCTTCGCGAGGTGTATATGCGAGAAGCGATAATGGATCTGCGCGCACTTAAGCTCCTTGAAAGCTTGACGGACTACGACTACGTTATCTCGCTTGCCGAAAAGCATTTCGGTCAAGAGATCACGTGCTTTACAATACCCGATTCGCCCGAGCAAATGACCTCCTTCCGCGAGATGATAAACCGCGAGATAGCCAAGCGAGTTTGAAAAGTCAGAGATGAATAACCAAAACAGAAGATGCTGATGCGTCTTCTGTTTTTTATATAATTTTTTTACATTTATTGACTTTATTCTTATTTTAGTGTATATTATTAAGTAATATCTATCTTGAATTGCCCTTCGGGCAAAGGAGGAACCAATGAAAAAATTCGCAAAGCTTTTGGGATACGATCCCGTAAAGAAGCAAACGAACGTCAGAACCGAGATAATCGCAGGTATAGTTACCTTCCTTGCAATGTCGTACATTCTGACGGTCAACCCTAATCAGATCTTTGGCAGTACCGCAAGTCCTTACTGGTCGTCGGCGTTTATCGCGACGGCGCTCGGCGCAATAATCGGAACTTTGCTTATGGCGTTCCTTGCCAAGATGCCTCTTGCACAGGCGTCGGGAATGGGACTGAACTCCATGGCGGGCGGACTTATAGGCGGATGGGCAGGATATGCCGCGAAGTTTACTCCCGGACAGGCGTTCTTCCTCGTCCTTGTTTCGGGTATTCTTTTCCTCCTTCTCTCCCTTATCAAGATCAAGGGAAAGACCTTCCGCGAGCTCGCTTTTGACGGAATGCCTGTTCCGGTAAGAAGCGCTATCTCGGTCGGTATCGGTCTCTTTATTGCATATATCGGCTTTCAGAATGCCGGTATAATCGTCGCAAACCCCTTCACTCAGGTAGACCTCGTAAACTTCACGAGCTGGGAAGCATCCAAGGCGGCTCTCGTAGCACTTATCGGACTTTTTCTTATCGCTATTCTTGATAAGCTTATGGTCAAGGGCGCGGTCATTATCGGAATACTCGGCGCGACTTTGATCGGAATCCCTTTCGGAGTCACCGATCTTGATATAATCAAAGGCAACGCTCCCGGTATATCCTGGAAGTTCTGGGAAAACTTCGAGAACTTCTTCACGGGCGAAAGCACCGTATTCGGATCCTTTACCGGTGTATTTAAGGAAGGCATTATTCCGGATGGTATCTCGGTATTCACCATCGTTATGATAGTCATCACGATGTGTATGATCGATATGTTCGATACGATGGGAACTATTGTCGGATGCTGCGGAGGAAACAGAGTCCTTTCCGACGAAAACAATAAGCCGCATAACTACAGCAAGATCATGCTATCCGACGCCGTTGCAACCTGTGCAGGCGCAATGATAGGTACTTCTACCGTTACGACCTTCGTCGAGTCGGGGTCCGGTGTATCAGCAGGCGGAAGAACCGGTCTTACCGCTCTTTCGACCGCTTGTATGTTCTTCATTTCCATGTTTGCGCTTCCTCTTTTTGCGGTCGTTCCCTCGGCGGCTGCAGCATCTGCGCTTATCTACGTTGGCGTTCTCATGATGAAGAACAACGCTAAATCTATTGATTTCAGCAACGCAATAAACGCAACTGCAGCATTCCTTACCGTCTCAGTGATGGTTCTTTCCTATTCTATCACCAAGGGTATCGGCGTAGGGCTCGTTTCTTACACCGTTATGTCCATTATCTCCTACGTGATCGAGCTGATCAAGAGCGCGGTGAAGAAGACCGAGAAACCGAAGAGAGAGTTCTCTGCGGTAGCTATTGTCGTAACGCTTCTCTTTATCGTTTACTTCTTCGTTCCCGCAAAATAAATGAATGATCAAAAACGGACCCGATATCGGGTCCGTTTTCTCGTTGTACAAAAACGGGACGATTATTTGTTGAATTTGCTGAACTTTTGAGCGCGTTTTTTGAAAAGCATTGACATTTTGATATAAATGTGCTACAATATAACAGTAGGCGAGGTA
>JAFTTT010000085.1 GCA_017466625.1 Clostridia bacterium
AAGGAGCACGCGTTGAAAGGGATTATAGAGCGTTGTCCTTTTCATTAGGGCGGTTCCGTAAATATCTTTTATCGAGCGTTTCCCGCCCGATGGCTCCTTCAGTCAGCTACGCTGACAGCTCCCTCCCGGAGGGAGCCATTGAAATTACAATACCACACAATAAAAATTTTCTCAAAAAAGGTTGAAATCTGCGGAAAGATATGCTATAATATGTCCGTTCTTATCAAGAGTGGCGGAGGGACCGGCCCTGTGAAGCCCGACAACCATTTGGCGAAACGCGTGATGAACGCGTAAGATCAGCCAAAAAGGTGCCAAATCCGGGCAGATGAGAGTTAAATTTGAAGAAAAGATGACCCTCGTTCTGCGAGGGTCTTTTTGTCCCCTCGGAACGAAAACAAGAGAGAAATCAAGAAGAAGGAAGAAGAAAAAATGAAAAAACTATTTACGTCAGAATCAGTAACCGAAGGACATCCCGATAAAATCTGCGACAAAATTTCCGACTCGGTCCTCGACGCGATACTTGCCGTGGACCCGATGGCGCGCGTTGCCTGCGAAACGACCGTAACGACGGGCGTTATCTCCATCATGGGCGAGATAACGACGACGGCAGTCGTTGATTTCCAGACCATCGCACGCGAGGCGGTAAGAGAGATCGGATACGACCGCGGTAAGTACGGCTTCGACTGCGACACCTGCGCAGTCATCAATATGGTGCACGGTCAGTCCCCCGACATCGCGCTCGGCGTTGACCTCTCCTACGAGGCAAAGGAGGGAAACGGCGACGGTCTCGACACAGGTGCAGGCGACCAGGGAATGATGTTCGGCTACGCTTGCGACGAAACTCCCGAGCTCATGCCGCTCCCGATCTCGCTCTCGCACGCGCTCGCGAAGAAGCTTACAGAGGTAAGAAAGAACGGCACGCTCCCCTATCTCCGTCCCGACGGAAAGACCCAGGTCACGGTCGAATACGACGGTGAAACTCCCGTAAGGATCGATACCGTGGTCGTTTCCTCGCAGCACGACGGCGAAATCACTCTCGAGCAGATAAGAGAGGACATCACGAAGAACGTTATCCTTACGACGGTTCCCGCTTCCCTTATCGACGAGAACACAAAGATTTACGTTAACCCCACGGGACGCTTTGTCGTAGGCGGTCCTCACGGCGATTCGGGTCTTACGGGAAGAAAGATAATCGTAGATACCTACGGCGGATATTCACGTCACGGCGGTGGCGCGTTCTCGGGCAAGGACCCGACGAAGGTCGACCGTACCGGTGCTTACGCTTGCCGTTATCTTGCGAAAAACATCGTAAAAGCAGGACTTGCAAGCAAGTGCGAGGTCCAGCTCGCTTACGCCATCGGCGTTGCGAAGCCCGTTTCCGTCATGGTAGACACCTTCGGCACGGGTAAGGTGGCAGAGGATAAGATCTGCGAAAAGGTATGTGAGCTCGTTGACCTCCGTCCCGCAGCGCTCATCAAGCGCTTTGATCTCCGCCGTCCGATCTACGCGCCTCTCGCAGCATACGGACACCTCGGACGCGAGGAGCTGAACGTCGGCTGGGAAAAGACCGATATTGCTTCCGAGCTTGCGAAGCTTCTTTGATATGAGTATCGAAGCGATAGTCGCGGTAGATAACGAATGGGGAATAGGAAACAAGGGTGAGCTGCTTTGCAGAGTGAGAGACGACCTAAAGAATTTCCGCGCGGTAACGAGCGGAAAAACGGTCATTCTCGGCTCGAAAACGCTCTCCACCTTCCCGAACGGTCAGCCGCTTAAGAACCGTAGAAACATAATCCTTTCGCGCCGCGAAAGCTACAAGGTCGAAAATGCCGAGGTCGCCCACAGCGCAGAGGAAGCACTTTCGATGATAAAAGAGGACGAAAACGCAGTCGTCATCGGCGGAGACAGTATATATAAGCTTTTTCTCCCCTATTGTGACCGCATTTACGTCACGAAATTTGATATCACTCTCCCCGCCGACGCATTCTTCCCGAACCTTGACGAGCTCGGCTGGAAAGTTGAGAGTGAAAGTGAAACGTTTATATCAGCCCCCGACGATTCCCCGAGCGGAATGAAGTGGAAGATAGTTACCTACGTTAAATAAAGAAAACCGCCGAGAAATCGGCGGTTTTTTGTTTGGCTCCCCCTTTGGGGGAGGGCAAACGTTTGCCCCCTCTCACCGCTTCGCGGAGCTCCCCCGAAGGGGGAGCCAAGACAACGCGGCGAATTTTCGCCACATCTTTGTAGGGTGCGACAACCTCGGGAACCCCAAAAGCTCGCCTTGCTCGTTTTCGGGAACCCCTACCTCGGCGCACCGCGCAAAAACGATGTTACTTGATTATGCAGGTAGAAAACGAACACAAAAATCCAATATTGTAAATTATTATATTATTTCTTAAAACAGTTGAAAAATCTTTCATTTTCTATTATAATTATAATGAATAACTATAAATATAGAATCCCGAAAGAGAGATACTATGATAAAACTCCTTCACTGTGCCGATATACATCTCGAATCGCCGTTTCATTCAAAAACGCCCGAGCAGTCGGCACTAATGAGAAGGGAACTGAAAAAGTCGTTCCTTTCTCTGATAAACACCGTAAAAGAGGAAAATATCGACGTTGTAATTATGGCGGGCGACGTTTTCGACACGCCCTACGTTTCGGCGGACACGGTTGCCTTCTTCAAGGATGCGGTGTTGAGCGTGCCGAACGTCAAGTTCATAATTTCCCCCGGAAACCACGACCCGATTTGCGAGGGCGGAGTTTACGACGGCCAGCTTCCCGACAACGTCCACGTGTTCAGATCAAAAGAGATCTCCTATATCGACGTTGAAGGAACGAACCTTCGAGTATACGGCTACGCCTTTGTCGGAACGAACGTCCTTGAGACGTGCCCGTTCGTCGGCGTCAAGCCGGAGGATAGCAGCAAAATAAACGTTCTCTGCGGCCACGCGGAGATCGGCGATCCGCTTTCGCCGTATTGCCCCGCGTCGGTTACAGATATTGAAAACACCGGCTTTGACTATTGCGGCTTCGGCCATATCCACCTTAACGAGGGCGTCAAGATGGCAGGCAGCGTGCCTTACGCATATAGCGGCTGTCTTAACGGACGCGATTTCGGCGAAACGGGCGCAAAGGGAGCGGTGATCGTTACCTTCGACGGCGGCAAGCCGACCTTTGAAAGCAGGATATTCTCGACATATAACTATGAGGAAGCAAAGCTCGACGTTTCGGGAACAGGTGACGGCAGCGAGCTTCGCCGAAAAATTTCGGCGCTCGTTTCGGAGTACAGCGACACGACGTTTTTGAGAGTGGAGCTTGTCGGTTACGTTCCGACGACGCTCAATATCGACGTAAAAGCGCTTGAAAGCGAGATAAACGGCGTATTTTATCTTGAAATACGCGACCTTACGCTTCCGCTTTACGGCACGGAGCAATTAAAGAACGACCCGACGATAATAGGCGAATTTTTCCGTTCGCTTCTTCCGATGCTGGAAAACGGCACCCCGGAGGAAAGACGGACGGCGGCAAAGGCGCTTCGAATCGGCATCTCGGCGCTCCGCGGCGAGGACGTTTCGGAGTAAATATGCCTCGCCCTTTGGGAGAGGGCGTCTGAAGGACGTATCGTACCTCGTTAACCGCTCAAATAAGCTGCAAAAGGAGCCATACCTTGTCAAAATACAAGAAAAGAAAAAAGAAGCAAACGGCGCCTGTCGAGGTGAAGAAGAAAAAACCCTTTCCGAAGAAGCGCGCACTTACGCTTCTCGGAATAACCGCGCTAATATTCACTGCGTATCAGGTAATGATCGCGCTTGAATTTTCGGCGGCGGTGCATATATACTGGATAGGCCTTGCGCTCGTCGCGATGGCGTATATCGCGGTCAACCGCGGTTCCTTCCGTCCGCTGACGCACGACGATCTTTCGGACGAGCTTACGAAGGACGAAAAGGACGAGATAATAAGAGCGCAGGCAAGCCGCTTTGAAAAAAGCAGACCGCTTCTTTACGTTATTATCGGCATAATCTTCACGTTGCTTTTCGACAGCGTATATTTATTTGCAACCATCAATTTAGGACTGAAATTTTAATGAGAGTAATTTCCCTTTATTCCGGCTCGTCGGGCAACTGCACGCTGATAGAAACGAAGGAAAGCACCTTTCTCGTTGACGCCGGCGGAAGCGCAAAGGCGCTGATCGGCGCGCTTGACAAGCTCGGAAGCGGCAATGACCGCGTATCGGACATTTTCATAACACACGAGCACAGCGACCATACTCACGCACTCTCGGCATTGCTGAAAAAGCACCCCTGCCGAGTACATATTACGGAGCAGAGCGCGGAAGCGCTTAACGCATGCGACGTTCTTGAGGATCACCTCGTTCGTCACGGAACGAGCTTTCAGCTTGATATGGGCGAATGTCATATCGAGGCGTTCCCCGTTCCGCACGACAGCCGCGCCTGCGTCGGATACAGATTTGAAGAGGGCGGCGTATCGGTCGGAGTTGTGACCGATATCGGGTACGTAACGCAGACCGTTTACGATCGGCTTTGCGGCTGCGAGGCGGTCATCATCGAGGCGAACCATGACCGCGAAATGGTGCGGTGCGGAAGCTATCCGGCGGCACTCAAGGCGCGCATACTCTCGGGCGGCGGCCACCTTTCAAACGACGACTGCGCCGAAATATCGGGCGCGTGGGCGCGCCAGGGAACGAAAAGGATCCTGCTCGCGCATTTGAGCGATGAGAATAATACACCGTCGACCGCGCTTGAAGCGGTCAGAGCGGCAACCGACCCGTACGGTGTCACAGTCTGCGCCGCAAAGCGCGACGAACCGACGGTTTTGTTAGAGAGTAACGATAATACCTAAAACGCCGTGTAGGGACAGGCGTCCCCGACTGTCCGCACAAAAACGATGTTACATTCCACACGAACACCTCATCCGACTGAGGCAACGCCTCTTGCACCGTTCCCCTGAGGGGAAGGCAAGACAACGTGGCGCGTCTTCCTTAATTCAAAAGGGGATTCCAAAGGGGAAAACGTATAAAAAACGCATTCGCGTTTTTAATCGGTTTGCCCCTTGGTGCCGTTCTTTGGTCACCTTTCTTTGGCAAGAAAGAAAGGTGAAATAAAAAACCAACAAGGACAAACTATGCTGAACGTAACTGTTCTCTGCGTCGGCACCTTAAAGGAGCAATTTCTGCGCGACGCGATAAAGGAATACTCAAAAAGAATAAGCGGCTACGCGTCCCTTACGATAAAGGAGACGAAGACCGACCGCGAGCTGATACCGAACCTCCCGAAAAAGGCGTTCAAGATCGCGCTTTGCGTCGAGGGCAAACAGCTGTCGAGCGAGGAGCTTGCGAGCAAGCTTGACGAGCTTCCGACTCGCGGAATATCGGAGATCGTTTTCGTGATCGGTGATTCGGACGGAATGGGAGAGGACGTGAAGGCGTCCTGCGACCTGCGTCTGTCCTTTTCGAAGATGACGTTTCCGCATCAGCTTATGAGAGTTATCCTTCTCGAGCAGATATACAGAGCATTTACCATAATCAATAACGGAAAATACCACAAATAACGGAGATAAAATGAAGCTGACTAAAAGTATCGTCATAAGAGCGGTCGCTCTTATACTGTTTATGTCAATGATCGCCGCGATAATCCTTTACGACGGCGGCGCATACGATTTCTCGTTTATCAAACGCCCCGTCCCGTATACGACGGCAGGAGAAACGACGGGCGGAGATAACGATCCCGACGTAACGACCGACGGCAGCAGCTCGGGCGGAGACGTGACGACGGGTGACGGAACGACGGACGGTGAGGACACGGTCGTTACGCAGCCGCCGATGAACGACGACGAGATAAAGGAGCTCCTTTCAAAGATCGAGGGGCTTGATGAGGCGTTGAAGAAGGGCTATACGGTGTCCTACGAAAGGTTCGGCAAGAAGTCCGCGCTCGCGGAGACGAACGCACCGTACCTTGAGGGCGAGTTTTCACTTACCACGCATAACGTGTCGAAAAACGTATTTTATCAGCTCGCAAACGGCATTTATTCGACCAAGAAGGAAACGAAGCTGAAGCAGCTCCCGAGAATACGTCTGTATTACGGATACGCGATAGTAAATCACGGAAAGACGAACTCGATCTATAACCAGAACGGCGAAATGATCTCGAAATATATCGAGCTTGAGCTGATAAATCAGAAGACGCACGACGGCGCGCCCGTCGTTGAAAGCGGCGGAAAATACTATAAGATCTTAAGCGACGGACTTCATGAGATCACCGCTGCGGATATTAACAGATTGGCTCTTGCTATCGACGCTCCGAGATATTACGCACGTCAGGCGATCGACCTTTATCCCTTTGCGGAAAGGGTAATGACTCTGACCCTGATAGGCCCCGCAACCACGGCTTCGCAAACGACTAAACCGCAAACGACGAAGCCCGATACGACGACGGAGGTAACAACTACTCAAGAGCAGACGACGACTCCGGAGGCAACTACGACTCCCGAGCAGACGACGACGCCCGAGGCGACTACAACTCCGGAGATCACAACTACGCCGGAGATAACTACGACCCCGGAAGTAACGACAACACCCGAGATTACGACAACACCCGAGGTTACGACAACTCCGGAGGAAACGACAACTCCCGAAACGACCGCCGCAGATGCGGCAAACGTTCTGACCGTCAACAATCCGCGTGCGCTTGCGAACCCTGCCGCCGAGCCGAAGGAGGGCGACATAATCGAGCGCGACGGATACATGTACAGCGTAAGCTACATGGTCGTTTACGGCTATAGGACCGGCGAGGGCGAGGTCATTATCAAACCGCAGTATAAGATGGCGTACGGATTCACCGAGGACGGACTTGCCTGCGTAATACACGGTGACGACCGCCTTGAATTTATAGACGAAAAGGGCAAGAGCGTCGTATCGCTCATCAAGAAGACGACGATCTCCCCCGCGGAGCTTAACTATAAAAAGCATTTCCAAAGCTTCTATTCGGGCATCAACACCGATGTGAACGATATGGGAATGTACTACTACGAAAACGGCTACGTTATTATCCGCTACACGATCCTTGACTTAAAGACGATGACCAAGCTCGTCAAGACCGTGAACGAGCTTTACGACACCAAGGGCAAGAAGGTAAGCATACCGGGAGGTTATTCTCTTGAGAATTATTCCGACGGCGTAATGCTTCTGCGCAAAAACGAAAAATACGGCTATATGAATACCGATCTTTCGTGGGTCGCATCGCCGACCTTTGACGAGGCGCGCCCCTTCTTCCAGGGACTTGCCGTTGCGCTCTCTGAGGGTGCCTACGGAATGATAGACACCGAGGGAAACACAGTTCTCCCCTTCATTTTCGACTATATTTCCGACGTCTCCGACGGCAGAGTCGCCGCGTATTCGGAGGAGCTCGGATGGAAGATCTATACAGTAATTTCAAAGTGAGGAACAGAGCATGAGAGTTGATGCTGCAGTAAAATTCATAATCGTTCTTCTCGTTGTAATGATCGTGTCGCTTGCGACGGCGCTCATTATAATGAATAACGACGACGGCGAAAAGGAAACGAAGCCCGCCGTGACGACGACGGCGCCCACGACGACGGCGCCCGATTCGACCCCCGGATCGACCACGACTCCCGGTCAGACGACAACTCCGGAGGTGACCACAACGCCTGAAGTAACCACCACACCCGAAGTGACCACCACTCCCGAGGTAACGACAACACCCGAGGTGACGACGGAGCCCGATGTTGTTCCGCCATCGCCCGACGTCCCCGGCAGTCTTAATATCGAAAAGAGCTTCCGCTCGAATACGGGAGTGTCCATTAACCTCCGCGCCGACGTAACGGCGTTTGAAAAGAACGGAAAGGCGTTTTTGCGCGTTGACGTCTATCTTGAGCATTACAACATAAACATAAAGGCAAGAAACGGCGTTATCACAGTAGGAAATAAGGAATTTGCCTTCAAGACCGACGCGCTGAACTATTCGTTGAACGCGAAAACAGAAACGCTTCTTGCAACGAAGGAGATAGAGGTCGAATACGGCGATAGCGTAAAGGTCAAGGTGGATCTTGAAAGTAACGTGACCTATGCAGGAAAGAAGCTCGACCATATCGTAGCGGAAGGCACGGTGACGGTAAAATGACGGACCGCGCACTTTTCGGACCGGGCGGAAACTCGGAGAGCTTCTACGCGCAAGGCAATAAAAGCACCAAGCAGGCGCCGAAATGGCTGCACGATATAGGGCTTGACGCATACGAGTATCAGTGCGGAAACGGCGTGACGGGCTCCGACGCGAATTTCATCGAGGTCGGAAATAAGGCAAGGGAGTACGGCATCGCAATGTCGCTCCACGCGCCGTATTTCATCTCCCTTTCGGGAATAGAGGAAGAAAAACGCCTTAAAAGCATTGATTATATCAGAAAAAGTGTCCACGCGGCAGAGCTTCTCGGTGCAGACAGAATAGTCATACATACGGGAAGCGCGTCGAAGATCACGCGTGCAGAGGCGCTCGCGCTCGCGTCGGATACGATAACGAGAGCGCTCGACGAGGTCAAGACCGAGGTTAAATTCGGACTTGAAACTATGGGTAAGATAAACCAGCTCGGAACGCTCGACGAGGTCATCGAGCTTTGTAAGATCAGCCCTCGGCTCATTCCGGTCGTCGACTTCGGACACCTGAATGCGCGCGATCTCGGTAACGTTTTCGCCACCGAGGACGATTATAAGCGGGTCTTCGATAAGATCGGCTCGGCTCTTACCGACGAGGTAGCAAAGAATCTCCATTGCCATTTCTCGAAGATAGAGTTTACGACGGGCGGAGAAAAGAAGCACCTTACCTTCGAGGATACCGTCTACGGCCCCGATTTTTCGCCGCTGGCAAAGGTCCTCTACGAAAACGGGCTCACGCCTCGTATAATCTGCGAAAGCGCAGGAACGATGGCGGAGGACGCGCTTGAAATGAAGAGAATGTATATGGGGGCAATGCTTTAAGGCGACGCTTCCATGGCTTCCCCCTTTGGGGGAGCTCCCGACGAAGTCGGGTGAGAGGGCAATTTGTGCTCCCTACGGCACTTCGTGCCATCTCTTTCGGAGAGCGAGGTAAACACTCCCCCGAAATTCTAATGGTTTACCGATATTTACAGAGGTAACAAATATGTCTGACGAAAAATATATGCTTTTGGCGCTTGAGGAAGCGAAAAGGGCAGCAGAGAAGTGCGAGGTGCCGATAGGCGCAGTCATCGTCCGAGATGGCGAGGTCATCGCGTCGGCTCATAACGGCAGAGAAACGACCTTCGACGCGACCGCTCACGCCGAAACGAGCGCAATACGCGAGGCGTGTAGAAAGCTGAAGGGCTGGCACCTGACAAATTGCACACTCTACGTCACGCTTGAGCCGTGTCCGATGTGTGCGGGCGCGATAATCAATTCGCGTATCGACCGCGTCGTTTTCGGCGCATACGATAACAGAGAGGGCTCCTTCGGAAGCTTGATAAACCTCGCGTCCTACCCGTATTCGTCGCGCCCCGAGATAGTCGGCGGAGTGATGGAAAAGGAATGTAAAGAGGTCTTAAGCGAGTTTTTCAGAAAAATAAGAGAAAAGAAATAACGCATCAGCGCAGGGGATGAACACCGTTCGCCCCCTGCGGTTCCCTTTACCGCTCCGCGGAAAAAACAAATTTAATTATTTTCAAAAATCACTTGACAAATCGAAGTTACTGTGATAGAATATATGTCGCACGAAAAAATGCGCCCTTAGCTCAGCGGATAGAGTGCCCGGCTACGAACCGGTCGGTCAGAGGTTCGAATCCTCTAGGGCGCGCCAACAAAAAACGCACTTTTGTCTACCGACAAAGGTGCGTTTTTTGAATGATGTTTGCCTTCGGCAAATGATGACGGCTTCGCCTAATGATGTTCGCTTCGCGAATGAGGTGTGGCTTCGCCACATTTTTGGCAAACATCGCATCATTGCGACCAACGGGAGCAACATCATATTTGCGAAGCAAATGCATCATGTCGCCGTAGGCGATGCATCATTGAAATATCCTGAATTTTATGATATAATGCTTTTAAGGGAGGCGATTATGTGAAGGAAAATAAGCTGGCAGAACTGTCAATGGAGTTTTCTGTGGATATTATAAACCTTGTAAAGCAAATAAAAGAACATCGGGAAGCCATTATTTCTAATCAAATCGGCAGAAGCGGGACTTCGATTGGTGCTAACATCCACGAAGCACAATATGCGCAAGGAAGGAAAGACTTTGTTTCCAAACTTGAAATCGCCTTAAAGGAAGCAAGCGAAACAGGGTATTGGCTTGAATTATTACACAAAACCAACTACATTGACGAGCAAGCATATAAAACGCTTTCTGCAAAATGCACGTCTTTGCGTGTTATGATGATCGCTTCTTGTAGAACCGCTAAGGAGAATACAAAATGAAAATAGCGGAAATTTCTACTTTACTCAAACGAGAACTCTATGAAAACGACTATCAATACGGGTTTTGTTTTGATGGCAGAAAATACACGCCGAATTTTAAAAATGGGTTTGATGCAGAGTTTTTTAATCTAT
>JAFTTT010000086.1 GCA_017466625.1 Clostridia bacterium
AAGGTCGCGCATTTCTATTTTCTTTTCGCCGCCGTTGTTTACCGCGGTCTCGGCCTGGGTGTTATTTACGTTGTTATTATTGTTCTCCATTTTATTTACCCTCGTTTTTTATATTGTTTCTTTTGCTTGCGATCAGATCCTCAAGCGATTGACTTTCTTTTTTCTTCAGCGACTTCAGACGCGAAATGCACTCGGAAAGCACCTTTTCGCCGTTATCGGTAAGCGACTGACGCGATACCGAATTGCGGACGATCCTCGATATTTCCTCCTGGCTGAAATCGTCGCCTATGAGTCCTATATCGAAGCTGTTTCCGAGCTCCGTCATCTTCTTATATACCCGACGGTTGAACTCGGTCACAAAGTCGTCCTCCGTAAGTGCCTCCTTATCGCGCGCCTTCGGAATTAGCTCGGGATAGGTGGCGAGTATTCCGAGGATCGCGTCCTCGGCTCCCGCCGCGCTCTGATTCTTAAGCCGATCGGGATTTACTCTGTCACCGAAGCCCTCGGTCGACAGCATTACGCTTCTCTTGACGTCTTTTTTCTCTGCTTTTTCATTTTTCGACATCTTACGCTTGATATCTGCCTTGAAGCTTTCAAGAGAGATGTCAAGGTGCTTCGCGACCTGACGCGAGTATACGTCGCGTTCGACCTCGCTCCAACCGCTTGCAAGCAGGTCCGAAAGCTCGGACGCGGCCTTTACCTTGTCGCCGACGTCGTTTATATTGTACTTTGCGATTATCGACGAGAATTTGAAATCAAATCGGCTTCGGCTTCGGTTTAAGAGGCGGTTGAACGCTTCTTTACCGAATTTACCGATAAACTCGTCCGGGTCCTTTGCGTTTTCGACCTTAAGAAGCTTTGCTTCAAGGCCGACCTCTGAAAGAAGCTTGAAGACCTTATCGGCGTTACGCTGACCCGCTTCGTCTGCGTCGAAGCATATTATCGCGCTTTTCGTGTATTTTTTCATAAGCCGCGCCTGGTCGGGCGTGAACGCCGTGCCGCAGGATGCGACTGCGTTCGTAAAGCCGGCGCCGTGCAAGCTTATGACGTCCATATATCCCTCGCAGAGTATCATCTGCTCGGAGCATGAGTTTTTCGCGTAGTTTAATGCGAAGAGGTTTCGCCTTTTGTTAAAGACCGGCGTGTCGTTCGTATTTATATACTTCGCTTCCGCCTTGTCGTTACTTAATGTTCGTCCGCCGAAGGCGATTATGTCGCCCTTGACGTCGATTATCGGGAACATTATTCTGTTTCGGAAAATGTCGTATGATTTTCCGTTTTTCTTGCTTATCGAGCAAAGGAAGCCCTCTTTCATCTCCTCCTGCGTATAGCCCTTGCTTCGCAGGTGCTTCGCCAGCGCTTCAAAGTCGTTCGGAGCATATCCGACGCCGAAATGCTTGATAAGCGCGGTCGAGAGCTTTCTCTTTGCCACGTACTCCTGCGCTTCCCTGCTTTGTTTCAGACATTCGTGGAAGAAGCGCGCCGCGTCTCTGTTCATTTCGATTATTCGCTCGCGTCGGACTCCCATTCTCTGATCCTTTTCGTCCTCCGGGATCTCGATTCCCGAGCGCTTTGCGAGAGCTCGAAGCGCGTCAACGTAGGTCAGATTCTCGGTCCTCATCACGAATGAGATAACGTCTCCCCCTGCTCCGCAGCCGAAGCAGTAGAAGGATTTCGTTCCCGTAAACACCGTAAACGACGGCGTTTTTTCACTATGAAACGGGCAAAGTCCGATCAGATTGTTTCCTGCTCTTTTGAGGGAAACGTGCTGTGATATTACTTCTTCAATATCGTTTCGATATTTGATTTCTTCGATTATTTGAGGCGATATCATGTTTTCCCTCCTTTAAGATTTTCTCCGTTTTATCCGCGCCAGGGGTCGGGTAAGAACAGCTTTTTATAGAGATTCAGAGCATATCGGTCGGTCATGCAGGAGATGTGGTCGCAGACCGCGCGGTCGACGCCCTCTCTTTCCGCCGTATTTCTATGCTCGTCGGGCATTTCCTCAGGATGCTTTATAAAGTAATCGTAGAGCTTTTCAAGCAGCTCCTCCGCCTTGCCCTCCTCGCCCTTTGCGATCGGGTTGCGGTAGACGTTTTCGTATAGAAACTCGTGAAGACGGTCAGTCGCCTCGCGGATCTTCGGCTCCATTTCGATAACGGGGCGTCCCTCGCTCGCTCTGATAATACTAAGCGCCATCGTATTTATACGCTCGCCGTGCGTATATCCGAGCGTTTCGATTATATCGCTCGGAATGTCGGAGTAACGGAGCACTCCTGCGCGGCAGGCGTCGTCTATATCGTGGTTTATGTATGCGATATGGTCCGCTTCAAGTATCAGCCGTCCTTCGAGGGTAGACGCGCCTCCCTTGGTGTGATGCAAAATACCGTCGCGCACCTCCCAGGTGAGGTTCAGCTTCTCAAGCTTCTCAACGACTCTTATACTCTGCTCATAGTGAGCGAACGACGGGTCGTAGCAACGGCGGAGCACTCTTTCGCCTGCGTGTCCGAACGGCGTATGTCCGAGGTCGTGTCCGAGCGCTATCGCTTCGGCAAGATCCTCGTTCAGACGAAGCGCTCTTGCGATGCTTCTTGCCACCTGGCTTACCTCAAGAGTATGAGTAAGACGGGTGCGGTAATGGTCCGCCTCGGGAGAAAGGAAGACCTGTGTCTTGTGCATCAGTCGGCGAAACGCCTTACTGTGTATTATTCTGTCACGGTCGCGCTGAAATTCTCCGCGAAGATCACACGGATTTATCGGGTAATCTCTGCCCTTCGAATTCGCGGACAAAAATGCAAATTCAGAAA
The DNA here is from genome assembly GCA_017466625.1 of Clostridia bacterium. Lineage (GTDB taxonomy): Bacteria > Bacillota > Clostridia > Oscillospirales > CAG-272 > Colimorpha_A. Next base: position 2,808 of record JAFTTT010000086.1, read on the forward strand.
GAGTCGATTTTTCTCTTTCGTTGATCATTTCGGTAACGGTCATATAAAACCTCCTATAATTGCTTGAGGGTATAAAGACGGGTCGCCGAGGACGTCGACCCCTACAAAAAAGCTGAACACTTTAAGTATAGGGATAACTCCTACCATCTATGATTATATATAATATACGCAAAA